>CAJMOT010000007.1 GCA_905214995.1 uncultured bacterium | reverse complement strand
CGCGCCACAGGGCGATTCCGGCCGCCGCCAAAACTGCGGACGCGGCGAGCGAAAGCGCCTTTGCCGCGCGCGCCGACACAAACGGCCAGAGGCACGCGATCGCAAGCGCGCACCCCAGCGGGGCGTAGACGCCCAAATTCAGAACGGTTTTGTAAAAGTCTTCCATTGAAACAGCCTCCTATGACGCTAAGACGAGGGCGAACAGAAGTATCGCCCCGAAAACGAGCCACTTCACCTGCGAATTGCAGGAACACGCGTGGAGCTTTTTGACGCCGTGCCCGACGACCGCGCACACGACGCCCGAGCCCCTCACGCAAAGCATTTCGATAAAGAGCAGATCGGCGAAAGTGGCCAAAAACACCGCAACCCTCTGCTGGACTTTCGCGACGTACCAGCCGTAAACGCAGTCGAACCAGCCGTGCTTTTCGAGAATGCCGTAAACGAGCGGCAGGCGTTTCCGCACGGGGTCGTAGCCGCGGTTGCGGCCGTAGAAAACGTACGCTATTCCGACGCCCGCGAAGGTGCACACGAGCGCCGCTCCCGCCACGAAGCGGGCGGCCTCCGCGGAATCGGGGGACGGCGAATGGAGTTTGAGCAGGCCGCCTACAAATTTCGTGGCGGCGGCGGGCATGAGGAAGTCCCACTTTCCGCCGAGCCATTCCAAATCGTAGGCGTAGCTCCACGCCCCGACCGCGGAGTACGCGGCGAGAACCGCGAGCGGCAGCGTCATCCACAGGGAGCTCTCGCGGGCTTTCTCCGCGCTCTCAGAACGGGGGGTTCCGCAAAACACGTTGAAGAAAAGCCTGAACATGTATATGGGCGTGAGGGCCGCCGCCGCGAACACAAGCCAGAACGAAACCTTGTCGAGGAGCGCGCCGCTCGCCGAGCGCGCATAGGACGCCAGCACTATGGCCTCCTTGCTGTAATACCCCGAAAAATAGGGAACCGCGATAATCGAGAATGCCGCGACCAGCGCGGCGACGGAGGTCGCCGGCATGCGCCTGAAAAGCCCGCCCATCTTGTATATGTCCTGCTCGTGCGCGCAGGCGTGGATTATAGAGCCCGCGGCCAGGAAGAGGGTAGCCTTGAAGAACGCGTGCGTGGTGAGGTGGTACATCGCCAGATCGTAGCCGAGCGCGACCCCCGCCCCCATCAGCCCGAGGTGCGCGAGGGTCGAATAAGCCAGAATCTTTTTGATGTCCGTCTGCCCCAAAGCCCAAAGCCCCGCGCAAAACGCCATAAGCGAGCAGAGAATCAGAACCGCGTCCAGAACGGCCGGCGTCAGGAATCCGAAGGAGCAGAGGCGCACCATCATGAACACGCCGGCGGCAACCATTGTCGCAGCGTGTATGAGCGCGGATACGGGCGTGGGGCCCGCCATCGCGTCGGGAAGCCATACCTGGAGGGGGAACTGCGCGCTCTTTCCGAGGAACCCGCAAAGCAGCAGCATTCCCATGCCGGTGGAGGCCTTTGCGGGGTCGGCCTCCACGATTTTTGCGAGCTCCGAAAAATCCGTCGTGCCGAACGCGCTCCAACAGAAAATTATGCCGAGCAAAAATCCGAAGTCGCCGACGCGGTTTACTATAAACGCCTTTTTGGACGCCGCCTTCGCCGCCTCCGTAGAGGAGTACTGCGCTATCAGCGCGTAGGACGAAAACCCGACGAGCTCCCAGAACGCAAACATCATGAACAGGTTTGAAGAGAGCGCGAGCCCCGTCATCGAGAACATGAAAAAGCTCATTCCCGCAAAAAACCTGCCGCGCGACTCTTCCCCGTCCGTGTACCCCACGCTGAAAACGTGTATCAGGAACCCGACAAAGCATACTACAAACAGCATGTTCGCCGCCGCCGCGTCGAAGAGCAGCCCCGTGTTGAAAGAAAATCCGCCGAGCTTGAAAAGCTCGAAAGACGATTTGTAAAGGCCGGCGCCGGAGACCATCGCCGAGACCGCCGCCGCGAGGCAAAGCCCCGCGCTCGCCACAGATATGAACGCCGGAAGCCTCCTGCCGGAACGGAAAAACAAAACTATTGCCGCCGCCGAGAAGAGGGGCGCCAAGAGCAGAAACGTAAGTTTGGCCTCCATGTCGTCAGTCTCCCAGCGCGTTGAGGTTTTTGGTCGAGACGGTGTTTGCAACCTTGAAAAGCTGCGTTATTATCGCCAGCCCCACCGCGACTTCCGCCGCTCCTATCGTCATCGCGAAGAACGCGAACGCCGCCCCTGACACGTCGCCGTAGGCGGCCGCAAAAGCCACCAGCGCGAGGGTCGCGCCGCAGAGCATAATCTCGATGCACATGAAAATCGTAACGAGATTTCTTTTGAACATCGCGCCCAGAAGCCCCGTTGCGAACAGCATCAGGGCGGGCGGCAGGAATTGGTTCAGAATGTCCATATCTCTAAATTTTTTCGGATTGGCTCCCGCCGCCGCGCGGAGGCTTGGCGACGGCGATTACGCCGAGCATCGCCGCCAGCAGCAGCGCGCCGCAGATTTGGAAGGGAAGCATGTATTCGGAAAACAGCGCGAGCCCGTAATTCTTGGCGGAAGCCAAAGCGGAAGAGGCCTCCGCGGGAGCCCCCGCGCGCAGGGCGGCGTCGCCGAGAAACGCGGGAGACGCCCAGCCTATGAACGCCCCGAGCAGCGCCCAGAGCCCCACGAGCGCGAGCTTCTTGCCGAACCCCGCGCCGTCCTTTTCCTCTCCCATGAGCATCACGACGAACACGAATAGCACAAGAACCGCCCCAGCGTAGACGCTAACCATTATAAACGCCACGAAATACGCCCCCATCATGACCATCATTCCGGCCGCCCCGAGCATCGAAAGCAGCATCGACATAGCGGCGTTGACATATCCGCGCGCTAGAATCACCCCGAGCGCCCCTCCGAGCGTCATGGCGCACAAAACGTAGTATATTGCGGTTTCCATCAGCGGCCCCCCTCGAGTTCGGCGGTGTCCCTCACCTTTTTCCACTTCATTATCTTGTCCGGCAACACGCCGCCGAGGGCGTAGAGCTCCTCCTTGTGGCGCACGAATTTTGCGCGGGAATCGGCGTTTATCGAAAATTCCTTTTGGAGGACTATCGCCTTTTCGGGGCAGGCGTCCTCGCACAGGCCGCAGTAAATGCAGCGCAGCATGTCGATTTCAAAGTCGCGCGGGGCTTTTTCTATGAAGGCGTATTCGCCCGACGGGTCGATCTCCCCCGGGGTGACCTTTATCGCCTTCGACGGGCAGACGAACTCGCAGAGCTGGCACGAAACGCACTTCTCGCGCCCGAAAGAGTCCTTGACGAGCGTCGGGGCCCCGCGGTATCCGTCGGGCAGAACGGGGCGCTGGTCGGGGTATTGCAGGGTGACCTTCGGCTTGAAAAAGTTTTTTAGCGTTATCCACAGCCCGGACGCTATCTGCGGCAGATACGTGCGCTCGAGAAGTGAGAGTGATTTTCTTTCGACTACGATTGCCATGGAAATATCCGTTAAATTGAGGCCAGACACATGTAAAACACGGCGTTTGCGAGGGCCAGCGGCAGGGTCGCCTTCCAGCCTATGCGCATCACCTGGTCGTACCGGAAGCGCGGCAGCGACCAGCGTACCCATATCATGAAGAAGAGCATCGCCGCGATTTTCACAATGAAAGTCACGACCGACAGCAGCGAGGAAACCCACCCCCAAGCCGCCGGCCACTCGCAGCCCGGCAGGGGATTCCACCCGCCGAGGAAGAGAACTACAAACAGAGCGGAGCCCGCCGCCATATGCCCGTACTCGCCCACGAAGAACAGGCCGAACTTGAATGAGCCGTACTCCGTGTGGTAGCCGCTTACGAGATCCGTTTCGCTCTCGGCCATGTCGAACGGCAGGCGGTTGGTCTCGGCGAACAGGCATATCAGAAATATCATCGCGCCCACGGGCTGCGTGAGGCAGAACCACCAGCCGCCCGACTGGTACATGCCTATTTCAAACAGGCTCAGGGGATTTTGAACGGAGCCCGAAATCCAGAGTACGACCGGCAGGACGGAGAGCCCCATACAGAGCTCAAAGCTTATCACCTGCGCGGAGGCGCGCATTGCGCCCAAATACGGGAACTTGCTGTTTGACGACCACCCCGCCATGCACGAGGCGAACACCCCGAGCGAGCTGACGGCGAGCGCGGCGAGCAGGCTCAAATCTATGTCGCAGGCGGCGACCGGAGCCGCTCCGTCCGCGCCCCACCACACCCCGAAAGGAACTAGCCCCGCGACCACGAGAACCGGCGCGAGCGCCATAACGGGAGCCGCGACATACCACAGCTTGCGCACGTGCGCGGGTATCGGATCCTCCTTGAATAGGAATTTGAGCCCGTCGGCGGCGAGCTGCATCAGGCCGTTCTTTTTCAGGAAATTGCCTACAAGCGGTATCGCCGCCACGAGCGGTATCGCCGTCCTGTTGGGCCCGTACCTGCCCTGCATGTACGCGCAGACCTTTCTCTCGGCGACGACGCTGAGGCCCGCAAAGGTCATTATCAGCATTATCGCAAGAAGCACGAAGAGTATTTGCAGCAGAACCCCGCACGCCGAAACTCCGGCGGACGCGAAAACCGCTTCGAAAGTCGGGAAATTTTGTATGTTCATTGCGGCTCCTTGCTATTTTGAAGGCTCGAAATGCAGAGCGGCTTCCTCGGGGAATTTTACGCCCGCGAAATCGGAAGAGTCTATGAGGACGCCGGAATCCCCGACGTCGGCGCAGTCTTTCAAGACGGCTATTCGGGAGGCCATGAGCTCACGGACTTCGCGCACCGTCGGGGTTTTGAAAGAGTCGTTTGCGATTTTGCGCATCAGCGCCGAAAGCAGCTCTATTTCGTCCACGCTGTCGGCGGGCGGGTTTACCGCTCGCTCGAATTTCTGCACCCTGAACTGGCGGTTTATCCACAGCCCGTCCTTTTCGAACTCGCTGCGCAGCGGAATGCAGATTTTTGCGGATTCGCTCGTGCGGTTTTCGAGCGCGCCGCAGTAGATGACGTTGGCGGACTTGAAATCCTTGGAGTCGAGCCCGAGAGCTTTGAGGTCTTCGCGGAAGCAGAGAACCGTCTTGACCTCGCCGGAGCGGATTTCGCGCGCGAGGGCGTCGAGCGCGGGCGCAGGATACTCGGATATCAGCCCGGTGACGAATGCGCCGCGCATGTTGGGGGTGCGGTCGGCGGAGACGAGCTTGCCGTCGTCCTCGGCGACGTGGCTTGCCATGTGCACTTTCGCGGAACACTCGCGCGCGAGGGCGGCTATCATGAACTGCTCCTCGAGCGTCTGCCAGCCGTTGGCGACTATCGCGAGCCTCCCCAGCTTGGAAATTTCAACCGCTCTGTCCACCGCGTAGGAGAGGTCGCACGGCGACGAGTCTATGCGCGGGACTTTCAGCCTGTTTTCGGGGCGGAAACGCTCGTGCATATATCTGCCGCTGTCGCTCATGAACACGTCGTTGACGGCGTCGTTGCGGCGCGGGGTGATGCGGTAAATCCTGTCGCCGCGCGACCACACGCGGGTGTTGACGCCCGCGCTGCTCTCGGCGCAAATGCTCTTGGCGGTTTTGAGGAACCATGTCCTCATCTTGAAGCGGAACGCCTTTTCGGTGAGCGCGCCGACGGGACAGCCGTCCACGACGTTGAGCAGATAGTTGGAGTCGTTGTCGTCGCCGTAGACCGCGATTTCCGTCTTGGAGCCGCGCTTCGTGAACCCGAAGACGCTCTTGCCGATAAACTCGTTGCAGAAGCGTATGCAGCGCGAGCACTCTATGCACCTTTCGCTGTCCAGAATTATCTTGCCGGCAACCTCGACCTTCTTGGGTTTTACGTTTTTGCTCTCTATGTAGCGCGACTCGCCCGCCCCGTACCTGTTTGCGTATTCCTGGAGCTTGCACTCGCCCGCCTTGTCGCATATCGGGCAGTCGAGGGGGTGGTTGAGGAGCAGAAATTCGAGGACGCTCTCGCGGCAGCTCTTAACGGCGTCGCTGTCGGTGATTATGTGCATGTTTTCGGCGACGTTCGTGCCGCAGGCTATGGCGGGCTTGGGCATGAACGCGATCTCCGGCGAGCCGTCCGACTTTTTGAGCATCTCTCCGGTGGCCCTGTCGCGCGCCGGAAGCCCTATCGTCACGAGGCACATTCTGCACGAGCCCGCCACTTTCAGGTTGGGGTGGTAGCAGAAGAACGGGATTTCAACGCCAACCGAGCGGCACGCCTCCAAGACGCTCTGCCCCGCCTTGACGAGGTAGTCCGCGCCGTTGACGTTAATTTTTACCTGTTGCGTTTCCATGCTAAATGAGTCTGTATGCGTTGTTGTCGAGCCTCGCCTGGCCGCCCACGGCCTGCTGGCGGCGGATTTTCTCGCAGTATTCGTCGCGGAACTTTGAGACGTTGCTCTGCGCCGGCCACGCCGCGCCCTCGCCGAGCGCGCAAATGGTGCGCCCGCATATGTTGTCGGCGACGCTTTTAAGCAGGTCGATGTCCTCCATTCTTCCCCAGCCCTCGCATATCCGCCGCGTTATGCGCGACATCCACAGCGTGCCCTCGCGGCACGGGGTGCACTGGCCGCAGCTCTCGTGGGCGTAAAACTGGTTGAGGTTCGCGAGCGCCTCCACCATGTCGATGGTGTTGTCCATTGCTATCACCCCGCACGAGCCTATCGCGGTTCCGCACTGCATGAACGACGCCGAATCGAGCGGAATGTCCTCCACCCTGCGCTCAAAGACCGTCCCGTCGGGGTTTTTTATCTGGAATTTTTCGTCCCACCGCAGGATCTTCATCGAAGAGCCGCCCGGGATGACCGCCTTGAACCTCCTGCCGGGCAGCGGCCCGCCGCAGAGGTCGTAGAGCAGCTCCCCGAGAGTGCACGCGCCCGTCTCGATTTCGTATCTGCCGGGCTTTTGGACGAGGCCGCTGACGCCCCACACGTGCGTGCCGGGGTCGGACGGGCAGCCGATTTTGGAGACCGCCTCGCCGCCGCGCCTGAAAATTTCGGGAATCCAGCAGAGGGTTTCCACATTGTTGACCGCCGTCGGGCAGTCGTAGAGGCCCATGGCGGCGGGAAAGTACGGCGGCTTGATCCTCGGATAAGCCCTTCCGCCCGCGAGCGAGGAAATCAGCCCCGTCTCCTCTCCGCAGACGTAGCAGCCGGCGCCCCTCGACACGGCGATGTCGCACGAATACCCCGAGCCGCAAATGTTTTCGCCCACGAATCCGCGCGCGCGCGCCTCGGCTATCGCCTTTTGAAGTATGCGGTAGCCGTTGGCGTATTCGCCCCTTATGTAGATGAACGCCTGCGCCGCGTTTATGGCGTAGCACGCGCACATTATGCCCTCTATGAGCTTGTGGGGATCCTGGTATATTATGAGCCTGTCCTTGCAGGTGCCGGGCTCGGACTCGTCGGCGTTGCAGACGAGGTAAATGGGCTTGCCGCTCTTGCGGTCGAGAAATTTCCACTTCATGCCCGTCGGGAATCCGGCCCCGCCCCTGCCCTTGAGCTTCGACTTCTCGACCTCGGCGCAGAGATCTTCGCGCGGGCGCTTCACGGACTGCGAAAGCGTCTCGTACCCGCCGTCCGACACGTACTTTTCAATGGAGGCGTTCCAGCCTTCCACATCTATGTGGCTGTAAATTATTCTGTTTTCGACTGCCGGCATAGCGCTACCCCTTGTATGCGGGCGACTCAAAATCGCCCTCCGCGTTGGGCTCCGCGTCAAACGGCGCGGGAGCGAGCGACCCGTCCGCGTCCATCGCGGAAATTTTTTCGATAAACTTGTCGGCCTCCTCGGGGGCGACATTCTCAAAGAGCTTGTCGTTGACCTGCACGTTCGGCGCCTTGACGCAGTTGCCGAGGCATTCGACGAATTCGAGCGTGTATATCCCGCGCGTCTCCCCTATGGGGCAGTTCACGAGCTTGGAAATTTCGTGCCCGAGCTTCACCGAGCCCGCCATCGCGCACGAGAGCGTGCGGCAGACTTTTATGTGGATTCTGCCGCGCGGGGCCGTGGTGAACATCGGGTAGAACGATATCATTCCGTAGACCTCGATGGGGCGCACGCCGAGCTTGCCGGCGGCGAATTTTATCGCGTCGTCGTCAAAATACCCGAGCTTTTCCTGAATAAGGTGCAAAATGAGCATCGCCGCGGACTTCTTCCGCGGGTATCGGGCGATGAGCTCGTCGCATTTCTTGTCGATTTCGGGTGGGATTTCCATTGTCAAAGCCTATCTGTCGCACTCTCCGAGGACGAAGTCCATTGAGCCGAGAATTATCGGCACGTCGCTTATGTGGTGGCCGGGAATGAGCTCCTGCATCGCGCACAGGCTCACGAACGACGGCGCGCGGATTTTCACGCGGTACGGGACGCCGCCGCCGTTGGATATTATGAAAAACCCGAGCGCGCCCTTTGGGTTTTCGGCCTCGAAATAGGCTTCGCCCGCCGGAATGTCGGGCCCCTCGGTCGTGAGTATGAAATTGTTGATCAGGTTCTCCATATTTTTGAGAACCTTCGTCTTTTCGGGGGGCGCAATGCGCGGATTTTCCACGTCTATCGGCCCGTCGGGCATTTTCTCTATCGCCTGGCGGACTATGCGCACGCTCTGGCGCATCTCCTCTATGCGCACGAGCCACCTGTCGTAGCAGTCGCCGTGGACGCCTATTGCGACGTCGAAATCGTAGTCCTCGTACCCGAGGTACGGCACGTCCTTGCGCAGGTCGCTCGAAACCCCGCTGCCGCGCAGGTTGGCGCCCGTCAGCCCCCACTGCATGGCGGTTTCGGGGCTTATGACGCCGATTCCCACGGTTCTGTCCATGAAAATCTTGTTGCGGGTAATCAGCGCGTCAATCTCGTCGAGCGCCGGAAGAAACTGGTTGCAAAAGGCGTTGACGTTGCCGAGCCAGCCCTCGGGAATATCGCGGCGCATTCCGCCGACCCGCGCGAACGACGTCGTAAGCCTCGCGCCAGTCAGCTGCTCGAAGAGCGTGTAGAGCTTTTCGCGCTGCGTGTAGCAGTACATGAACACCGTCCACGACCCCGCGTCCATGCCGTAGGCGGCGATGCCTATCAGGTGGCTGGCTATGCGGGAGAGCTCGCAGCATATCACGCGCAGGGCCTTGCAGCGCGGAGTGGCGTCTATGCCCGCGAGCTTTTCGGCGCAAAGGCAGTAGGCGATGTTGTTGCATAGGGGGGCGAGATAGTCAAGCCTGTCGGTGAACGGAATGAACTGGTTATAGGTCATGTTCTCCGCGAGCTTCTCCTGCCCGCGGTGGAGGTAGCCGACCATCGGGTCGCAGCGCGTGACGAGATCCCCGTCGAGCTCGAGCTTCAAACGGAGAACGCCGTGGGTCGCGGGGTGGTTTGGCCCGAGGTTTACGACCATCTTTTCGCCGATTCTGTCCGCGCCGAGATTGGCGGGTTCGGGATATGTGAATTCCTTGTCCATTTGCGGGAAATTAGGGGTTTTCCGGAGCGGAGGCGGCGGTGTCCGCGCTGCGGGGCTCGCGCTGCGACGCGAAAATCGTTGCGGTCGACGGAGAGTGGAAGGGGCCGCCCTCTTCGGGGGCGGGGACGACTTTCGCAGCGTCCTCGTTGTCCGCAAAAGTGTCGGGGAGCGGGGCGTCGCGGCCCGAGAGCGGAAAATCCTTGCGCAGGGGATGCCACGGGTAGGCCTCCCACATCATTATGCGCCTAAGCGACGGATGGCCCTCGAAAGTTATGCCCATTAGGTCGTAGGCCTCGCGCTCGTGCCAGTCGGCGCCCTTGAAAACGCCGCACAGCGACGGCAGCGCGGGGCGGGCGGAATCGGCGCACATGCAGACCAGGCGCACATACTTCTTTTTGGAGTGGGAATAAAAATGGTAGACCGCGCCGAAACGGGGGGAGGAATCCGGCCCCATGTCGATCGCCGCGATGTCTTGGAGCGAGCGGCAGTCGTGGGAGTCGCGCAGAGTTTTGGCGGCCCTGACGAGGTGCTCGGGAGGGCAGTCGAAGGCGAGCGCGGAATCGGCGGATTTTCGGGGCTTCAAAAAGCCGAGTTCGGAAATGATTTTGGAGCTGTCCATATCGGATTACCTTGCCGAAAACAGATTTCTGGCGGATTTTTCTTCGCGGATTTTGCCCTGGAGGGAAATCATGGCGTCGAGCAGGGCCTCGGGGCGCGGCGGACAGCCGCTGATGTATATGTCAACCGGAATTATCCTGTCCACGCCTTGAAGGGTGGAATAGCTTCTGAACATTCCGCCCGACGAGGCGCACGCGCCCATGGCGACCACCCATTTCGGGGCCGTCATCTGGTCGTAAATCCTCTTGACCGCACCCGCCATCTTGTAGGTGACGGTTCCGGCTACAATCATGCAGTCGGCCTGGCGCGGGGAAAAGCGCATGACTTCCATCCCGAACCTGCCGATGTCAAAGCGTGAGCCTCCGGCCGCCATTAGCTCAATGGCGCAGCAGGCAAGCCCCATCGGTTGCGGCCATACCGAATTGGCCCTGATCCAGTTTATCGCGGCGTCCAGCTTGGTGTATATGAAGCCCTGCTCCGACTTCGGATCAAAACCGCTGAGTGTACTATTATCCATAATGAAATCTTACCCGCCAAAATACCCTCCTAAAATCAAAATACAACAGAAAAATTTTCCCCGCGGCAACGCGCCGCACCCGCAAAAAAAAGAACGCGGAACGCCGCACTTATATTTATATATAGAGAGGGACAACCGCGCCAAGCGCAAGGTTTCTCCATGCGGCGGCGACGTTCCCTTTGAAGGGCGCTTTCCCCATTATGTGCGCAAAATACGCCGGCGGCAAAAAGGGCAAGCCCTTTACGGCGGTTGCTGCACAATTCGCCTATCCCCATCATATTCCCATCAAAAAAAACGAACCTCCCATATGAGATTCGTCAACACTTCCAGAGCTTATTCTGAAAACCAAATCTTCTCCGATTCGGAGCAATGATTTCGGACGCGGGCGAAAGCGGCGGCTCCGCTCCCATTAAAGCGGCTGCGCGCTTGCGCCTATCGCTTCGCGATGGGGTTATGCCTTTATAAATATGAAAAGCCGCTTCCGGAGCGTACCCAATGTACGCGGGAGGAGCGGCTTATTCAGAAGCGACGCTTTTTACTTTGGGGCGCGTCAAAATGGGGGTCAGGCGAGTATGGGAAAGCCGCCAAGGGCGCGCGTGGCGTATTGGAATACGCAAGCGGTCTTGGCGGCTTTCCCAACGGAGTCATTCGCCAAATCAAGAAGGGCGCGTCGCTTAGAAAGGGCGCTTAACTGTCGCCATCTTTGGCTATTTCCGCTTGCGGAAATAGCCGATCCCCTCCAAATTGCCCCCTGCTTTCGGGTTTGGGTTGCGCTCAGGCGAGTAATTGAAAGAGTCCGCCGGCGGGAGCGTACAATTAGCGCGCGGCCAGCGGCGGCTCCTTCAAAACGGAGCGCCAGCGGCAGTTTCGCGCGCCCATCGCCAAATCAGTTTTTGAATTGGGTCATGCTCGGCCTAAGAGAATTCAGAGCCTGCGCGTGTATTTGGCATATGCGCGCCTCCGTCAGCCCGAACTCTTTCGCAATCTCCCCGAGCTTTTTGTCTTTGAAGTAATAGTTTTCTATCACTCTTCTCTGCTTCTCGGGCAGCTGCGCGATGTTCTTGCGCACGTTTTCGGCGAATTCCTTCTTTTCTACCGTCTCCACCGCGGTTTCCGCGTTTTCGTCGGCGATGGATTCCGAGAACGACGGCGTGTTTCCGTCATCGCTTTCGGGCGAGTCGTTGAGCGATATGAAAGAGCACGACTGCGTGCGCCGCATTATCTTTTCAAACTGTTTTTCGGAAACGCCCATTTTCTCGCGCAATTCGGAGTCTTTGGGCGCGCGGCCGAGCTGCTGTTCGAGCTCTTCGCGGAGCTTTTCCAGCCGTTTTGCGTCGCTTCTGGCGGAACGCGACATGTAGTCGAGGCTTCTGAGCTCGTCTATTATCGCCCCCCTGACGCGGGTCGAGATGTAGCCTCCGAAGCTTCCTTCCCTCGCGGGGTCGAGCTTTCGGACGGCGTCGGCAAGCCCCCCGACTCCGGCGGAGTGGAGCTCGTCGAGATCGGCGTAAGAGGGGAGTTTCGTCTTCATCGAATTGACTATTTTCCTTATGACAGGATAATATTTGACGAAAAGAGCCCTCTGGCGAGCCGTCAGCGCTTTTTCTTTTTGGTTTTCTTCTAGTCCTATCATTTTCGTTTCGGGCGGATTCCGCCCCCTCCGTGTTGTGTCCGTTTAAGTTAGACCGTTTTCTTCGCTATTTATTCTATATTTTTTACCGATTTTTCAGCTTGTGTTCCCAATATTGTAAACAGATTTCATGCCAAATTTTGAGGATGAGGAGCGCAATTTTGCATGTATTTTATATCCAATGCGTTGAAATTCGGAAATTCCGGCGGGCGCTGAGCCGCGGGGCGCGGCATAAGTGTGACGGCGTGTGACATTGCGCCACAATTTGCGCGCTTTCGGCACGGATTTTCCGCAAGATGCGCCGCCGGGAACAAAGTCCGTGCTTGCAAGGGCGCCCCTCGCGGGATAGGAAATTGAATCGAACGGAAAATTTTGCCGATATGCCCGATTTTTACCTTATCAAAAAGCGGCAAGCCGCTTTTATTCGCATTTTCGCCGCATTTTTCGCCGCGCTTTGGGCCGGCCATGCGCCGGCGGCGCAGACGCCGAAAGTGATGCTCGGAATCGACGTGCTCGAATCGCGCAACTTTGCGCCGATAGCGGGCAAGCGCGTGGGGCTGCTCACACACCCCGCGGGCGTCAACCGCTTCGGGACGAGCACCATAGACGTCCTGCGGCGCGCAAAAAACGTAAAGCTTGTCGCGCTATTCGGACCGGAGCACGGAATTTACGGCGACGAGAAGGCGGACGTGCCGGTTCTCGACAAAATAGACCGCCGCACGGGGCTGCCCGTGTACTCGCTTTACGGCAAGTACCGCAAGCCGACGCCCGAAATGCTCAAAAAAATCGACGCCCTCGTCATAGACTTGCAGGACGTCGGGGCGAGGTCTTACACCTACGCAAGCTGTATGCTCCGCGCGATGGAGGCGTGCTTTGAAAACGGGAAAACCGTCGTCGTCCTCGACAGGCCCAACCCGCTCGGCGGCCTGAAAGTCGACGGCCCGGGGCTCGACCCCCAGTTTAAAAGCTACGTCGGAATGTTCCGCGTGCCGTACGTCCACGGCATGACTATGGGGGAGCTCGCGAGGTTCGCCAAATGGACGGACGGGGCGATGGAAATTTCCCGCGGGGACAGGCTCAACGGCAGGCTCGTGGTGGTTCCGATGAAGGGATGGAAACGCTCTATGCTCTGGACTGATACGGGGCTCAAATGGAAGCCGACCAGCCCCGCGGTTCCCACCGTCGCCGCCGCGATGGGGTACCCAATGACGGGGCTCGGCTGCCAGATCGGAGGATTTCAGCACGGCTACGGCACGCAGTACCCGTTCAGGTTCCTGACTTTCAAGGGCAAAACTCCCGAACAAGTTGAAACCGCCCTGCGCCGCTGCCGGATCAAGGGGCTGTCGTACCGCCGCGCCGCCGCAAAAAACGCCCGCGGAGAAAAAGTCGAAGGCGTATACGTCATAATAACCGACTGGAATTCCCTGAACGTCACGGAGCTCAATTTCCACATGATGCGCCTGGCGTGCCAGTGGGACGGGCGGGGGATTTTCGCAAACGCGACGGACTCGCAGCAGTCGCTATTTAACAAGCACACGGGTTCCGCCGAATGGTGGGGCGAAATCTCCCGCAAGGGCGGCGCCGCCGACGTCGGAAAATTTGTAGAAAAGTGGAAGCGGCAGGCCGCCGCCTTCCGCGAGAGCTCAAAGAAATTCCATTTGTACAAATAGGCGCGCCCGAAGGTTTCGAGGCGCCGGAAAATCGGAAAGGAAAAATGCAATGGACAAGAAAAGCGCAATATTCACCCGCCGCTCCATAAGGGCGTACGACAGTTCAAGGCGCGCGACGAAAGAGCAGATAACCGACCTGCTCGACGCCGCGATGCATGCGCCGTCCGCGATGAACAAACAGCCGTGGGAGTTCATCGCCGTCACCGACCCCGACAGGATTGCGGGAATAATGAAAATCCACCCGTACTGCGAGTCTCTCGCCGACGCGGGAACCGCGATAATCGTCTGCGGCGATCTCGACGCGCAGCTGAAATCGCCCGACGGCGGATACTGCCAGTTCGACTGCTCCGCCGCCGCCCAAAACATACTGCTGCGAGCAAAGGAGATCGGCCTCGACACCTGCTGGTGCGGAATCGCCCCCGAAAAGGGGAGAATATCCGCTTTTGCGAAATTCTTCGGCCTGCCGAAAAACATCGAGCCCATGGCGCTCATAATAGTGGGCTACGGCGCGGAAACTCCCGAACCCGATCCCGGCAGGTTCCGCAAAGAGAAAATCCACTTCCAGTCTTGGAAATAGCGGACGCCGTGAGATGCGCAACCGCCTTTCGGCGGGCGCGCCGTTCAACGGGGATCGCCCCGCAATACGGCTACTTCGAACAAGAATTTTTCGGGGACGAGCCCTTGGGAAAGCGGCCGTTTCCCATTGCGGTTTTGCGGGCGGGATAAAGGCGGCGCCGCAACCCCCGCAAAATAGGATTGCCGCGCCGACTGGCGGACGCGGTCCGCGCCCCCCAATACATCCCTTTCGGCGGAGGCGGCGCAGTATGGCGCGCCGAAAAAAGCCGCAATCCGTCAGGGCTGCGGCTTTTTATTCAGGCGTGGGTCGGAATCGAACCGACGGTCAAGCTTTTGCAGAGCCATGCCTTACCACTTGGCTACCACGCCGTAAATAAAATTTCATTAAGCGGAAAAATTTTTGCCATTGCAAGCTTTTTTATTCCGCTTCCGGCGCGCGGCGCGAAACGCCCCGCACGGGCGGGAAAGCGCGCCGGCGCGGAAATATTCGGGCAAAGGCCGCAGTCCCCGCCGAAACGCGGCGAAACCGACGGGTCCGGGAGAGATCAAACGGCCCGATTTCCGCCCTTTGCAAACGCCGCAAAGCGCGCGCGCCGCGAGGCGTCCCGAAAAATTTCCGCACCCGCAAATCCGGCGTCCGCGCGCATTTCGGCGAGCTTTTCGGCGTGGCCGAGCCCGCACTCGAGCGCGAGAATCCCGCCGGGCTTCAGCCGGTCCGCCGCGCCGAACAGGATTTTCTTCAAGTCCGCCATTCCGCCGTCGGGCGAAACGAGCGCGCATATTGGATCGTGCGCGCGCACTTCGGGCTCCGCCGCGGCGACCTCCTCCTCCGTGAGGTACGGCGGGTTGGAAACTATCAGGTCGTAGCCTTCCCCCGCCCTTTCAAACCAGTCGGACTCCGCAAATTCGACGCGCGCGCCGTTCAAAGCCGCGTTTTCTCGGGCGAGGGCGAGGGCGTCCGCGCTCTTGTCCACAGCCTCCACGCGGGCGTTCGGGTAGCGCAGCGCAAGGGAGACGGCTATCGCGCCGCCGCCCGTCCCGAGGTCGAGAATTTCGAGCGGCGCGCCGCAGTCCGGGAAAAACTTTTCCGATATTATTTCGCAGAGCTCCTCGGTTTCGGGGCGCGGAATCAGCGCCCGCGCGTCGCACTTTATCGAGGCCCCGAAAAACTCCTGCGAACCCAGTATGTGCTGCAAGGGCTCGCGCCTGCCCCTCCTGCGCACGAGTTCGCGGACTTTCGCGAGCCTCTCTTCCGAGAGCGGCTCGTCGAAGCGCAGAAAGAGCTCGAGCCTCTTGCATTCGAGCGCGTGCGCGAGCAGCAGCTGCGCGTCGGTCTTTGGCGACGGCACGCCCTTTTGGGCGAAAAACGCCTCCGTTTTGGAGAGTATTTCGAGTACGGTCTGCACTTACTTTCCGTCGCCCTCGACGAGCTCGCGAATGCGCTGGGAGTAGTCTGCGTCCTCGAGGGCGCGCACCATCTCCTCGATTTCCCCGTCCATGAACTGCGGGAGAGAATGGACGGTAAGCCCTATGCGGTGGTCTGTGATTCTGCTCTGCGGATAGTTGTAGGTGCGTATGCGCTCGGAACGGTCGCCCGAGCCTATCTGCTGGCGGCGGCTCTGCGCGTACTTTTCGTGCTCCTCCTTCTGCTTGAGCTCGAGCAGGCGGGAACGCAGCACTTTCAGCGCCTTCGTCTTGTTTTTGAGCTGCGAGCGCTCGTCGGCGCATTTGACTATCATGCCCGTGGGCTTGTGAAGAATCTGGACGGCGGAATCGGTGGTGTTGACTCCCTGCCCGCCCGGGCCGCTCGCGCGGGCAATCGAAATCTCTATGTCCTGCGGAGGGATTTGGATGTCGACTTCCTCGGCCTCGGGGAGGACGGCGACGGTCGCCGCGGAAGTGTGGATTCTGCCGCTCGCCTCGGTAACGGGCACGCGCTGCACGCGGTGCGTGCCGCTCTCGTATTTCATCGACCGGTAGACGTCCTCGCCGGAGAGAAGAAAGCATATTTCCTTGAAGCCGCCCGCGGGCGATTCGCTGGAGCTCAAATTTTCGACCTTCCAGCCCTTCGAGTCGGCGTACCTGCAATACATTCTGTACAGGTCTGCGGCGAACAGAGAGGCCTCGTCGCCGCCCGTGCCCGCGCGGATCTCAACCACCGTGTTGCGCGAATCCGTCGGGTTCGGCGGAATCATCATGCGCAGGATTTCGTTTTTCAGCGGCTCCGCGGATGCCGAGAGCGACTCCATGTCCTCGCGCGCCATTTCGGCGAGCTCGGGGTCGGAGTTGTCATCGACGATTTTGCGGTTTTCCGCTATTTGGGAAAAAACGTTTTCGAGTTTTTTGTAGGCGTCGCGGAGCTTGGACAGGTGCTGGTGCTCGCGCGACACGGCGCTCGCGGCGCGCTGGTCGCTGTAAAAATCCGGCTCCCCCATCTTTTTCGTGAGGGTGTCGAGGCGGATCAAAAAAGGTTCTATCGGCGGAATACCTTCCATTCGGACAATGATTGGAATAATCCGCGCGTATGCAATTTAAAATTTGCCGCGCCGCCGACAATTTTCCATGCGGCCGCCACGCTACATCGGGAAAAACAGCCCCCTGTTTACGGACGCGAAGGACACGTCGAGCTCGGCGATTTTCCTGCCGCCCAAAAACACCGCGCGCGTCATCGGGAACTTGTACACGCCGTCCGCGTCGCCGTAGTCGGAAAAGGCGACCCGCATCTCCGATCCGTTCGCGGGGAAGGAAATTCCCGAGAGCAAGCCCGATTCCGCGTCGAAGAAGAAAGTCGTCCTGTCGCCGCCCTCGAAAACCGCCTCCGCAGCCTCGGCCTTTTTGCCGAAAAATTCGCGGTTGCCGAGAAACTTGAACTCGGGCTTTCCCCTCCCCTCCGGAATATCCGAGGCAAACGCGGACGGGAAGATGGCCTCGTCCCACTCGGTCAGGGCGCGCAATAGGGCTGCCCTCTCCGCGTCGAGGGCGGTTTTCCGCCCGCCGGTTCTGCCCTCTTCAAGCAGGAACGCCCCGCCGCCCGCGGGCAGCAGATAGGTATTCTCATCGTCTCCGGAGCCTATTTTGAGGAATGCGCCGGAATCGTACCTCTTTATGCAGTAGAAATTTTTCGGCTGGCCTCCGGACATGGTTATCGAGCCCGTTATGATTATGTCGCGCAGGTTTTCCAGCGTGAGCGGATTCGACAATTTGGAATAAAACTTTTTCGCGGCCTCCGTCATTTCGTCGGAAGAAAAGCGCAAGACCATTCCCGCGGATTCGCGCGGGCGGGCTTCGGCGTCCTCGGGCGAGAGAATGGACGCCGCGTAAGGATTGCTTTTGAAGGCGTAGAAAATGCCGATGCACAGGCCCGCAAACACCGCGGCTGCAAGCGCAAGCCGGACGAATTTGGATTTTTCCGCGCCTCCGTAACGATTTTCACGCCCGCCCGCGGCTTTTGACGAAGCCGCATGTTTGAACGGCGGCGGATTAACCGCCCTGAACGGCTTGGGGTTGGGGGGCTTTGGAGCGCGCCGGATTTCGGGCCTCTCCGGAGCCGAAACCGGCGGGGGCTCCGCTTTTTCCGCGGCGGATTCCGGCGTGGGCTCGGAAGCGTCATCAAATTCCTCGATGATCTCCTCCTCTATGACAAAAGCCGGCGGCGGGGGCGCAAACCTTCCAAACGGCGGCCTTGGCGCGCCGCCGGTCGGGAACGGCGGGCGGACGATTTCCTCGTACACGATTTCCTCGTTCTGCCCGTCGTCGGGTTTGCCGGTCTGCGGAGAATCTTTCATATGTCGGCGCAATATTCTTTTGACGCCCAAGGCGATGTCAACATATTCCGCAAGCCTTTGCCGGAGCTTTTCGCGCGCGGCGCGGGCGTTCCCCCATCAGCGGGGAAACGGCGCGCCGCCCGGGAAAGCGGGACAATCCTCCCCGAACGCGCCGGCTAATCGCGGACGGAATTTTGATTGTAAACTTTCGCGACGATCTTCCATCCGTCGGGGGTTTTCAGCATATTAAGATAATCGGTGAAATCGTGCCCGAACCAGTTGTCTTCGATGACGCGCGCTACGGCTACGGTCTCCTCTACGTCCAGAACGTCCACGCGCGCGGTGTGCGCGGGGTCCGAGCCCATTTCGTCGAGAAGCTTGGCGAACTCGTCGGCGCCGCATTCCTGGTATTTTCCGTCGAGGTATCCGAACACCTTTGCGGAGTCCAGAAAATACGGGCGGCAGATCGCGCCCTTGCCTTCGCGCACGGCTTCGGCGAATTTTCTGGCGACATTTTCAACCTCTGCGTATTCTTTCATGTCGGCTCTCATATCATATTCCTTTCGATTGCGTTTGTCATTTGGAGAAGTTTCTTCCCAGTCGGCGCGCCTCTTTCAGAAATTCCGTATTTTCGACGTCGCCCGCGGCGTAGCAGCCTTTTGCGGCTACAACCCCCGCGTCTTTCCAGCCGAGAAAATTCGCCATGCCCCTGTATGAAGCGATTGCGCCCTCTGCGGATTCCAAAGTATCGTCCGCAAACGACAGCAGAAGCGCCGTCTTTTTCGGGACATGCAGCGCGGCGTCGTTGGCGTAAAACCTGTCTATGACGCTCCTTATTTGGGAGTTCATCCCGTAATAGTAGATGGGGGAGGCGAATACCACTCCGTCCGCCTCCAAGAGATGCGGATTGAGCTCTTGCATGTCGTCCTTGAACGCGCATCCGCCGTCGCCGCTATGGCATTTTTCGCATGCTACGCATGGGTGGATTTTTTTGAAAGCCGCGTCGAAGCGGATTACCTCGCAGCCCGATTCCTCGGCGCCGGCGATAAACTCGTCCGCGAGCCTCGACGAATTGCCATGCCTGCGCGGGCTTCCTGTGATTGCCAATATTTTCATGATATTTCCTTTCGTTGCAGTTGCCGCAAATGGCGTTGGGCGTTCGGATTGCTTCCGCCGCCGCGCGGAGCCGCCGCCGAATTTCGGATTTTCGGCTGGCCTCCGGCGTTTTGCCGCCCATAAATTTAAAATTTCATTGATTTTATCATACGGGATTTTTTAATTTTTGTAAAGTACGCACAAATCTGTTATATACTAACCAAAAGTAGAGCATGAGAAAAGCCGGCAAACTGTGCAGCAAAACTGGCGTTAAGCTCGAAGACACGGGCTTCGGGTACACGCTTTCGTCGATAGGCGGAAAATACAAAATGATAATCCTGTTCTGGATTGTCGAAACCGGCCCCGCTCTGAGGTTCAACGAACTCAAAAGGAAAATCGGCACGATTTCCTTCAAAACGCTTGCGGCGTCGCTAAGGGAACTGGAGGCCGACGGCATTGTCGAGCGCAAAGCCTACGCGCAGATACCGCCGAAAGTCGAGTATTCGCTCACCAAAAAGGGCGAATCGCTGATTCCCGTGCTGGACGCGATGTGCGACTGGGGAAGCGTTAACGGAAAGTCCGCCGCCCGATAGCCGCCGCATTTTTTGAATGCGTCATATAAGCGAAAGACGCCCGAATTTGCGCGCCGCCGCCTGCGGCTATTGTCCCGCAGGCTTTCCCAATGCCGAGGTTCGGCGGGGCTCCGTGCCCCTCCGCTCTGCCGTTTTCAACGGCAGCCTATTCCGCCTTCCTTTTCAGGCGCATTATATAGCCGTTGTTTATTATGTATGAGGCTGTCGGCCTTATTTCAGAGTTCTCGATTTTCATCGTCCGCCCGTCTTGGAGAGTGCGCTGGTACGAGCTTTTGGGGTTGTCGAAGAGCGGGCGCATCTCCCTGAACAGGCCGTCGGCGAGATATATCGGGCCCGCCTCGTACCCTTCCGGAATTTTCGCCCTTCCGTCCGCCGAAAGAAACACGAAAAACAGCTTGTCGGTTCCGGGCTGGAGGCCGGAATAGGCTCCGGAGGAAATCCGCGCCGTCGGGCTCTCGTAAGTTTTGCCGTCCCATTTGCGCTTTTCGAGCGGCACGTTTAGAATGTTTTCCCAGACGGGTATGGCCTTTACGAGTTTCAGGCGCGCGGGCATCTGCGAAATGCTCCCGAACCCGGGCGTGTGCCCGTTGCCTTCGGGCATTCCGAAAAACGCCGTCCACGCGCCGTTGGCCGCCGCGAGCCCCGCAATCTCGCGCGAGACGGGCTCTTCGAAAGCGTTGGGCGTCGTCGAGCACATCTGCGACGGCTTTACCGTGCCCTTGGCGAACAGCCGCTTGTCCGTCACGAAATCCGCGGTGGCGGCTTCAACCGCCACGAGGTCGGCCTCATATTTTTTGCGCTCTTCGGGCTTCATTTCGCCGTACGGCGGGGATTCGAAAAATTTCACCCACTGCTCATAAGGGCCGCTCGGCTCGACTATGAATTTTGCGTCTTTGTTGAGCTCCGCCCTCGCGCGCTCGAAGAGGTGCCTGTAAAACTCCATGCGCCCGCGCGAATATGTCGGATAGTCGTGGACGGTGTCGGGGCGCCTTACGCCCGAATCCTTTCCCGTCCAGTGCGCGAGCGTCACCTGGCGGCCGTTCGCAAACCAGTCGTCTTTCGTCCCGTCCCAGAAGTCGCCGGCGGGCTGGGGAACGTCCCACGCGAACCCCGCAAACTTAAATCCGGGGGTTTGCTCCTCGATTTTCTTCACCCGCCCTATTATCTTGTCCGTTATCTCCCTGATGACCCTCTTCTGCTGGAGGTCGAGCGTGGCGGTGAACGCCTTGCCGCTTCGCCACCCGGGGGCGATATTCCACGGGAACGGTTTGTCGAGGCTCAAGAGGGAACAGTTGGTCTCCCACCATCTGATTTGCTCCGGAGAATATTTTTTCGTCGTGTCGATCACGCGCGGATATACCGCGTATTCGGGCGACTCTATAAAAAACTTGAATCCCTTGGCCTTTGGGTTGCGCTCCATGCCCCACTGGTAAAATACGTGGGTGTAGCCCATTTGGCGGGCGAAGTCGAGGTTTTCGTCGGCAGTCCCGCGCCACGCTATTCCGTATACGTTTCGGAAGTCGTCGGGCTTTATTTCGGGCTCTCCCGCATTCAGCGCGGCGGCGAGCGGGGCCAGCGCGCAAACGGCCTTCAAAATAGATTTCATTTTACCCCTCCGTTTCGGCGGAATTTTTTGGTGCAACATTTAAAAGTTTAGGGGATTTTCGGAAATATTCAACGCGCAAATTTCCCGCGCCCGCCGAAACCGGCAAAGAAGCGGGGCGCTCTCAGGCCAATTCCGCTTCCAACGCGGTCGCGGTTGCCGATAATATCCTTACGCGCGCGAGGCTGCCCGCGAGACTTTCGGGAGCCCTGAACAGGACTTTTCTGTGCGTGCGCGTCCTGCCCATCATGACGCCCTCTCCCCTCCGCGCGGGGCCTTCGACGAGCGCCTCCTGCACGCTTCCGACAAGGGAATCATTGTACGCGCGCGAAGTCTTTTCGAGCTCGCCCAACAGTTCGGCGTTGCGCCGCCGCTTTTCCTCCTCCGGAACGTCGTCGGGCATTTCGGCGCTCGGCGTGCCCGCGCGCGGGCTGTACCTGAAAATGAAAGCCATGTCGAAGCCGGCTTCGCGGAACGCAGATCGCGTGAGCTCGAAGTCCTCCTCCGTCTCGCCCGGGAACCCCACGATTATGTCGGTTGACACGGATATGTTCGGAACGCGCTTCCTCAGGCGCGAAACTATGTCCAGAAACCTGCCGGCGCGGTAGGGGCGGTTCATTTTTTTGAGGACCGCGTCGCTGCCCGATTGCAGAGGCAGGTGAACGTATTCGCAAAGCTTTTCGAGAGATCCGTAGGAGTCTATCAGCTCGTCGGAAAAATACGACGGGTGCGGCGAAGTGAACCTTATGCGCTCTATTCCCCCGATTTCGTTTATCGCGCGCAAGAGCCTCACGAAGTTGGAGATGCCGCCCTCCCGCGGAAATTCCCGCCCGTAGGCGTTGACGACCTGCCCCAGGAGGGTGACCTCCCGCGTGCCGCGCTCCGCGAGGCGTTCGATCTCCCGCAGTATGTCCGCCATCGGCCGCGAGCGTTGCGCGCCGCGCACTTTCGGGACGATGCAGTACGAACAGTTCATCTGGCAGCCCTGCATTACGGATACCAGCGCGCTCGGCGGAGCCGAGAGGTGCTTGTCGATTTTCAAAAAATCGGAGGGGTCGTCGGAGACGTCCACAAAGGCGTCGGAAAACCTCGCCGTGCGCCTGCCCATTCCCTCGGGCAAAGGCGGGTGCCCCTTTCCGGCGAGCCTCCTGCGGACGATTTCCTCGGCGATGTCGGGAACTGCGGCCGTTTTGCGGGAACCCGCCACAAAGTCTATCTCCGGGAATTTGGACACGATTTTCGCGCCGAAGTTCTGCGCCATGCACCCTATGAGGCCTATTGCGGGCAATCCTCCGCGCGGCCGCGCCAGCCGCGCCGAAATCAGCCTGCCCAAAAGCCCGACGACTTTCAGCTCCGCCTGTTCGCGCACGGAACATGCGTTTACGATTATCGCGTCGGCATCGTCGGGAGAAGCGGAGATCTCCCAGCCGCGGCCGGCGAAATCCGCCGCTATGTGCTCCGAGTCCCGCTCGTTCATTTGGCACCCGTATGTGCGCAGGTAGACTTTCATAGGCAGTTTTTTCTTGAAATCGCGGGCGATTTTACCCCTATTTTACAATTCGCAAATATAATCCGATACAACCGATGGTAGTTTTTTAAACTTTTGCAAGCTTTGTCAAAACCCCGCAGAATTTTAAAAAATTATTTCGGAACGCCAGAGTCGCGGTCGGATCAAAAGAAAGAATACTGAAATATGGCAACAAACAAACCCGTAGTCTTCAACAACACCGTCCTGCGCGACGGACACCAGTCGCTCGCGGCGACCCGCATGCCGACTTCCATGATGCTCCCAGCATGCCCGATTCTCGACAGCATCGGTTTCAACGCCCTCGAGACGTGGGGAGGGGCCTCCATCGACGCGGGGCTGCGCTTCCTCGGCGAATTTCCCTTCGACAGGCTCGACGCCCTCAAAAAGGCGTGCCCCAAGACTAAGCACATGATGCTGTTCAGGGGGCAGAACATAGTGGCGTACTCGCACTTTCCGGACGACGTTGTGGAGGCGTTCGTCCGCGCCTCCGCCAAGCACGGAATGGACATTTTTAGAATCTTCGACGCGCTCAACGACACCCGCAACATGGAGTGCTCCATCAATGCGGTCAAGAGCGCCGGCAAGGAGGCGCACGGTACAATCTGCTACACCCGCAGCCCCGTGCACACCGTCGAGAGCTTTGTCCGCATGGGCTGCGAACTCGAAGAAATGGGCTGCTCCGCGGTAGTAATCAAGGATATGGCGGGGCTGATCCCCCCGTATGTCGCGGCGGAAATCGTCAGGGGATTGAAGTCAAACATAAAAGTTCCCGTGATTCTGCACACGCACGAGACCGCCGGAATGGGCGCGCCCACCTACTGCATGGCAATCGACGCCGGCGTAGATTGCGTGGACACCTCCATTTCGCCGTTTGCCAACGGAACCGGACAGCCGGATACCGCCCGCATGATGGCGATGCTCGAAAACAACCCGCGCCGCCCGGATTACGACCTCGAAAAGCTCGCCGAACTGCGCAAGTACTTCCAGGGGGTCTACGACAAGCTCGGCTTCTACACAGCGCTCAAAAACGAGGTAATAGACACCGACGCCCTCGTCTATCAGGTCCCCGGCGGAATGCTCTCCAACTTCCGCGTGCAGCTCAAAGAGCAGAACATGGAGGACAAGTTCGACGAAGTGTTTGCGGAAGTCCCCTACGTGCGCGAAAAGCTCGGCTGGATTCCGCTCGTCACGCCGACTTCTCAGATCGTCGGCACCCAGGCGATGATGAACGTCAAATTTGGCCGCTGGAAGATGTTCACGCCGCAAGCGATGGACATCGCCCTCGGCTACTACGGACGCACGCCCGCCCCCGTCGACCCGGAAGTCCGCAAGCTCGCGCAGGAAAAGGCCAAGAAAGACCCGATCGACTGCCGCCCCGCAGACCTCAAAAAGCCCGGCATGGATGACCTGCGCAAGGCTCTGCGCGAAAAGGGCATAAAGGACGACGACGAGCACTGCGTAATCTACGCCATGTTTCCCCAACAGCTCGAAGATCTCTACAAGAAGCCCCGCTCGGCTTTCGAGCTCAAAAAGCCGGAGGAAAAAATCCAAAAGGCGGCCGGCGCGAAAGCCCCCGAAAAGCTGCGCATAACCATAGACGGCATTGAGAAAAACGTCTTCGTCGAACCCGCGTAAATTCCGTTTAAACGCGGTCGCGGTTTTCAGGGAGAAACTCTCTCTTAAAAGCGGGCGGAGTTTCCTCCCATTGGAAAAGCTCCGCTTTCAAAAATCGCGCGCGGAAATTATTGCAACGGCAGGCAAAGCCGTCGCCCTGCGGGATTTGACTTCTTCGGCGCGCGCCGCGCCCTTTCAGAGGCGGGCGCCGCACGCCTACTTGGAATATGGGCCGCGCCTCAATGCGCGCGGAGGTAGTCCACGCACGCTTTTATCGTGGGCAGCGGATCGGAGGGGATATTTTCGTTCTCGAGCGTGAGAAAGCCGTCGAAACCCTGCCTGTCCAACTCCGCGAGGATGCCCTTCATGTCGAAAGCGCCCGTGCCGAGAACTACGCACTGGTTTTTGGGAACGCCGAATTCCTTTTGGTCCTTGAAGTGCAGCGACGCGAATTTGCCCTCGAGCTTTTTCAGCGCACCGATCGGCTCTATTGCGCAGAGCGACCAGTGGCCGATGTCGGGGTTGGCGCTCACGTTTTCGTATCCGGCCGAATATTTCGCGAGGGTGTCGGGATCCCAGTACTGGTTGCGGCTCGTCATCGAATGGTGGTGCACGCACATCTTAATGCCGCGCTTTTTGCCGACCCTGTCCCATACCGGGAAGCGAGCGACGGGGTTTTCGGTTAGCACCCTATCGGCGCCCATCTCTTTGGCGAATTCGCAGACCGCATCTATGTCCTTTTCGGTCTTGGTGGAGTCGCTGCCGACGACGCCGAAGGCGACCATTTTCAGCCCCGAATCCGCGAAAAGCTTTTTCATGTATTCGCGCGCCTCCTTTGGCATTCCGGGGCCCACCTTTACGTTCGGGAACTTGTCGCTGAGTGTCTGCCCGGGATAGCACTCCACCCCGTCTATCGGAAGCGTTTTGAGCATGTCGAGGGTCTTCTCGAGCGTAAAATTGCGGAAGGTGTAGGTCTGCACCGCTATTTTGCGGTGTTTTTGCGCCGCGGGCGCGGCGAGCGGCATGGCGAGCGCCGTCGCAAGTGAAAGCAATATCGCAAATTTTTTCATGTCTTTAAAAAGGTTGGATGTTGAAGCGTATCAGTGCGAGCGCAGGTATTCGACGCACTTTTTTATTTGCGGGAGATTGTTGTCCCAGTCGGCCTCGTACTCTATCACGAGGAAGCCGCCGTAGCCCTGCCTGTCGAGCTCCGCCAGCATTTTGCCGACCCCGAGTTTCCCCTCGTCGAGCGGCACGCATTGGTTGCTCGGGTTGCCGAACTCCTTCTGGTCTTTGAAGTGTATGGAGCCTATTTCGCCCTCGAGGATTTTCAGATTCCCGACGGGGTCGATTCCGCAGCGGCTCAAATGCCCGACGTCCGGATTCGCCTTAACGTTATCGTAGCGCGAGGCGTACCTCTTTACGAGGTCGGCGTCGTAGTACTGGTTCGCGCTGTCTTTGGCGTGGTGGTGGACGCACATAGTAACCCCGTACTTTTTGCCGACCCTGTCCCAAATCTCCCACGAGGCGACCGGATCTTCGGTGAGCACGCGGGTTATGCCCAACTCTTTGGCAAATCTGCAAATGGCCTCTATGTTCTTTTCGCTCCCCCCTCCGGTGACGCCGAAGCTCACGGGCTTTATCCCCGCGTCTTTGAGGATTTGTTTGAGGTACGCCATCTGTTCGGCGTTCAGCGACGGGCCGACCTTGGCGTCAGGATACTTGCCTCCAAGCTTTTGTCCGGGAAACAGCTCTATGCCGTCGATGCCCGCGCCTTTGAGCTTTTCGAGCGTCTGGACGAGCGTAATCTTGTGCATCGAATACGCTTGGACCGCCACGTTGCGGCGTTCGGGGCGCGCGCCGTCGCCGCCGTCCGAAAATGCGCACCCGCCGAGGGCGAGAGCCGCGAAAACCGATAAAATTATACGCTTCATAAAAGACATATATCCGCCGATTCCGCCCCTATGCAAGCAAATTCGCGGGGCGACGCCGCCGAAAACCCGCGCGCCGCGTCAAAAAAAAATTGCATTGCGGGGCAAAACGGGAGATACTCGAATTTTAAACAACCAATCCAAACGCAATTATACATATCATGAACAGAAGAGATTTCACCAAGACCGCTTTCGCCGCCGTCTGCGGCGCGGCCGCAGCCCCCGCCGCAACCTTCGCCCAGTCGGGAGGAAAGGATCCCGCGTTCAAGTGCAAATTCGCCCCGAACCTCGGGCAAATGCGCGAAACATGCAAGGGAATGTCGCCCGAAGACAAAATCCGCTATTTCTACGACAGGGGCTTCAGGGCGCTCGAAGACAACGGAATGCCCGGCCGCCCGCGAGAAGTCCAGGACGCCATCGCCAAGACAATGGAAAAGCTCGGCATGGAGATGGGGGTGTTCGTCGCCCACGCCGAATGGAACAACGCCTCCATGACAGGCAACCGCATCGACATGAAAAAGCGCCAGCGCGACCCCCAGGCCTGCCGCGAATACTGGGCCGACAAAATGAAGAACGTCTGCGAGCTCGCAAAGAGGGTCAACGCCAAGTGGTGCACGGTGGTTCCCGGGCTCGAAGACCCGAGCCTCGAATACGAATACCAGTTCGCCAATGTCGCCGACCACTTGAAGCGCATCTGCGAAGTTCTCGAAAAGAACAACGGGCCGACGATAGTTCTCGAACCCCTTAACATAAAGAACCACCCGAGCCTCTGGCTGAAACGCATTCCGCAGGCGTACGCGCTGTGCAAGGCGGTCGGCAGCAAACACTGCAAAATTCTCGACGACCTCTACCACCAGCAGATTACCGAAGGGTGCCTGATTCCCAACATGGACGAGGCGTGGGACGAAATAGCGTACTTCCAAGTCGGCGACGTGCCCGGGCGCAACGAGCCCACGACCGGCGAAATCAACTACAAAAACGTATTCAAGCACATTTGGGACAAGGGATACCGCGGAATAATAGGCATGGAGCACGGGCAGAGCGACTGGTCGAAAGCCGGAGACGAAAAGCTCGTGGCCGCCTACCGCTCCGTAGACCTCTAAGGCTCTTGCCGTCTTCCCCGATGCCGGATAGCGTTTTGCCGGAGGCGGATTTGCCCCGGCAATGGGCGCTTCGTTTGCGCGAACGCCGCCTCGCCGCGGAATAACGGGCGCAAAGCGGAATAACGGGAGCAAAGACAAGTTCCCCTCAACGGCGGCGACGCCGCAAGCGCCGACAATGTTTGCGGCCTCGGCATTGCGGAGAATGGTCAAATGTCCGCAAGATGCCCCGTATGCCGTTTGCGCCGGCTGGAAGGCGATTGCGAAAAACGTCCGCTTTGCGCCGCTACCGCGCGGCGGAAAATCGGCCGGCGCGGGAACCGAACGCGGGGGCTATTCTTCCGAATCGTTTGACAAAACTATTGTCGAGAGCGGCGGGAGCACGAGGTCGCAGCCGTATGATCGGAAGTTCGCGGCCTTCCGCTTTTGCGCAAAAACCCTGCCCATATTTCCCCTGCCGCCTCCACCGTAGCAGGCGGCGTCGGTGTTCAAAACCTCTTTCCACTCTCCGCCGCACGGGAGGCCGAGGCGATAAGAGCGCAATTCCACGGGCGTAAAATTGCTTGCCACGGCGTAGCGCTTTTTGCCGTCGCTGCCGAAGCGCAAAAAAGAAAAAACGCTGTTGTCGCCGTCGTCGGCGTTTATCCACTCGAATCCTATCGGATTGAAGTCGTTTTCGGCGAGCTTCGGGTCTTCGAGATACAGTTTTGCCGCGTCCGATACGACCCTGCGCACGCCCTCGTGCTGAATGTATTTCAGCAGCGACCATTCGAGAGACTCGTCATACCGCCATTCGTGCCCCTGCGCGATCTCGTCGCCCATGAAAAGGGTTTTCTTTCCGGGCCACATCCACATGTAGGCGTAGAGGGCGCGGAGAGTCGCTATTTTGTCGTCCCAGTAGCCAGAGCCCATCTTGCCGACCATCGGGCTCTTGCCGTGCACCACTTCGTCGTGGGAATAGACGAGCATAAACTTTTCCGTGAACTGGAACATCGACGGGAAAGTCATCTTGTTGTGGTGGTACTTCCGGTTTATCGGATCCTCTTTAAGATAGTCGAGCGTGTCGTGCATCCAGCCGAGATTCCACTTGAAGTCGAACCCGAGCCCGCCCTCGGCTACCGGCTTCGTGACGCCCGCAAAAGTCGTGCTCTCCTCGGCGACGGTAATCGCGCCGGCGTGCTCCGAGTGGACGATTTCGTTGACGCGCTTCAGAAATTCTATCGCCTCTATGTTTTCGCTCCCGCCGTATTTGTTGGGAATCCAGCTCTCGCGCGAGAAGTTCAGATACAGCATCGAGGCCACGGCGTCGAAGCGCAGCCCGTCTATATGGAAGCGGTCGAGCCACGCGAGCGCGCTGCCCAACAGGAAGTTTGCGACTTCGCTGCGGCCGTAGTTGAAGCAGAGCGTCCCCCAGTCGGGATTCGCCCCGAGCCGCGGGTCTTCGTGCTCGTAGAGGCACGATCCGTCAAATCCCGCGAGCGCGAACGCGTCGCGCGGGAAGTGCGCGGGCACCCAGTCCATTATCACGCCGATTCCGTTCCGGTGGAGAATGTCCACCATACGCATAAATTCGCGCGGCGTGCCGTACCTGTGGGTGGGCGCGTAAAAGCCCGTCACTTGGTATCCCCACGACCCCTCGAACGGGTATTCGGAAAGCGGCATAAACTCCACGTGTGTGAAGTGCATTTCGCGGCAGTACTCCGCGAGCTGTTCGCCGATTTCGACGTACGTGAGAGGGCGGAAGCCGTCCTCGGGCACGCGCTTCCACGAGCCCAAGTGAACCTCGTAGACGGAGACCGGGCGCTTTGACCAGTCGGTTTCGGCGCGGCGGCGCATCCATTCGCCGTCCCCCCATTCGTAGCCGGAGAGGTCGCATACAACCGAGGCGTTGTTCGGCGGCGGCTCGAAGCGCGCGGCGTAGGGGTCGGATTTCAGGAAAGGCGCGCCGCCTTTTGCGGCGAGGATTTCGTACTTGTACTTCGCGCCGTCGCCGAGCCCGGGAATGAAGATCTCCCAGACGCCCGACGAGCCGAGCGGCCGCATCTGAAAGTACCTGCCGTCCCACTCGCAGAAGTCGCCTACGACGCTCACGCGGCGCGCGGTGGGCGCCCATACCGCAAACGCCGCGCCGCGCACTCCGCCGATTTCGAGAATGCGGGAGCCGAGGTGCTCGTAAACCTTTCTGTCGTCGCCCTTGCCGAAAAGGTAGAGCTCGCCTTCGGACAGGGTCGGAGGAAACGAATAGGGATCGGCGAACTCGTCTATCCTTCCGTCGTACCGCTCGACTCTGAACCGGTACGGGAACGGCTTGCGCGCGCCCTTTATGAAGAGCTCGAAAAATCCCGACGGGTCGAGCTTTTCCATTTCCGCCGGCGCGGAGGAAGGCTTGCGCAAATCGACGAGCTTGCAGCTTCTGGCGTTTACTACGTAGGCGCGGACGACGATTCCGCCCCTGCACTTGTGCATTCCGAGCAGGTCGTGCGGCAGGCCGCAGCGCGCGGAGGTTATGAGTTTGAGTTCGCCCTTTGATATCACCATGCCGACAGCCTTTCGTCCCGCGGCCTCAGCGCGAGAGGTTTTGAGATTATTTCGGAGAGAACGAACGCGCGGCGAAGATCCTCGCCGCCTTCGAGCCGCACGCCAAACGCGGCGCGGGCTCCGAAGGCGTCCCGCCCGAAATCTCCGCCCACTTCAAAGGAGCCCTCTCCGCCGAAATCCCGCCTCGGCTCCGCGAAATGCGCCGGAACTTTCATCTTGTAGGCGTCGGACTCCTCTACTTCCCTGAGCCTTTCGCGATAGTCCGCATAGGGCGCGGAATCGGCGCCGCCGAAACCGCCGGAAGCTTCGGATGGAACCGCGGCTGGCGCGCGCGCGGATTCCGCGGGCTCGCCAAATTCCTCCTCAAAAATTTCGGCTTCCTCCCCGTCCGGATTTTCGCCGGACTCGAAAACGAGCGGCTCTCCGCCGAGAGTGCGCGGAAAATCCCCGCCGCCGCCCCGCGCGCGCCTTTTGAGCTCTTCCACCATCCGGCGCGCGGCGTCGAAATCCTCGTCCTCTTCTCCGGAATCCGCGCGCCCGGGATCGCGCGGATTCGGAGCGGCGCCGCCTTGTTTGGAAGAGCGCGCGAAATTGGCCGCCGCGAACAGCAGGAAGATCAGAACCGGCAGGAGCTCGAAAAGCGTGTCCATCGGCTGCTACTTCTTGGGCTTGTCGGAGGATATGTTTTCGCGCATGGCGGTGTCGGCCTGAATGTTCTTCATCTTGTAGTAGTCCATGAAGCCCATGTTGCCGCTGCGCAGCGATTCTGCGAGCGCCAGCGGAACCTGAGCCTCCGCCTCCACGACTTTCGCCCTCATGTCCACGACCTTCGCGCGCATCTCCTGCTCGGCGGCGACCGCCGCCGCCCTGCGGATTTCCGCCTGCGCCTGCGCCATGTTCTTGTTGGCGATTGCCTGCGCCTCCTGCAGCTTGGCGCCGATGTTCTCGCCCACGTCGACGTCGGCGATGTCTATCGAGAGGATTTCGTATGCCGTTCCGGAGTCCAAGCCGCGCTCGAGGACGACTTTTGAAATTCTGTCGGGGTGTTCAAGGACGAACTTGTAGGTGTCCGCCGACCCGATGGTCGTGACTATGCCCTCGCCGACGCGCGCGATGATGGTTTCCTCCTGCGCGCCGCCCACGAACCTTTCGAGGTTTGTGCGCACCGTCACGCGCGCGCGTACCTTGACCTGTATGCCGTCCTTTGCGACGCCGTCTATGGACTTGCGACCCGAATTGGGATTGGGGCAGTCTATGACTTTCGGGTTGATGGAGGTTCTCACCGCCTCCACCACCGTCTTGCCCGTCCCTTTTGTCGCGAGGTCTATGGCGCACGCCTGCTTCCAAGTCAAGTCCATGCCGGCCTTTTCGGCGGCTATGAGCGCCTGTATTGTCGGTATCAGGGAACCCTCCGCAAGGTAATGCTCTTCGAGCTGGTTTATCGTGAGATCCAGCCCCGCCTTCACCGCCATTATGCGCGAATCCACTATCATTCCGTAGGGGACTCCCCGAAGGCGCATTGCGATGAGCGTCAGCATGCTCACGGGCGCCCCCGCAAGCAGGGCTTTAAGCCATGTGTTGATAAACGACAGCACCACGAAAAACGCGATTATCGCCGCGATTATCACAACTATCATTATTATGGTCATTATGGACATATTCATAAACCTTTTCGGATTTTTCTGACTTTGAGGCCGAACGGCGAGGAAGACGCCACGCAAATTTTTTCGCCAACCTCGCAATGCCCGTCTTCGCACGAGGCGTCGAACAGCCCGCTTTCCACTTCGACGACCCCCGACGGGCAGAGGGGAGTCTTAGCCAACCCTTCGCGCCCGACGAGCCCCGCGGTGTCGCGCGCGGGAGACTTGCCGCTCTCGGAGGATTTCAAATAGATTTCGCGCGAAAAGCGCGTCTTTGGAATTATCTTTGACCAAAAGACCAGCGCGAGCGCGCACGACAACAGAAACGCGGCGCCAACGCCCGCCGAAGCCCACGCGCCGAATTCGAAAAACGCCACGGCCGCGGCCCCCGCGAACGCGAGCGCGCCCGCCGCGAAGAACGCCCCCCACATCGCCAGGGTCTCGGCGAAAATCAGGAGGACGCCCGCGATCGTCAAAATGGCAATGGCCGTCATTT
>CAJMOT010000006.1 GCA_905214995.1 uncultured bacterium | reverse complement strand
CGCAGGGCGGGCGCGCCGCCGAAATTCCGGACGCCCGAAAGCGCGCCGCAAACGGGGCCCGCGCCGGGCAAAAAAAAATAAGCGCGGAGTCGCCCCCGCGCTTAGAATTACAATATACTACAACGATATGCTTTTTAGAAATTCACTTCCACGCGCGCGCCCACGACATACGCCGCGCCCGTGTCGCCGTTGTTGGGATTCATGAAAATCTGCATGTCGGGCTGTATGGCGATTGCGGGAGTGAGCTGGCACCTATACGTCACTTCGAGGGCGCTTTCGTAGTGGGCGTATTCCGCGCGGGATGCGCGCTCGTTTTCAATTATGGAAAACGCCACCGCAAACACGTCGTCGCCGCGGCCCGGAATCGGAGCGAACCAGTTGATGCCGAAGTCCGTATAGAAGTTCTGGTCGGACGATTTGCTGTCGGGGGCGATGCCGAAGCGCGCGAACGCGCCGAACATCGCATTGCCTTCGGAGTCGTTCACCAGGGCCTGCTGCACGCCGATGAAGAAAGAATAAAAGCTCCCCGCGTCGATCTGGTCGAAGTTGACTTTTGAAGGGTCGCTGTGATAGTTGCCGCCGAATACAACGCGCCCCGCGAGGCCGCCGAGCTCGTAATTGTACCCGAGCTGGTACCAGAATGCTATCGTCTCAAAGGTGTTCGAATAGTCGAAACCGTTGTTGGAGGATATGTCCGCGCCGACGTTTCCGTTGTATACGCCGAGGGTCAGGTCGAAATTCTCGTAGGAGTAGTAGACTACGAGCCCGAGCGTCGCCACATTGTACTGCGAGAACATCTGCGCGGGCGCGACGTTGGGAATAGCCCCGAGCGACGAGTTGAGGAACACGTCGGAGTAGTCCATGCCCATAAAGTCCTCGTCGGCGGCGAGCTGGCCGATCCTGAAGCCTATGTTGCCGAACTTCGTCTCAAAATCGTTGGCGTAATAGATTTCAAAGACTCTCGCCATTTCGCCCGCCACGATATTTGAAAAACATCCCTGAGATGAATCCAGCCCCCCGAGGCTGCCGTCGTTGGACTGCGTGTAATAGAAGGCGCTAACCCCTATCCTGCCCCAGCCTTCGGAGCCGCCGATGACGGACAAATCCTGCTCAAAGCCAATGGTGAAGAGGGAATCGAAAAGGCTGTGCACGTTGGAGCCGCGCGACACGTCGGCCCACGCCTCGCCCGTCCACGTCACGAACGGCGAAAAGCCGCTGTCGGGAGCGTATTTTTCCACGGCGCCCCGTATGAAGAGGCTTTCGCGCTCGTTCCATGCGGGGCATTTTTCGGAAGAGGCCTCCGCCGCCGGAGCGTCGGGTTTGGAACCCTGTTGGGCTGCTGGCGCGGATTCGGCGGCAAAGGCCGAGCCCGCGATTGCGAGAGCGGCGAAAGCCGCAATCTGGCGTTTTGATATGATTTCGGATCTGTTCATTTTCGTTTTATTGTTTGCAAAATCAGTTTCCAAAACCGATCGAGAAATAATTAGCTTAATCTAACTTTCGGTTTAAAAAAATTTTTTCGGGATCCTCTGAGCCCCGCAAGTCGGAGAAAATGCGGCTGCCCTCCCAAAATTTTTTAAAGCCATAAAAGTTAGACTAAGCTAACTTGTCAAGAAAAATAATTAGATTAATCTAATTATTCTCGAAAACATTTAAACGCGGCGAAATTTTCGCCGCAAATGCGGACGCCGTCCGCATTCGCCTGACGCGCGCAATCGCCCCTCCGCGCGGCTCGGGCATACCGTACCGCCGACTCCGCGCCGCGCAAAAAAAACGCCGGGGCGAATCCCGCCCGCGGCGAAATATCAAAGACATCCGCGAAAACAGGGTCTCGGGCGCCTCAGGACGTTCCTCCTGCCCTAAAACCGGCGGCGGGCGCGCGCGGCGAAAATTAAGGCGAAAATCCCCAGCAGGGCGGCGGACGCGGGCTCGGGAACCGCGGCAAAATGCAGCACGTTCGCCTCCCCGTTCCAATCGAGCGACCAGACGCCTTCGAGCGCGCCGCCCGCCGAGTCGCGGGCGAATAGGTCGATGTACGCGTCGGTGGACGGCAGATATAGGCGGTTGTCCTCTATCCATATATCGGAGCTGCCGAGCATGAAAGAGCCGTCTATGTAACTGCGGAAAATTATCGACATGTTTTCCCCATCGCCCTCCCTGCTCCTCAAGGATTTTACGAGCAGGGTCTGCCCCTCTGCGATCGCGAGTTCCAACGTGGAATTTGAGCGCAATGTAAGTATGTTCACCGCGTTGGACGCATCCGCGTTTATCTTCAAGACGCACGCGTTGTTGCTGTCGAAATCTATGGCGGACAAATTGTCCAGAACGTTTTGGGCGCGAAGATTGATCGTAGTCGCGGCTGAAACCCTTAGACGCGGCGCGGTAAGCCCGTTCCCGTAAAAGTCGTACACGCTTCCGTCGGAGCTTTGAAGGTCAATCGCGCTCGCAAGCAGACCACCTTCGCGCATGGCAAGGTTTGTTATCCTGAAATACGAAAGGTTGTTTTCCGCGTCCGACATCACCGAAACCGTGCCGTCGACGTTGAGGGCACCGATATAGAAAATCGCTCCGTAGTGAGACGGGTAGCCGCCCGATATGGAAAAATCCCCGCGCGCTCCGACATTTATCGTGCCCGTAAAGTTTATGATATTATTCCAGCTGTCGTTGAAAGACGACGAGTTTGATACGGTTATCCTTCCGTACTCGGTGTCGGAACCTATGTTTACCGTTCCGCCTCCGAAAAAAGTCGGGGCGGAATTGAAAGCGTAGTTCACTTGCAGCTGCGCGTATTCGCCCAAAATGTTCAAGACGCCGCCTTCCGCCACTTCGTAGGTGTTCCACCATTCGCCGTGGATCGTCTCGCTGCCGGTGACGGTGTATTCGCCGGCGAGCGGAGAAGCCGGAAGATCCGCCCGGAGAGGCGGGGGAAAAAGCGCAAGCGCGGAAAGCGCGCAAACGGGGGCGGAAGCGGAAATTGCCTTTAATATATTCATATGTCTCTTTAATTTTGGGCGAGATTATGCGATGTCCATAAAAAAGTCAAGATTAAATTGAAACAAATTCCCCTTCCCGCGATTCCCGCCCGCACACCTCCGACAAACTTTCATTTTCTCCGGCGCGGAAAGCCGCACGCTTTTCCCCAAAAACCTCCGCCGCCCTATTTTACCCTTAGAAAACCGCACGCAAAAAAAGAAATCCCCCAACTGCGCGCCGCGGCGGAAAAATTCCGCAATCCCCGCGCCATTCGGGAAAAAAAGGCGGGCGGCGCGAATTTTTGCGCGCCGCCCGAACCATGCCGCACCTTTGGAAAAATTCCAAAATGGACGTCGACGCCTCCTTCTCGCCGCAGCAAACGCGAGGCGAGCGCGAGGGCGATCCCGCGGGCTCGGGAACGGCAAACGTCAGCGCGTTCGCCTCCCCCGTTCCATTCCAGCGGCCAGACTCAGGATAAGGCTTCGCCCACGCGCCAGCGGGAACAATCTCCAAAGTTCCCGCCCCATTCCGCCAAAGGGCCCGGCGCCCGCCACCGCGGAAAATTTCACTTCCGCAATTTTTCCAAAATGGACTCTGCAAATTCGCGCAAGCCCTCCAGCCCGCACAAGCGCGCCCGGCAGAGAAGATTTTCGGCGGCGGGCCCGAAATATTTTCCGTATTCCGCCATGCCTTTTTTGCGCGACAAAAACCCGTACGCCCCGAGCGCCTGCAAAAGCCGCTCCACCGCCGCAAAATTCAGCATCCTCTTGGATTCCGCAAAGTCCGGAAAATCCGCGCGCGGCATAAATGACAGGTATTCGCGCAGCGCGGCGTCTATAAACTCCTCGCCGAACGGCTCGACATACGGGTCGAACAACAGCGACGCCATATCGTAAAGGGGATTGCCGAACCTCATGCCCTGGAAGTCTATCAGCGAGATTTCCCCCGCTTCGGAAACTATGACGTTCTGAGACTGGAAGTCGCGCAAAAGCGGCGACTGCGGAAATCCCGAAAGCTCCCGCGAGAGCGTCCCGAAATCCTCCTCGGGGCGGGGAAGCCCGATTCCGAAAACTCCGCGCGCGCACTCCTCGAAAAAGTAGTTCTGTTCCCAGGCGTACAGCGCCCCGTCGAACGGCGGGCACAATTCGATTCCGGCGCGCGCGAATTCTCCGGCGGAAATCGAATGGACTTTTTTCGCCGCGCGCAGGGCTTCAAAATAGAATTTCCGCCTGCCGGACGGAGGAACCGCTCCCAAGTCGCGCGCGCCGGCGTCGCGCATTACGATCATGCGGCTTTGCGGGTCGTGGAAAGCCACCGCGGGGACGGGAATCCCGCGGCAACGCAGGAATTCGGCGAGGGGCGCGTACAGAAAATTCTCGCGGGGATTTTCGGCGTAAAAACACGCCACCAGCCTATCGCCGCCCCGCGCGAACCTGTAAAATTTCCGCGCGGACGCCCCCTTTGAAACGGGGATAACCTCCCCGCCGTCGGGCGGAAATCCCGCAATGCAAAGGCGCGCGAGCGCCGTCCACCCGTCGGGCATCCCGCCCGCTCCGAGCCGGGCGTATTCCGAAAGCGTGCCGATGTCGGCCCACTCGCCGGCGTCGTCGAAAACTCCGGCAATCCGCCCGCCAGAGCGCAGGATGTCCAAAAACGCATCGACTATCGAAAATTTATCCTCCGCCCTGCCCGCAAAAAATTTGAATGCCGGCGGGTTCAGGACAAAAAACCCCGCGTATTGGGCGAGCCTCTCAAACGGCGCGCCGAGCGCAAAGCGCATGTCGCTCACGTCCCCTGACTCGCCGACGCCGACGTTCGGCAGGCTGCCCGAGGAGCGCAGGCAGAGGGCGGCCGCGCAATTTTCGTCCGCAAGGTTCGCCTCCGCCGCCGATAGAAACCCCTCCGCGGACTGGGAAAAAATTATGTCACCATTGTGGACCGCAAGCGGCTCGGACAAATCCAAGAGCGGCAGCAGGTTTTTGACCGCCCCGCCCGTGTCGAGAATTTCGGGCTCGCATACCAGGCGCACGCGGCAGCCTCCATACCGGGCTTCGGCCACGCGCGAATCGGCGAATGCTCCCGCCGGAAGCCCGAACGCCTCCGCGAACTTCTCGGGGAGGTGGTGGACGTTCACAAAAAAATCCCGAATCCCCGCCGAGCGCAGCTTGTCCATCGCCGCAAACAGCGCGGGGCGTCCCCCCGCCGGCAGGAGGGGCTTGGGAAGCCTGTCTGTAAGCGGCCTGAGCCGCGAGCCGTAGCCCGCGCACAATATCAGCGCCGAACGGATTTTGCCTTTCATCGCCCGCACATAATGAACGGTCCTCCGATTTTTACAAGCCCGCAAAATCCGCGCCCCCCGAAGGGTTTTTTGCGCGTTTCAAAGATTGACACGCGCGGCGGCCTGCGATAAATTCCCGCCTTTAAAAATTTTCAGCATGATTACTTGGATTCAAATCGTTTTGCAGAAACACCACAAACCCGTGTTCATGGTGCTGCTTGTGGCAATCGTGATCGCCTTTGTGTTTACGATAGGCCAGGTTCCCTTCCTCGGCGACAGAAACCGCTCGTGGGACGCCTCGCGGGAGTTTTACGGATACGACCTCTCGGACGAAAGCGTGCGCTCCAACCTCCAAACCCTCGCGGTCTACGACGCCATACTCGGCGGCAAAAACCTGCGCACCCAGCAGCAGCTCACGCAGCTGATGCTCCGCCAGGCGTACCTGCTGTCGCTTGCGCGCGAGCTCGGCATAGGCCAAATTTCGGAAGCGGAACTCAAAGAGTACGTGCAGTCCGCCCCGGCTTTCAAAAACGCGGCGGGCGGCTTCGACGCCGCGGCGTGGAAAAGGTTCATCGACGAGCGCGGGCGCATGAGCGAAGAAACGCTCTCTTACGTCATCTCCCAAAACGCTCTCGCCGACAAGGTGGAAAAGCTCCTCGGGGGGCCCGGGTACCTGCCGCTCTCCTACATTGAAAACCAGTACAAAAAATACTACGGAAAGTGGGACTTCGCCGTTGCCGCCCTCTCATTTGAAAACTTCAACCCCGAAATAAAAGTTGAACCCGCCGAGCTCGAAAAGTTCTTCAAGGAAAACGCGGAAGCGTACAGGATAGGCGACGGGGCGGTTCTCGAAACCGCATTTTTCCCGTCCGTAAAATACGCCGCCTCCGTTCCCGCGCCAACCAACGCCGAAATTTCCGCGTTCTACGGCTCCAACATGCGCAAGTACGCCACGCAGAAAGACGGCAAGCCCTACGTGCCCGCCCTCTCCGAAATAGCCGACAAAGTCAAGGCCGACGCGCTCGCGGACTCCGCTCTGCGCGCCGCCGCAAAAGCCGCGGAAAACCTCGCCATCTCCATATACGATTCCGGCGCAAAAATGGGCTCCGCCGAGCTCAAAAAGCTAATTGCCGACTCAAAGGCGGAAGTCAAAAAACTCCCCCTCATACGCAAGACGGACTCCGAACTGCCCAAGGGCGTGGAAATTTCCATAGCCCAAGCCGGTATGGGGCTCGACGAAAAAACCTTTTTCTCCGACCCCATTCCCTCCGAAAACGGCGTGACTGTCGTAATCCTCGCGGAAAAGGTTCCGTCGTATCTCCCCAAGCTCGCGGACGTGAAGGGCAAGGTTGAGGCCGACTACAAGCTATCGCAAAAGAGAAAACTCTTTTCCGAGCGCGCCTCCGCGCTCGACAAGGCCTTGCAGTCGGCAAAGGACGAAAAATCCTTTGAAAAAATCGCAAGGGAAAGCGGGGCGAAAGTCTCCGACTACAAAGATTATGTAATCGCCGCCGCCCGCCCCGACAACGCCTCCTACGCAGTATATTCGGCGGCGGCCTCCGAGCTTCCCAAGCTCGCCCCGGGCAAGATTTCCCCGCTCCAGACGATCGCGGGCGACGGCTACATACTGTTTGCCGCAAAATTTACGCCGCCGGCGATGGACGCCTCCAACAGGGATTTAGCCGAAATGAGAGCCAACGCCGAACGCTCATTCGCGGAAATATCCGCCGGAAGCGTCGTCGCGGAAATGGTCTCGAAGGAATCGGCGGCAGCCGCCCCCGCGGAATCCGAATAAAATAGGCGCGCGGCGGCTGAGAAGCTGTTCCGCGCCGCGGCCGGATGCGCTCCGCCCGTTTCCCGCCGGCGCGCGGCCTATTCGCCAGGGATTGCCAACTGAGCGGAAACGGCGCGCAAGCGGAATTGAATGCCTTGCGCGCCGGCAAAAAATCCCCATTCGTCGGGAATGCCGCTCCGCGTTCGCGGCGCGGCAATAGGCGGGATTGACAATCCAAAACCCGCAAGAGAAGATATGGGGCGCAAAGCGCGGACGCCAATGAAAAGCGCAAAGCGCCGTTTGCGGACGTCCGCCTTTCAACGCCAAACTTGCAAAACGGCAATGAAAACGAACCTCCCGCCGGAGGTCCGTTTTTTTGCGTTTTGGCGGAAATAAACGCCCAAAACAATGGGGAACGCGAAAAATGCCGCGCGCCCGATAGAATCGGCGAAGCTCGCGCCCGTGCGCGGCGAACCAATCCCCGAAAGGCGTGGAATCGGCGGCGCATCGACGCCGGAGAAAGCGGGCGGATTCGCCCTCCCCGCATTACAGCTGTTTGAAGAAGTCGTTGCCCTTGTCGTCCACGAGGATGAAGGCGGGGAAGTTTTCCACTTCTATTTTCCAGACGGCCTCCATTCCGAGTTCGGGATATTCGACGAGCTCGACTTTCTTGATGTTGTCCTGCGCGAGGATCGCGGCGGGGCCGCCTATGGAGCCGAGATAGAAGCCCCCGTGCTTCTTGCAGGAGTCGGTGACCGCCTGCGAGCGGTTGCCCTTGGCGATCATCACCATGCTGCCGCCGTGCGACTGAAAGAGGTCGACATAGGGATCCATGCGGCCGGCGGTCGTGGGGCCGAAGGAGCCGGAGGGCATTCCGGCGGGCGTCTTGGCGGGGCCGGCGTAGTAGACGGGATGGTCTTTGAAATACTGCGGCAGCGGCTCGCCCGATTTCAGGCGCGCGGCGAGCTTCGCGTGGGCGATGTCGCGCGCGACTATGATTGTGCCGCGCAGTTTCAGGCGCGTCTTGACGGGATATTTTGCGAGCTCCGCGAGGATCTCGGGCATCGGGCGGTTGAGGTCGATGTCCACCGCCCCGTCGCCGGTGTCGACCGAGCGGTACTTTTCGGGAATGAACCTGCCAGGGTCGGATTCGAGCTGTTCGAGCCAAATGCCGTTCTCGTCGATTTTCGCCTTCATGTTTCTGTCGGCGGAGCACGATACGCCAAGACCTATCGGGCAGCTCGCGCCGTGGCGCGGCATGCGGATCACGCGCACGTCGAGGGCGAAGTTCGCCCCGCCGAACTGCGCGCCGATCCCGAGCTTGCGGGTTTCCTCCAAGAGTCGCTTTTCGAGCTCGACGTCGCGGAAGGCGTGGCCGAGCTCGTTGCCCTCTGTCGGGAGGGCGTCGAGATATTTTACGGACGCGAGCTTCACGGTTTTCAGGCAGGCTTCCGCGCTCGTGCCGCCGACGACCCACGCGATGTGGTAGGGCGGGCACGCCGCGGTCCCCAGCCCCTTCATCTTCTCGACCATGAAGGGAATCAGCTTTTCGGGGGTGATTATGGCTTTCGTCTCCTGGTAGAGGTAGGTTTTGTTGGCCGAGCCGCCTCCCTTGGCGACAAAGAGAAATTCGTACTTGTCGGAATCGGTGGCGTAGAGGTCTATCTGCGCGGGGAGATTGCAGCCCGTGTTGACCTCGTCCCACATGTTGAGCGGCGCGTTTTGCGAGTAGCGGAGGTTCTCCCGGGTGTAGCAGTCGTAGACGCCCTTGGAGAGGTATTCCTCGTCGCAGGCGTTCGTCCAGACCGACTGGCCCTTTTTGCCGATTATGGTTGCCGTTCCGGTGTCCTGGCAGAACGGCAGCTTCCCCTTTGCGGCGACTTCGGCGTTGCGCAGCATTGTAAGCGCCACGCTCTTGTCGTTGTCGGACGCCTGCGGGTCTTCGAGAATGGCGGCGACCATTTTCAGGTGCGCGGGCCTCAGCATGAAGGAAACGTCGCGCATGGCGTTTCTGGCGAGAACCGCGAGGCCCTCGGGGTCGATTTTGAGAATCTTGCGGCCCTCAAATTCGGAGGTCGAAACGTAGTCTTTTGTCAGCAGGCGGTACTGGGTGTCGTCCTTGCCGAGCGGGAACATCTTTTGGTATTTGAATGGGGGAACTGCCATGATCTGTTAGTCTGTTAAAATTTGCTTCGCGCATTGGCGCGCATTTGCGTATATTTTGCCAAACTTGCGCGCCGCACAAGCATTTTTTGCGCCCAACGCCCGCGCGACATAAAAACGGCAAATAGCTTCTTGACGCGCTCGGAGAATTTTTAAACATTTTAAGCGCGCGTTTGTTTCGCAAAACCGGCGCGATTTTTACCACAACGGGAAGATGAAGATTATAGATTCCAGGATTGTCGACAGCGGCTTCGAAAATTTTAACGGGCTCGGCATATTGAAGCTCAATCTCGGATACGCCGCGATGCGCACGCTCAGCTCCCGCACGCGCCGCGAATGCGTCTACGACTATTCGCTCGGAATGAGGGCCGACAGGGGGACGACGCTCGCAATGGCGCTCGCCCTCAAAGAGCACATACAAAAAAACTTCGCGCAGTACGACAGGATCGGAATCGCCCTGCCGTCGTGCCTGCCAGGAATCGCCGTAAACCTCGCGGTTCAGATGGCGGGCAAAGTCAGCGTAAACCTGAATTTCACTATGGGCGCGGAGGCGGAAAAGGCGTGCCTCGAGCGCGCGGGCGTCCGCATGGTGATAGGCTCCGACAAAGTCCGCGAAAAGGTGGACTCGCACTCGCCCGACTATCCGTGGACGGACAATTTCTACGACATCGGAAAAATTTTGAAGGAAATCGGCAAGAGGCGCATCGCTATGAAGCTGCTGGCGGTGCGGCTGCTGCCGTTTTGGATATTGTCGCGCATGTACAAAATTCCGCGCGAGGGGGGCGACCGCGAGGCCTCCATAATATTTACGAGCGGCTCCGAGGGAATGCCCAAGGCGGCGGTTCTGACGCACCGCAACATAATGGCAAACTGCACGCAGATGTGGAATATCGGCATAATAAACGCCGACACGCGCCTGCACTCAAACCTGCCGCTCTTCCACAGCTTCGGGCAGACGATACAGGTGTGGATGACGTCCGTCTACGGAATGCAGTCGGTGGCGGTTCAGAGCCCGCTCGAAGTCCAAGCCAACCTCGACGCCTCGCGCAAGGGAGGCTCGACCATAATGATAAGCACGCCGACATTCCTGCGCTCCTACTACAAGAAGGGCAAGCCGGAGGATTTCCCGAAAATGCACGGCGTGATAGGCGGCGCGGAAAAGACTCCGGAGGGCTTCATAGAAATGTGGCGGCGAAAATTCCCCAATGTCTATTACTGGGAGGGCTACGGGCTCACGGAGGCGTCTCCGGTCGTGGCGGTGAACCTGCCGCCGAACCTCAAACGCGGCGGCCTTTGCCCCCAGCCGAGCCGGACGAAGCCGGAATCCGTGGGCGAGCTCTTCCCCGGAATGATGGCGGCCGTAGCAGACCCCGAGACGGGCGAATTTCTGCCCATAGGCTCCACGGGGCTGCTGTGTCTCAAAGGCGCGAACATATTCGGCGGGTACCTCAACCAGCCCGACGAAAACAGGAAAAAGCTGCGCGACGGCTGGCTGAACACGGGGGATCTGGCCATGCTCGACGACGACGGCTTCATATTCATAAAGGGCAGGATCTCGCGCTTCTCGAAAATCGGCGGCGAAATGGTGCCGCACATGAGCGTCGAAGAGTCGATAGTCAAGGCGCTCGGCATACAGGATTCCGAAGTCCCGCTTATAGCCGTGGGCTCCCGCCTCGACGCGGCGAAAGGGGAGGCGCTCGTGCTTCTGTCCACCTTCGACGTCGAGATGTCCAAGCTCAGGCGGCTGCTTACCGAGGCGGGCCTCCCGAACCTCTGGATACCCAAGTACCTCGTGAGAATCGACTCTATACCGCTGTTGAGCTCCGGAAAGCTCGACCTCGGGAAAATCAGGAAGCTCTGCGCCGCGGAGGAATCCGCATAGCCGCGCCGATTGCGCGCCGCCCATTTTTTCAAGCCGAAAGGAAACGATATGGAAGCGTCGGAAAAACCCGCATTTTTAAAAATAGCCTCCTCCGTGGCGAAGGCCGCCGGAGACAGGCTCTCCGCCATACGCGAGCGCCGCGTCAACTCCGACGCGGGCAACGACGTCAAATTGCAGGAGGACGTCGAGAGCGAAATGTTCATACGCGAGAAGCTCGAGCCCACCGGCATTCCGGTGATAGGCGAGGAAAACGGCGGCGACGCCTCGCTCGCGTTTTCGGACTCCTACTACTGGATAGTGGACCCCATAGACGGCACGTACAACTACCTGCGCGGAATCCCCGGCGTATGCGTGAGCGTAGCCCTGATGAAGGGGCGCAAGCCGATAGTCGGCGCAATAAACGACTTCACCCGCGGGGAGCTCTACGCGGGCGGCGCGGGGCTTCCGCTTTCGCTCAACGGCTCGGAGATAAGGCCGGCGTGGGCGCGGGAAATCTCGCAGGCGGTTCTCATGACGGGTTTCCCGAGCGCGACGGACTATTCCGAAAAAAACCTCAGACATTTCATAATGTCGCTCCAAAAGTTCAAAAAGGTGCGCATGTGCGGCAGCGCGGCTCTCGCGATGGCATGGGTCGCCTCCGGCAGGGCGGACGCCTACAAGGAGAGCCGCCTCTACCTGTGGGACGTCGCGGCGGGGCTTTCTTTGATGGAGTCCGCCGGCGGCGAATGCGAGCTGGAGTTTCTGGGAATTGAGGGCAAGCCGCTGTGCGTCTCGATCCAGGCGGCCGCGGGCAGGGAGTTTTTCACGGAATAGGCCATGAAGAATCCGCAGCACGAATCCCATCTCGTCCGCAGGCTCAAATGGGAAGACCTCGACGAAAAATACGTCGAGGGGCTTGTAAAGGCGGCGCGCGCCGAGGACATCGAGGGGGCGGGGCTCGCCGTTCTCCCAAGAATCGCCGCCGACATCACGACGCGCTCGCTCACCCCGTCGATTAGGACGAAAGCGAGCCTGCGCGCCCGCCGCGACATGACAGTCTGCGGAATGGAGCTTGCGAGAATCGCGCTCAAAGTCTACGGGGAAGCCTCCGGCGACTTCGGGTGCAGGCTTACGCCGCTGTCCAAAGACGGCGACAGGGTTCCCGCGGGCGGGGCGCTCGGGACGATAGAGGGCCCGGCGCGCGTGATATTGCAGGCCGAGCGCGTGATGCTCAACTTTCTCCAGAGGCTCTCGGGGGTAGCCACGGAAACGGCGAAGTATGTTGCCGCCCTCGGGGACTCGCCCACAAAGCTTCTCGACACGCGCAAGACGACGCCCGGACTGCGCGTTCTCGAAAAATACGCCTTCGCGTGCGGCGGCGGATACAACCACAGGATAGGGCTGTTCGACCGCGTGATGCTCAAAGACAACCATCTCGCGGCGGCGGGCGCCTCGAAGGGCGACGCCCTCGCAGGCGCCGTGAGAATCGCGCGGGAAAAGAACGCGGGGTTTGCGATAGAGGTGGAAGTCGACGCGCTCGACCAGATTCCGCCCGTGCTCGAGGCGGGCGCCGACGTCATAATGTTCGACAACTTTTCAAACGCCGACATCGCCGAGGGCGTAAGGCTCGTCGGCGACGGGGCGTGGACGGAGATTTCCGGAGGCGTGACGCTCGAGAGCGTCGGGGAGCTCGGGAAGCTCGGCGCGGATTTCGTCTCGACGGCCGCCCCCGTGCATTCGAGCAAGTGGATAGACATAGGCCTCGACTCGTAACCGAAAAATCCCGAAAAATTTTCGCCGGAGCTCCGGCGGAATGGCGGCCTTGCGGCAATGCGCCGGCTTTAAAATTTCCGCAAAAAGTTCCGCCGGAGCGCGGAGCCGCGCCGTTTTGTTGAATTTGCCGGCCGGAATGTTTCGGCAATTTGGCGGTTCTCCGCAAAATGAAAAGCCGCGGGGCGCAAAATCGGCGATTGAGAAGCTTTTTGGAATCGCGGGAACGCCCCAAAAATGCGCAATAAACCGCGGGCGCGGCGCGGAATCCGCAATGGAAGGCGATCCGGTTTGCGCTCGCTCCCGTCGGCGACGACGGGAGTTTAGCATTTTTTAAGCGGCGTTTTCAAAGCCCGCCGCAATTTAGCTTGAACGCCGGAAATGCGTGCGGAGCGCCGTCAGAGGTCGATTTTGTAAAAATCTTTCGCGAATTTGCGGAGGTTGACGAGCGACTTCTTCATCTCCATTTCCTCGAGAAATTTTACGAGCTCGGGGAAGTCCGGGACCTTCTGCGAGGGCAGTTCGACCTCGAAGTCCGTTTTCAGCGTCACGAGCTCGAGATTCCTGCGCAGGAGCGCCTCGCTCTCCCTGATTACTGCCCTGAATTTTTCGGGTTTGAGCCAGTCGTGCCTGCGGATTATGGAGTCGATGTCCCCGTAGTCTTTAAGCCATTTGGCGGCGGTCTTGGGCCCAGCCCCGGGGATTCCCGGGATATTGTCCGCCGAGTCCCCTACAATCGCCAAAAACGCGGGGATCTGCGCGGGCGGGACGCCGAATTTCGACTTCACCCCTATCGGGTCGAGGGGCGTCCAATTCTTGTCGCGCGAATTGGGCAGCAGCTGCCTCACGCGCGGGCAGACGAGCTGCGCGAAATCCTTGTCGGCGCTCACGACGGTTATTATTCCGCCGAGCGGCTTGAGCTTCTCGACGGTGCTGGCGAGCAGGTCGTCGGCCTCAACGCCCTCCTGCGATGCGGTTTCGTACCCGAACAGCCCGCACAGGTCGCGTATGGCGGGCAGCTGCCGCTTGAAGCTCTCCGGAGTTTCCTCGCGGTTTGCCTTGTATTCGGGAAATATCTCGCGGTGCCTTGCAGATCCCCCCTTGTCGAAGAAAACCGCGCCCGCGTGCGGGGCGTCCATAGCGGAAAGCCTCAAGAGGCTCTGGAAAAACGCGTGCAGCGCACCCGTCGGGAAACCGTCCGAGCGGGAGAGGTCGGGCATGGCGTAAAAGCAGCGGAACCCGAGATTGAAGCCGTCTATCAAAAAGCAGTCCATTTCAGGGCGATATTCCCAAAGATCCGGAGGGCGCGCAAACTTTTTTTCCGCAATTTTGGGCGGGGAATTTGTCCGGCAAACGAGGGTTTGGCGCGGGAGCGGGCGTTTTGCGAAAGCGCGCCCATGCGCGCGCTTTCGCAAAAATCCGCCGCGGGCGCGCGGGGCGGCAGGAGCTTGATTTCAGCCCGCGCGCGCCGCCCGCGCATTCGGGCGTCCGCGCTTCGGCGCATGGGCTACTTGCCGCCCGTATTGCCGCCTATCGTTCCCAATTTTGCGATGTCCTCGTCCCTGCGGTCCCCGTGGATTTTTATCTTGCCGAGCTCCGATTCGAGGGCGGCGAACTCTTCATCGCCAAGCTCCACTCCGGCCGCGCCGAGGTTTTCGGCTATGCGCCCGTCGGACCTCATCCCGGGAATTGGGACTATGAAGCCGCCCTTGCGCAATATCCGCGCAAGGGCGATCTGCGCGGGCGTCGCGCCCTTTTCGCCGGCGGACTTCTTCAGGAGGCCGAGCAGAGGCGCGTCGGCCTCGGCGTTCTCTTTTGCGTAGCGGGAAATCGCCCTGCGCACGTCGTCGCCCTCGTACGCGGCGTCGCTGCCGCACTTTCCGCTCCAAAAACCGCCCGCCACGGGCGAATACGCCACAAACTCCATGCGCAGCTCGCCGCAGAGAGGTATGACCTCCCTCTCCCACTTGCGCTCCATCATCGAATATTCGCTTTGAACCGCCGAGAGCGGGAATGCCGCGTTGGGCTTTGCATCTGCTCCGCCGCCGCCTCCGAAAGCCACCAAGCGAGGATTTTCCCCTCTTTTGCGAGCTCCGAGAAGATTTCAGCAAGCGCCTCCATGTCGATTCCCGCCGGAATGCGGTGTGCGTAGTACACGAGCCGGTCGGTTTGCAGGAGGCGCAGCGAACCCTCCAAAGCCGCCCGTATCCCCCTGCGGCTCAATTTGCCCTCGGGAATTTCCTGCCCGGGCAGAAACGCGGGGCAGACTCAACCTTGTCCCTTATCGGTTTGAAAGCCTTGCCCGCGAACTCCTCATTGGCGTAGGCGGAATAGGCTTCGGCTGTGTCGTAGAGCGCGCACCCCAAATCGAACGCCTTTCGCATCAGCCTTATGGATTCGCCCTCGGACGGAGCCGCCCATAGCCGTGGGTAAAGCCCATGCAGCCCATTCCTATGGCGGAAACTTCAATGTCGCGCAATTTTCTCATCTTCCTATTTCCCTTTGTGTTAATCGGTTTTTGCGAAGGCGATTTTACGGCAAATCCGGCGGCGCGTAAATATGCATTGCTTTCAAAAATCTGTCCAATCCCGCCTTTTTTGGGAAAACCGGCATGGGCGCGCCCCAAAAACGCCTTTCCACCGCCGTCAGTTGCAAGCGCGGACGTGCGAGGCGCATTTCTCCGCCGCGCCTCCCCTTAAAAAGGCGGCGCCAAAGCGGGGCGCGCGGAATTTTCCTCCGGTTATCTGTACGCGGGAGGGTTTTCGACTTCCCTTTCCGTAGGAATTTCGCGATTGGAGTCCGGAGCCTTTTCCCACGTCCTCTCGATTGTCGTCGCGTCGACGTCGGGAGTAAGGGCGGGCCCGACGGCGCCGCAGCTGAACCCCATGCTCTCGCACGAGCACAGCAGCGCGGCGGCGGACAAGGCCAGTATTGCTGAAATGGCGGTCTTCATTGCGGAATTAAACGCTACCGGCCGCCGGAAGTTTCGCAAGCGATTTTTCCGGCGCCGGCGCTCCGCGGCATTCCTCCCGTTTCCTCCCGAAAGCTTTCCAGCCCGCCCCGCGCCAGCGGCCCGCTCAATTTGGCGCGCCGAAAATATTTTGCGGCGGATTTTGAACTGCTTGGCAAACTCCGCCGATATTTCAAACGCAACGCCCGCGCAGGAGCTTTTTGCGAATTTGTGTTTGACACGCCCGAATTTGTCATTCAAATTTAAGTCAAACGTTTGAGGCGGTGCGTTTTGCCCTCCTTTTTTTCAAATTTAAGACCGATATGCATAGACGCGACTTCATAAAGACCCTTTCCGCCGCCGCGTGCGCCGGCTTTTTCGCCTCGCCCTCATTTGGCGCGGATGCGAAAAAATTTAAAATGAAATTCTCCCCGAGGCTCGGATTTTCCTTCGGAGTCCCCACCGCCGGCAGAGACCCGATAAAATTGATGGAGTATTTCAAGGGCTGCGGCCTGCTTGCGGTAGAAGGCGTCTGCCCGATAAACCATTCCAGGAAATTTTCGTCCGCGGAAATCGAAAAGCAGATCCAGATCGGCGAAAAGGCGCGCGAGCTCGGGCTTGAAGTGGGTTCGCTCTCGTCGATGAACGAGAAGGACGTGCCCACCATGACCGCGAACAAAATCAAGCGCGCGGACGGCTCCATAGTCGAGGACAAGCCCGCCCTGCGCGCGATGCTCGAAGGGCAGCTCGAAACCACTTTCGGGGTTCTCGAGCGCGTGGGCTCCAAAATTCTGATCATCGGCCCCGGGGCGCTCGACCGCAAGCTCGACTGGCGCAAACAGTACGACAACGTGATAGAAAACATGTCGTTTTGCGCCGACATCTGCAAAAAGCGCGGGTTCGTGATGGAAATCGAGGCGCTCAACACCGTCAAGGACCACCCCGGGGTGTTTTGCGTCAACAACACGCTCGCCGCGAGGATCGCGCGCGACGTTGACAGCCCCGCGTGCGGCATACTCTACGACATCTACCACGAATACATGCAGGCGGGCAATCTGTCGTCGCTCGACGACCCGAACGTCTGGAAGTCGATAGTGTCCTTCCACGTCGCCGACGCCCCCGGCAGAAACGAGCCCGGCTCCGGCGAAATCGACTACGCGGGCGTATTCAAGAAAATTTGGGATAAGGGATACCGCGGCTTCATAGGGCTCGAGCACGGGCAGACCGTCAAGACGCCGGGAAAGGACGCCGAAATTCTCAAAACATACCGCGCGTTCGACGCGCAAGTTTAACGCATACAAGGGGAAAACATTATGGATAGAAGAGACGCAATGAAGTCCATCGCGGTTGCCTCGGCAGCCGCGGCGCTGCCGAAATTCTCGGCGGCGGCAGTGGGGAAGAAAAGCCAGCTCAAAGTCGGGTTGGTCGGATGCAGCGGCCGCGGCATAGGGGCCGTTTCGGACATGCTGACGGCGGCGAAAGGGGCGGTGAAAATCGTCGCCATAGCCGATTTGTTCGCCGACAGAAACGACCTTGCGATAAAGGCTTTTGAAAGATACGCCAAGAAGTTCGGCAAGGACGCCATAGACGTGCCCGAAAGCCGCCGATTCGCGGGTTGGGACGCCTACAAGCAGATTCTCGGCGAGGACATAGACATAATAATACACGCCACTCCCCCCGTGTTCAGGCCCCTGCACATCAGGGAATTTGTCAACGCCGGCAAGCACCTGTTTGTCGAAAAGCCCGCGTGCGTCGACCCCGTGCAGTGCCGCGAGATGCTTGAAATCGCGGATCTGGCCGACAAGAAGAACCTGACGATAATCCCGGGCATACAACGCCGCTTCCACCCCGGCTACCAGGAGGCCATCAAGCGCATGCAGGACGGGCAGATCGGCGAAATACTCGGCGCCCAGGCGTACTGGCTCAACTCGCGCTTCTTTATTCAGGACAACGGAGAGCTCCGCCTCCAAAATCCCGATCCGGAGGAAATGGAATACCAGATCCGCAACTGGTTCATTTTCAGATGGACTTCGGGCGACTGCTACGTGGAGCAGCACGTCCACAACCTCGATGTCATCCTCTGGGGGCTCGGCAAAGACCCGAAGGAAGTCTGCGGCATAGGCGGCAGAAGGTGGGACATCGAATTCCCCAAGTACGGCGACCGTTTCAGCCACTTCGGGGTTGATTTCGACTTCGGCGAAGGCCTGCATTGCGCGAGCTACAGCCGCCGCGAAAACAAGTCATCCGACATAGTGTGCGAGCGTTTCATAGGAACAAAGGGCGTTCTCGAAACCAACCTCGACGGCAACCGCATGCGCATACTCGGCCAGAAGCCGTGGAAGGCGGAGAGCGACTACCCGCAGGCGATGGTGGAAGAGCACAGGGTTTTGATAGACTGCGTGCTCAACAACAAGCCGCAAAACCTGCTGCGCGAAATGGTAAAATCCACGAGGCTGGCAATCGCGGGCAGGGAGAGCGCCTACGCGGGCCGCAACTTCAAGTACGAGTGGATAGTCAGCCGCTCGAAGCAGTCGTGGGCTCCGCGGGAATGGAAATTCGGCAAGAAGCCCATAGACCCGATTCCGCTCCCCGGCGAGTACCGCCTGGTTTAAGAGAGGCAATCCGCCGCCGAAAACCGGCGGCATTTGGGAAGGGAAAAAAGAACCGCTCCGACGAAAATGGAACGGTTCTTTTTTAATCGAAACGCCGTCCGGACAAATTTCCGGCAAACCGCAGAGCCAGCCCGTGCCGTGCGGCCGCCGGCTCCGGAACGGCTAACGCTTGCCGCCGCGGGAAAACTATGCCCGCTTTTCGCCGGCAAGCCTATTGTAGGCAGACACCAAGGCTTTCAGCCCCGCGGATTCGATGTTGGCGTCCACCCCGACGCCCCAAACGGAACGTCCGCCCCCCTGCGACTCTATGCACACATAGGCGGCGGAATTCGTGGCGGAACCCTTGCCTATTGCGTGCGAGCGGTAGTCGGCGACTTTGAAGTTTTTCATTCCGTTTTGGTCGAAGGCGTTTACGAGCGCGTTTATCGGGCCGTTGCCGCGCGCGGCGACGGTCTTTTCATCGCCGCAGACGAGAAGCTTTGCGGTTATTTTTACGGCTTTCGGCTCGTCGGCGTCGCCCTCCTCGTAGGCCATTTTGTAGGATTCGAGCTTTACCGGAGCCTCGCGCCCGACAAATTCCCCGGCGAAAATCGAATATATTTCCGACGGCTGAAGCTCCCTGCCGAGCTTGTCGGCCTCGCCGTTCACGAAGTCGCCGACCTGCTGCATCATCGGCTTTGGTATGTCGAATCCGAATTCCTCGCCGAGAATGTAGCACACCCCGCCCTTTCCGCTCTGCGAGTTTATGCGTATAATCGCCTCGTAAGAGCACCCGATGTCGCGCGGGTCGATGAGCAGGTACGGAACCTCCCATTTGCCGCCGCCGGAGCGCATTATTTCCATGCCCTTTTTTATGGCGTCCTGGTGCGAGCCGCTGAACGCCGTGAACACGAGGTCGCCCGCATACGGGTGGCGCGGCGGGACTTTCATGCCGGTGCACTCCTCGTACACGCGGCGGATTTCCGGAAGATTCGACAGTTCGAGCCCGGGATCGACGCCCTCGGCGTACATGTTGAGCGCAACCGTCACTATGTCGAGATTGCCCGTGCGCTCGCCGTTTCCGAAGAGCGTGCCCTCAACCCTGTCGGCGCCCGCCATGATTCCGAATTCCGTGGCGGCAACCCCCGTTCCGCGGTCGTTGTGCGTGTGGAGGCTTATTTCCACCAAGTCGCGCTGCGATATGTTGCGGCTCATCCACTCAATCTGGTCGGCGTAGACGTTGGGCGAGCTGTACTGCACGGTCTCGGGCAGGTTGATTATGATTTTGCTGTCCGGCGTCGGCTTCCAGATTTCCTTGACGGCCTCGCATATTTCGAGGGCGAAGTCCAGCTCGGTGTCGCTGAAGCTCTCGGGGGAGTATTCCATGCGCACGCGCGTGCCCGCGGCCTCGAGGTCGTCGGCCATGGAGCGCACGAGGCGCGCGCCTGTGCGGGCTATCTCGACGATTTCGGCCCTCGACATTTTGAACGTCACCTTGCGCTGCAAGGCGGAAGTGCTATTGTAGAGGTGGACTATCGCGCTCTTCGCGCCTTTGAGGGACTCGAACGTCTTGCGGATGAGGTGTTCGCGGCTCTGCGTGAGCACCTGCAAAGACACGCCGTCCGGAACGAGGTTTTCGTCCACGAGCTTTCTCAGAAAGGCGTACTCGGTGTCGCTCGCCGCCGGAAAGCCAACCTCTATTTCCCTGAACCCGATTTTCAGGAGCTCTTTGTACAGGCGGAGCTTTTCGTCCACTCCCATGGGGATCGCGAGCGCCTGGTTGCCGTCGCGCAAATCGACGCTGCACCATATCGGCGCGCGCTCGATTTTTTTTGAGGGCCACTGCCTGTCCGGCAGATCTATGTCGGGTCTTCGTATGTATTTTTTCTTTGCCTGCATTTTGTCGGTCGGTTAAATTTTCCGGCACAAAAAAGCGCGATTCTTTTGTGGAGGGAACCGCGCTTTCCGTTTGCCTGATTGTCCGTACGGTCTACGACAAATTCCCTTTTCCTATGCCGCGCAAAAGGAAGCCGAGTTCGCCAAGAAGTCGGTGGTCGAGGCAGTTTCTGCCGTCGAATATCCATGCGGGGGTCGCCATAGCCGATTTGATTTTTTTGTAGTCCAAGTTTTTAAATTCTCTCCACTGTGTCAACAAAACAATCGCGTGCGCATTTTCGGCGGCCTCGTACGGCGAGGCGCAAAATTCAACGCGCGGATCGCCCTCCTCCGCATTGAGATCGGCGAGAATCTGTTTTTTTGAAACTTTGGGGTCGAAGATCGCAAGCTGCGCGCGCTCGTTGAGAAAGAGCCTGCAAATGTCGATTGCCGGAGACTCCCTGGTGTCGTTAGTGTCCTCCTTGAACGCGAAACCGAAAATCGCGAGCCTCTTCCCGCAGATGTTGCGGTACAGCGAGTCTATCACGCCCTCGGCGAACCTCCGCTTCTGGTAGGCGTTTATTTCCACAACTCCCCGCCAGTAGCGCGCGACCTCCGGCAGGTTGAAATGCTCGCAAAGGTAGATCAGGTTCAGCAGATCCTTTTGGAAGCACGACCCCCCGTATCCCACGGAGCTGTTGAGGAACTTGGAGCCTATGCGCGTGTCGGAGCCGACTGCGCGCGCGACCTGCTCGACGTCCGCGCCCGTGGCCTCGCAGAGCGCGCTTATGGAGTTTATAGAGCTTATGCGCTGCGCCAAAAACGCGTTCGCCGTTAGCTTGCTGAGCTCGCTCGACCAAAGGTTTGTCTTGATTATCCTGTCCTCCGGCACCCATCGGGCGTAGATGCCCGCGAGCTCGTCGATGGCGCTTCTCCCCGCCTCGGTGTCTTCGTCGCCTCCGATGAGGACGCGGTCGGGGGATTCGAGGTCTCTTACAGCCGTGCCCTCGGCGAGGAACTCGGGATTGGAGAGCACCTGGAACTCCATTCCCGTCGAGGAGAGGATCTGCCTTATCACGTCGGCGGTCCGCACGGGCAGCGTCGACTTTTCGACGACGATCTTCCCGCTCCGCGAGACCTCCGCAATCTTGCGCGCGCAGCTTTCCACAAACCGCAGGTCGGACGCGCTGCCCGCGCCGTACCCGTAGGTTTTCGTCGGCGTGTTTACCGATATGAAAACTATGTCGGCCGCGTCTATCGCGGCGTCCACGTCCGTGGAGAAAAACAGGTTTTTGCCGCGGCACAGGCGCACGATTTCTTCGAGCCCGGGCTCGAATACCGGAAGGCTGTCGGAATTCCACGCGGCGATGCGCTCCGCGTTTATGTCCACGACATCCACGCGGATATCGGGGCATTTGCGGGCTATCACCGTCATCGTCGGGCCGCCGACATAGCCCGCGCCTATGCAGCAGATTCTCACGGAGCCGCTATTCCCTCACGAGATTCGATTTTTTTGCGAAAGCTTCTTCGGGAACGCCCTGCTTGCGCGCGCGCTCTTTGAGGCGCAGCGATTGCAGGCGGATAAATCCGGTGGCGTCGTCCTGGTTGTAGTCGCTCTTGACGCCCTCCATGGAGGCGATGTTTTCGTCGTAGAGGCTGAACGGGCTCTTCCTTCCGACGCAGGCGATGTTGCCCTTGTAGAGCTTCACCTTGACGACCCCGCTGACTTTTTCCTGGCTCTTGTCGACGAAAGCTTGCAGGGCCTCGCGCTCGGGAGCGTACCAGAAGCCGTTGTAAATCAGCTCGGCGTACTTGGGAATGAGGCTGTCGCGCAAGTGCATGAGCTCCCTGTCCATGGTAATTGTCTCCATGTTGCGGTGCGCAAATTCGAGAATCGTGCCGCCGGGGGTTTCGTACACGCCGCGGCTCTTCATGCCCACAAAGCGGTTTTCGACTATGTCAACCCTGCCGATCCCGTTTTCGCCGCCGATTTTGTTGAGCGCGCGCAGAATGTCGGAGGGCTTCATCGCCTTGCCGTCTATTGCCACGCAGTCGCCCTTTTCAAAAGTCAATTCCAGATATGTAGGCTTGTCGGGGGCGTCCTCGGGGGAAACGGTGGTCTTGAACATGTCCTTGTTCTCGGGGACGGTCGGGTCAAACCACGGGTCTTCGAGGATTCCCGCCTCGTAGGAGATGTGGAGCATGTTCCTGTCCATTGAATAGGGCTTCTTGGCGGAGGCCTGGACGTTTATGTTGTGCGACTTGCAATATTCAATCATCTCGGTTCTACCCGGGAAAGCCTTGCGGAACTCGTCGATTCTCCACGGGGAGATCACCTGAATGTCGGGTGCGAGGGCGGCGTAGGAGATTTCAAAGCGGCACTGGTCGTTGCCCTTGCCGGTCGCGCCGTGGGCGACGTGGGTTGCGCCCTCCTTGCGGGCGATTTCGATTTGCGCCTTGGCGATGAGCGGGCGGGCGATGGAGGTTCCCAGATAATACTGTCCCTCGTAAATCGCGTTTGCGCGGATCATCGGGTAGATGAAGTCGGAGACGAATTCGTCCTGCAAGTCGACGGTGTAGTGGGCGGAAGCCCCCGTGGCCTTGGCCTTTTCGGCAAGGCCGTCCAGCTCCTCCTGCTGCCCGACATTGGCGGCAAACGTAACCACCTCGGCGTTAAAGCGGTCTTTGATCCACTTGACGATAACGGAGGTGTCGAGACCTCCAGAATATGCTAATACGACTTTCATTTTAATCGGTTTCGTTAAAAAATTCGCCCTATTAATAATCGTTTTACAGAGCATTAAAAGCTTTTATTTGCAATATTTCAAACGGCTATAAGCTCGTATTTCCCTCGGGATTTGAACCTGAGCAATCCCCTGTCGCGCAAAATTTGCAACTGCTGGCGGATTTTTTCACGCACAAAATTGTTTTGGGGATGCAACGATTTCAAATGTCCGGAAAATCCGTAAACTTGATCTATGGAAAATTCTCCGCCTTCAATTTTCTCCAGACACCTGAGGACATCCAGAAGCCATCCTCTTGCTCCGACATTCCCGATAAAAAGGTTTTTTGCACGGGCGGCAGATGCCAAAACTCCGGCTACGCCGGCGGAGTTTCCGTCGCTTACGATGCGGATTTTACCGGCGGATGGGATTTTTGAAATATTTATGTTGCACCCGACCCAACCGGCCCTGCGCGCGGTTTGCGACAACGGATTTCGCTTTTCTATAATTGACGGCGTAAAAAAATAGTTCGGAACGAAAAGCAAATCGCGCACGCGATTTTCCAAGTACGATAAGAAGAAAAAATTTGGATTTCTATTTGAGTTCACGCGGCTTATCATCGCCCCATACGCGCCATCGGAAATTTTTTCACCCAGATCTCCCTCTTGCTTTTCAACTCAAAGTCTGAATTGCAATTTTCGCAAAAGAAGTCTGCAACGGGACGGTTCGCCCCATAATGCCCCAAATGCGGATTTCCGCACACGGGGCAGAAGAGATTCCGCTCCGCCCACGCCTCGCTCAATACGCGAATTTTCTGGGAAGAGCTTTTGTAGCGCCCGACGGCGGCGAGTTCGGGGAAATTCAGGTTCATCAGACGCCGCTCAGTTTTCGCGCCGCCTTACGCCAGGCTGCGGTTCTTGTTCACGAGCCAGCTGACTATCGCCTTTTGGACGTGGAGGCGGTTTTCGGCCTGGTCGAAGACTATGCTCTTTTCGGAGCGCAGGACGCCCTCCGTGACTTCCTCGCCGGAGTGGGCGGGCAGGCAGTGCATGAATATCGAGTCCTTAGAACCGAGCGCCACGAGCTTTTCGTTGACCTGGTAGGGCGACATCGTCTTTATGCGCTCCGCCTTCTCGCCCTCCTTGCCCATGCTGACCCACACGTCGGTGTAGAACACGTCCGCGCCCTCCGCGGCCTCGCGGGGATCGGAAGTGAATGAATAGCGGCTGCCGAGACCGGCGGATTCAAAGAGGACGTCGAGCTCCCTGCCGGGGCGGAATTTCTCGGGGCCGCACAGCACGACGTCCACGCCGAACATAGAGCCCGCGAGAGCGAGCGAATACGCCATGTTGCACGCGGTGTCGCCGAAGAACGCAAACTTTTTGCCGCGTATGCACTCGGGATCCTCGGAGCCCTTGCCGAAATGCTCTATCATCGTAAACATGTCGGTGTAGCTCTGGCATGGGTGGAGAAGATCGGTGAGCGCGTTTACGACGGGCAGCCCCGAATACTTCGCGAAAGTGTCCACCATATCCTGCTCAAACGTCCTGACGACTATGCCGTGGAGAAACCTGCCGAATATCCTTGCGGTGTCCTCGACGGTCTCGCCGCGCGAAATCTGCAAATCGTCGGCCTGCAAAACCATCGGATGGCCGCCGAGCTCGTATATTCCGGCCTCGAACGAGAGGCGCGTGCGCGTGCTCTTCTTGAAGAACACGAGCCCCCAGCTCTGCCCGCGCAGCGCGTCGAGCGTTCCGGCGGGGCGCAGCTTTTTGTAGCGGTGCGCGAGTTCAAACACTTCCGCGGCTTCGGCGGGAGTCAAATCGGTGTCTCTTAAAAATGATCTTACCATTGGGTTTAAAGTTCCGAGATTGTCTTTTCGAATATTTTGAGCGCCTTTCCGATTTCCGAAGGCTTTACCGTCAGCGGCGGGAGGAACCTGAGAGCGTTTGCCCCCGCGGGGATGAGTATGAGCCCGTTTTCGCGCAGCCTTTCGCAGACCGCCGCGTTGGGATACTCCGGCCGGAACGCCACCGCGCGCATAAGCCCGAGCCCGCGCGCCGCCGCGATTTTGCCGGGAAACTTTTTCGCGATTTTATCGAGCCCCTTTGCGAGAAGCTCGCCCATTTCGCGCGCGTTTTCCACAAGCCCGCGCCGCTCGAATTCTTCGAGGGTCGCGAGGGCCGCGGCGCACGCGAGCGGATTGCCGCCGAAAGTCGAGCCGTGCGAGCCAGGGGTAAAGAGGTCGCAATATTTGGAGCCGAGCCAAATGGCGCCCATCGGAAAGCCTCCCGCGATGCCCTTGGCGAGCGACACGCCGTCGGGCTTTACCCCGTACCTCTGGCAGGCGAGAAATTTTCCGCTCCTGCCCGTCCCGCACTGGATTTCGTCGAAAAGCAGCATTGCGCCGAACTTTTTGCAAAGCCCGCCGAGCGCCTTCAAAAACTCCTTTGTCGCGGGCGTCACGCCGCTTTCGCCCTGCACGGGCTCGACGAGAACCGCCGCCACGTCGTCGCCCATCTGCGCGGCGAATGAGTCCGCGTCGTTGAACTTGGCGTATGAAAACCCCTCCAAAAGCGGCGCGAAGTTGTGCTGGATTTTATACTGCGCCGTGGCCGCCACCGCCCCGAGCGTGCGCCCGTGAAAACAGTCGACAGCCGTGACTATCCTGCACTTCACGCCCTCTTTGCCCGCGACTTTCACCCCGTGGAGGCGCGCCGCCTTGATGAGCGCCTCGTTGGCTTCCGCGCCGGAATTGCAAAAAAACACCTTGCCGCCGCCTATCAGCCCGACAAGCTTTTCGGCGAGGTCGGCGTGGACTTTCGTGAGGTAGAGGTTGCTGCAATGCGCCAAAGTCGCCGCCTGGCGCGCGACCGCCTTCACCCATCGCGGATTCGCATGCCCCAGCGAATTGACGGCGATTCCCGCGCCGAAGTCGAGATATTTTCTCCCGTCCGCGCCCGTCAGGACGCAGCCCTTTCCGGAAACGGCCTCGAACGTCCGCTTCCCGAACATCGGTAGCGTGTATTTTTCGTATTTTTGAGCGGTTGTCATTGGCGTCTTAGTCGGCTTCGGCGACGATTTCCGTGCCTATGCCGGTGTCGGTGAAAATTTCAAGCAGAATGCTGTGCGGCAGGTATCCGTCGACGAAGTGGACGCGCCTGACGCCGTTCTTGATGGCGTCCACGCCGCTTTCGACTTTCGGCGTCATGCCGCCGCCTATTACGCCCGACGCCTCAAGCCCCGCGACCTCCGAAACTTTGAGGTGCGATATGAGCGTCGACCTGTCCTTGGGGTCGCGCATGAGCCCTGGGACATCGCACAAGAACACGAGCCTGCGCGCCTTCAACGCCTTTGCAACAGCCGCCGCCGCGACGTCGGCGTTCGTGTTGTAAGCGTGGGCGTCGGGGCCAATGGCGATTGGGGAAATCACGGGGGTCAATCCCCTTTCGAGAACGCGCTCGATTTCCAGCGCGTCCACTGCGTTGACGAGCCCCACATAGCCGATGTCGGCCTCTTTGCCGCCGGCGTCTTTCGGGACGAGCTTCTCGCACTTCAAAACCGAGTCGCCCTTTATCGAAACGGCCTCGCAGCCTCCGGCTTTCAGGAGGCTGACGATCTCCCCGTTGACGGAGCCGTTGAGCACGTCGCGGACTATGGACACGGTCTTTTCGTCCGTCACGCGCATTCCGTTGCGGAACTCGGGTTTGAGACCGGCCGCCTCCATCGCGCGGCTTATCGCCTTTCCGCCGCCGTGGACAACCACCGCGCGTATGCCGACCGCCGCAAGAAACGCGATGTCGTTGGCAACAGACGCGCGGATTTTCGGATCTGGGTCGTCCATAAACGCCCCGCCGTATTTCACCACGAACACCGAGCCCTTGAAGCGCTTGATATAAGAAATCGCCTCAATGAGCACTCCGGCCTTTTTTGAAACTTCGGAAATGTCCTGCATGGAACACCTATTCGCCCTTGTTGAAGTTGACGTAGCCCTCGGTGAGGTCGGCGGCGAGAATCGACTCCTCGGCGTTCCCGAGGTTGAGATTCAGATTCACCGTGAAAGTTTTCCGGGAGACGATTTTCTTCCAGAGCGGCTTGTTCTCCGCGACAGGCTGGCCCTTGGCCAGAACCGGAACGCCGTCGTAGTCGAGGTCGATCTTATCGTATACCAGCCCCGTGCGCGCGTAGCCGGCGGCGTCCGCAAGCCTTCCCCAGTTGGGGTCCTCGCCAAACCACGACGACTTCACGAGCAGCGAATTGCCTATCGAGCGGCAGATTTTCTCGGCCTGTGCCGAATCCCTCGCGCCCGAGACTTTCACTTCCACCACTTTCGTAATCTTTTCGCCGTCGCCTACGATTTTGCGCGCCAGCGACCTGCATACCGCAAGCAAAGCCGCCTTAAACGCCTCCGCCGACTCCGCGTCGGACTCCGACACCGAAACGCCGCCCGCGCCGTTGCACAGGCACAAGACCGTGTCGTTGGTGCTCATGTCGCCGTCAACCGTCATGCGGTTGAAAGTCTTGCCGGCGCACTCTTTGAGGAGCTTTTTCAGAAGCGGCTGCGCCACGGAGGCGTCGGATACGATGAAGGCGAGCATCGTCGCCATATTGGGCTCTATCATTCCCGCGCCCTTTGCCATGCCCGCGACGGATATTTTTTTGCCGCCGAACGCGACGGTCGCAATGACGGTTTTCGGGCGCGTGTCGGAAGTCATGATTGCGCGGCTTGCTGCGGCGCTCCGCTCGTCGGAATCCGAAAGCTTAGACGCCGCCTCCGCGATTCCTTTCGCGACTTTTTCCATCGGCATAAATTCGCCGATTCTGCCCGTGGAGCATACGAGAACCTCCTCCTTGCGGCAGCCCGCGGCCGCGGCCGCGAGCTCGCACATTTTCTCGGCGTCCTCGGAGCCGCGCGCGCCCGTGCATGCGTTGGCGTTGCCGCTGTTGGCGACTATCGCGCGCATCTTGGGGGAAGCCTCGAGGCGGGCGATGTCGAGCAATACGGGGGAGGCCTTCACGTCGTTCGTCGTAAACACGCCGGCGGCGTCGGCGGGCGTTTCGGAGACGACGAGCGCCAAGTCGAGGCGCGAAAAGTCGCCCCTGTTTCTGATGTCGCACGCCGCCGCGCCGACCTTAAAGCCTTTCACGAGCCCGAGACCCGCGACGTCCTCGCGGACTTCCATGTCGAATGATTTGTCCATTTCGCAGAAAAATAAAGGATTGAAATTAGAGCAGCCCGGCGGTTTCGTCAAAGCCGAAAATCAGGTTCATAATCTGAACCGCCTGGCCGCTGGCGCCCTTGACAATGTTGTCGATTGCCGAGCAGATTACGAGGTTTTCGGTGCGCGGGTCGTAGACGGCGGAAATGTCGCAGCGGTTGGTTCCGCACACGTGGAGGGTGTCGGGGTACGAGCCGCTCGGCAGAATTTTTACAAACGGCCTGCCCGCGTAGGTTTCCTCCCAGATTTTATAGACGCTTTCTACGCCAACCCCGTTCGCGGGAAGCGTTATCGTTGTCGAAATTCCGCGCGTCATCGGCGCAAGATGCGGATTGAACTGCACGACGATTTTTTCTCCGGCGGCGATGGAGAGCTCCTCCTCTATCTCCGACAGATGGCGGTGCTTCGGCAGGCCGTACGCCTTCGCGCTCTCGTTGCGCTCGCAGAAAGCGTAGGCGAGGTCGGACTTTTTGCCCGCGCCCGACACCCCGCTGTACGAGTCTATCACAATGTGCCTCCTGCCGGCCGCGCCCGCGCGCATCAGCGGCAGAAGCGGCACGAGAATGCTCGTGGGATAGCAGCCCGCGCACGCTATCAGCCTGTCCGCGCGCGAGACCGGAAAGAGCTCCGGTATTACGTACTTGCCGAGCTTCAAAAGTTCGGGCGCCTTGTGGTCTTCCTTATAGTACTCGCGGTAGGTTTCGAGCGAATGCAGGCGGAAGTCCGCCGAGAGGTCTATGACCGTTTTGCCCGCCCCGACCAAAGCCTTGGCGTACTCCGCCGCCGCCCCGTGCGGGAGCGCGAGAAACCACGCGTCCGCGTCCATTCCCGCCTGCTCCGCCGGCGAGGAAGCCGCGAACTTCATGCCATCGGGCAACATGTGCCTGAGCGAGGGCATGGAATCCGCAACCAAAGTCCCCGCAAGGCTGCGCGAAGTCACGCACGCCAGCTCCGCGTCCGGATGGCGCGCCAGAAGTTTTACTATTTCGACGCCCGCATACCCCGAGGCGCCAATTATGCCTGCCTTTATCTTCGACATGTCTTGAAAAATATTTGCCGTCCGGCGGAAATCCGCCGCTATTTTCTTTGTCCGAGGGAAATGGCATTTTCAGCCGAAAACCAGAAAAAAACGCCCGCGGGAAAGGCGGTTTTCCCCGCGAAAGAGCCGCCCCGCCCCGCAACCGCAAACACAAGAGCCCTGCCGCAATCGCGGAAGGGCTCCAGTGGGAAAGTGTTCCTGAAACGATTAACGCTTTGAGAACTGGAAACGCTTGCGCGCGCCGGGCTGGCCGGACTTCTTTCGCTCCTTGGCGCGGGGGTCGCGCGTCATGAGGCCCTCCTTTTTGAGGGGCGCGCGGAGCTCCGCGTCCATCTTTTCAAGGGCGCGGGCGATGCCGAGACTGATCGCGCCCGCCTGCCCGACGGGGCCGCCGCCCTTGACGCTGATTTGGGCGTCGACCGAATCCTGCAAGCCGGTGCACGCGAGGGGGCGCGTGGCGATCATGCGGAGCTGGTCGGTATAGCAATATTCGGCCACGGGCTTTTCGTTGACAAGAATCTTGCCGGTTCCCTTGCCGAGGCGCACGCGCGCGACGGAGGTCTTGCGGCGGCCGACGGAGACGAAAATTTCGCTGTCGCTCATGGTATGGATTAGAAGTTAAAAGGTTTGGGCTGCTGCGCGGCGTGCGGGTGTTCGGGGCCGGCGTATACGTGCAGCTTGAGGAACATGTCGCGCGCCAGTTTGTTCTTGGGAAGCATTCCCCTGACGGCGGCTTCGACGATATACTCGGGCTTGCGCGCGCGGAATTCGGAAAGCTTCACGTACTTTTCGCCGCCGACATAGCCGCTGTAGAACATGTATTCCTTGCTGTCTTCCTTTTTGCCGGTCACGCGGACTTTTTCCGCGTTGACGACGACAACATGGTCGCCGCAATCGACATTGGGAGTGTAAATGGGCTTATGGCGTCCGCGGAGGACATTTGCGATTTTCACAGCCAAGCGGCCGAGCACCTGGTCGGAAGCGTCGACCACGTACCACTGCTTCTGCTCGTCTTTCTTTGCTATTGTAGTATTCATCTATGTAAAGAAAAATATGGCACTTTAAGATTTGCGCCATCTTCGTCAAGTTTTTTTTCCGTTTTCCCGAATTTTTATAAAAACGGTTTTTTAATATCTTTCCTTTTAACGCCGCTTGCAAGATTTATTTTGCGGAAATTTCGGGCGGCCGCGCGCAATCCCTCCGGGCGGAAAACTTTGCGCGCCCGCGCGGGCAAAATTTGTTGACCAAACCGCGCGGACGCAAGATTATCATTCCGAAATGAATTTCACCGCGATAGATTTTGAAACGGCGAACTGCTCGCGGGGATCGATATGCGCGGTGGGGCTCGTGCGCGTCGAAAACGGGGAAACGGTCGCCGCACTCAACACGCTTGTAGATCCCCGGGCGCATTTCGACTGGCGGTGCGTGAGCGTGCACGGCATAACGCCAGACGACGTGCGCGGCGCGCCGGCATTTCCCGAGGTATGGCGGAAAATGAGGCCGTTCCTCTCCGACAATGTGGTGGCGCACAACGCGGGATTCGACATGTCGTGCCTGCGCGCGGCGCTCGCGGAATACAGGCCGCCCGACGCCGGCGAATTCGACTACATCTGCACGCTCTCGATAAGCCGCCGCCTGCGCGGGCGCGGCGGCAACCGCCTCGACGAGCTCGCCAGGGCTTTCGGGCTCGGGGGATTCAGACACCACGACGCCTTTGAGGACGCCGCTATTTGCGCCGAAATTTTCAAGATTTTCGAGAGGCGCACGGACGTAAACGCTTTCAGGAAGCGGTTTATCCCCCCGTTTTAGGAGCCGAGTTCGGGCGCAAAACCGGAGGAAATTCAAAAAACGTTCAAAACCGATTTTTTTTCTTGCAATCGCCCCGATAAAATTTTTTACTGAAACTTTAAAAATCGACGCAGGGTGGAGCAGCATGGTAGCTCGTCAGGCTCATAACCTGAAGGTCAGTGGTTCAAATCCACTCCCTGCACCCATTTGAGCGCCGCATTCCCAAAGGGATGCGGCTTTTTTGCGGCAGCGCGAAGCGGCGCAGGCTTTCACTTGACGCGCCGCAGCGCGGATAGCGTCTGAAAAAATGCGCCCTGTTAATAAATCCCGGCGCCAGTTCTCGTTCCGCCGCGCCCGAAAAGCGAAGACGCGCCAAACGCAATCCGGCGGACTGCGGGCGCGCCCGTAAAATCCGATTTTCCTGCGCCTTTGCGCGGGAGTTTCAAGCTTGGCGGCGAAAGCCGCGGCTAGCTCACTTTATCTTCATTTCCGGAATCATCGCGGACACGTCTTCCAACACCAGAGACTTCACCATCTTCAAAGTTCCGCGCTTGTATTTTTGGAAGTGCGGACTTTCTATATGTTTTTTGTATGCGGCCTCGTTCTCGTAAATTTCGAGAATCGTGATTTTATTCGGGGCGGCTTTGTCAGAGACCGCATATAACGTGAGCACCCCGGGCTCCAATTTGACGGAAGCGAGAATTTCCTCCTTCAAAAGCGCATTGTACGCCTCCAAATCCTCCATGCGCACTTCTATTTTCGACAGCCTCACCATCAGCGGCTTTTCACTCGAAACGCACAAAGCAGCCGAAGCCGCCAAAACAAAAACCGGCGCAAAAAGCCTGAACAGAAATCCCAATCCTCTCATATCGAACATTCCATAAAAATGCGCTCCCATGAGCGGCCGGTCAAGCCTCAAAACGGTCCCCGAAGCGGCGCAGGCAGCTTCCGCCCGCGGCGCGCCGCGAAAGCCATAGCCGCCAATCCGAAAGCCGCCGCAAACCAGGACGGTTCCGGAATCTCAACCCCGAGATCGAGCCCCGTTATAGATTCCAAATACCAGTCGTCCGTTCCGTAATAGTCCCGCAAATACCATCGGGAGTCCCCTTCGTTCCATTCCACGCCTACGACGAGATTCCCGAGATAATCGTCGTCGGAGTCGCTTATAAGAAGGCCGGTTATCTCTCCGAGCTCGTCGTCGTACTCATATCCCCACACGCTTATCGCGTGGCCTCCGCCCGAATCGGTGTATATTGCCGCAGTCATGGAGATATTCCCCGCTATGAGGTCGTCGAGGGTATTTTTCAGGTCGCCCTCGCGGACGTAATCCTCAAAAAAATCGAAACTGACAAACACTTCGCCGATTTCCTCAAAATCGAAAACGCCGTTCCAGTAGCCGCCACCGTCCGCGCCAGGCTTGAGCTCGGACGAGCCCTCTACGCTGATGGGAACATCGCCCGAAAACCACCACTGCATGGCGTTTTCGGCGAACCCGCCCTCGTTTGTCCAATTGTCGAAAAAAACTTTGAATATGTCCGAATTGTAAGGGGCGGAATAATCCCCCTTGGGCGTTCCCTCGGGAAGCTCGAAACCTTCGGAAGCATAGGAATTTTGCCAATATTTGATGGAGTTGGAGGCGGCGGCGGACCAGCACAGCATGTCGTCGTCTTGCCAAACCTTGTTGACGTCATACGAGGTGTCGCCGGGCGACGTTCCATTCAAAAAGAAAATCCCCGCAAACGCTTCCGAAAATGCGGCCAGCGCAAAAAAAGAAACCGCAAATTTTTTCATAGTCCAATTCCCCCCCAATTAAATGAAATTTATAGGCACAGTTTGCAAAATATTCAACCCGCCGCAACATTTTTAAGGGCGCGATTCATCCCAAACGGCGGCGTCACCCCATAGAAAGGGAGAGCCAAAGTGCGCCCAGCCATAAAAGGGTATCGCCCCCTGCGGCGATTGCTTTGCAATTCGGCTTGCCCCACTCTTCCGGAGTTCGTTTCACAAAACCCCAGCTTCCCCGATTTGGCGCAATGCTTTTGGATGAAGAGCGAGGGCGGCACGGGCCGCCGGCCATTGAAGGGGCTGGCGCCCCTTACGAAGATTGGCTTCGCCAATGCTTCTATCCCCTCCCCGTTCCCCTCAAAAAAACGAACCTCCCATGAGAGGTTCGTTAATACTTCCGGAGTTCGTTCCGAAAACCAAGGATTCCCGATTTGGCGTAATGATTTTGGATGAAGAGCGAGTATTTGGGGAAAGCCGCCGGTGGGAGCGTACA
>CAJMOT010000005.1 GCA_905214995.1 uncultured bacterium | reverse complement strand
GACTTTCGTTCTGGAGAGCCTCGCGCCGGCTCTGTCCGCGCGGCTTGCGGGGCGGAGGCTGCCGGAGCATGTCGCGTCCCTCGAGGCGGACGGCATCGCGCGCGTCAAGCTCATCGACGCCGCCCCCATCGGCGTCAACGTCCGCTCTACCGTGGCGACCTACGTGAACGTGCACGACGAGCTGCGCAAGATTTTTGCGAAAACCCCCGACGCCAGGCGGCTCGGGTGCGGCGCGGGCGACTTTTCGTACAACACGGGCAAATTGCGCTGCCCGATGTGCGACGGCACGGGCGTCATAAGCCTCGACGTGCAGTTTCTGCCGGACGTGGATATCCCGTGCCCCGGGTGCGGCGGGTCGCGCTACTCGAAAGAGGCGTACAATATAAGACATTCGGGGAAGGGCGGGGAGCATTCGCTGCCGGAAATAATGGCTATGGACGCCCTCGGCGCGCTCTCCGCGTGCGCCGGAATGAAAACGGTATGCCAACGGCTGCGGACGCTTTGCGACATGGGGCTCGGCTATCTTACTCTCGGCGAGGACACGCCGAGCCTTTCCGGCGGAGAAGCGCAGAGGCTGAAGCTCGCGGGGGAAATGGGTAAAACGCAGTCGGATTCCCTATTCATATTCGACGAGCCCACTATCGGCCTCCACCCGCTCGACGTCCGGACTCTGCTCGGCGTTTTTCAAAGGCTCGTCGAAAACGGGGCGACAATAGTGGTCATAGAGCACGATTTGGACGTAATCCGCAACGCCGACTACATAATAGACATGGGTCCCGGCGGAGGCGGCGACGGAGGGAGGATAGTGGCGGCGGGAACGCCCGAAGAGATAAAAAATTCCCCCGAAAGCCGGACGGGAAAGTTTCTGTAAAGGCCGTTTGGATGAATTAGGCGCCGTGCCGGAACCGCTTGGCAACATGTGCTTGCGTTTTTTTCCGCCGTTTGAGTTTCTCGCGCAGCGGCGGTATTTTTTGCGCGTTTCGGAAAACAAATTCGGATAAAAAACGGTCGGCGGGCAAAACCGCGCGGCGATATGAGAATGATGATTCTTATATGCCGGCATAAGCGGGGAAACAAGCGTTCCGATGGAGGTTTGGTTTGTCCGTAAAATTCCTTGAAGGAAGATTGGAAAAAATTCATGCCGCTTGGGTTTGCGTCTTTTTAAGATATTAGTTTGCAATATGTAAAACTTTTATCTGACGTCCGGCATGGCGCGATTTGCCCTTCGCCGCCGATGGGGGGGGGGGCGGCGCGCTGCGGAAATATTTGAAAAAATTATATTGACATGTCCGGGCATTTAAAATGGAATGGAGCTTTAACTTTTGGCCAGATAGCTCAGTTGGTAGAGCGGAGGACTGAAAATCCTTGTGTCCCTGGTTCGATTCCTGGTCTGGCCACCATTTTTTGCGGCTTCCCGCGCGGGGAGCCGTTTTTTTGCGAACGGCTTTGGGCGCAATTCGCGCGAAATTTGCGAATGCGGCGCAAAAAAAACGCCGCGCCCGATATTGACGCGGAGCTTTTGCCGTTAGCCTTTTCCGGCGCGGATTGCGGGGAACTCCGCGCGCGCTATGCCGATGGGGGAAGATATAATACGCCGCCTTATCCGCGCTGCGGCGGTTTACTTTCCGCGGTTTGAATCGCTTCGTGCGCCGACTATTTTCCCGATGGTTTTCAGCTTCTTCGCCTCCGGATCCCCCTTTGTCGGGACGAGGTATCCGCCCTCGCCGAGCTCGTTCCATGCATATATGAGCGCTATGCGCTCTTTGGTGGTTTTTTCCGGATTTTCGTCCATCCACTTTATCGCATCCGACAACAGCTTGCCGAAAGCCTCGGGAGTGTCTCCGGCATAATATCCGCCCACGGGCGTGCTGCCGAGACCCTCCGGCCCTTTGCCCTCCCACGGCCGCTTGTCCCAGCCGCACGTTATAGTGGGAATGAACGGCTGTTCGGGGCTGCCGTTCCACGTTGATTTAGTCGCGTTCGCGATGTCGGAGTACGGAAGCTCCCTGCTCTCGCCCTTGTACGAGGTGTTGACGTTGTAGCGCGTCGCGATGTCGAAAGATGGGCGCTTGCCATGGCAACACGCTATGGCGAGCCCGTCTTTAAAGCCGAGCTTTTTAGCGGTTTCGCGCATTATTTCTATCTGCCCGTCGGTTATGGAATTTGCGCCGCTGCCGAATATGACCACCAACGGCTTTCCGCCGACGCGCACATACTGCGGGTCGGAGAAATGCCTTGCCCAGTGCCTTACGGCGTCCTCCCAGTTTTTGTCTCCGATTATTTCGGCTCCTCCGTGGTTGGCGATGAGCAGGCAGTATTTGAGCTTGTCCTTTTCCTTGGAATTCAGATAGAGGTTGAGGCTCGTGTGCGTCGGCTGCGATTTTATCGCGTCCTCGTTTATGGGGCCTCTGTTGTCTTTCCAATACCAGCAGAACAGGAAGAAATCCACGCCGTTTTCCGCGGCGAGCGTTATCTGGCGGTCCATTATTTCCTGAGAGTCGTTCCTCCAGCCCCAGACGGGCTCGCGCAGCCCGAAGTCCTCCGCGAGCTTTTTAGTCAAATGCGTGGGCGCTCCCTTTGCCCACGGTTGGGACGGATTGCCGTCATAGCGGTTTTTCCCCGACCAACCGTCAAAGTAGTAGACGCCTATTGTCGCCCGTTTGGTTGGCGGTTCCGTTGTCTGTCCGCCTGCGGCTGTTGCGCAGGCAAATGCGGCAATGGCGATAAAAGCGGCAAACGGGAGTTTTAGATATTTGAGTTTCATAGATTGAATATATTGGAAATATTTGATATTTATCAAAGAATCAAAGAATAAACAGAAATCAACCAAAAAATAGAAATTGTACGATTATCGGCTTGCCGCCGTCAGATATGCAATTTGTCAAAAAATCCGTCCAACTTCAAAGATTGCGGAATAGATAAGAAGAAGGAGAGAAGAATACAAAAGTCTTACAATGCCCGTGCGCAATTTAGGAATTTAAGGCATAAAGCATATTGCGGATCGGTTGAGAGAGCCCGCTTTTGGAAGTTGACCGCAAGCGGCCGGATCGCCAGGCCGATTGTGCGGCTCGCGCCGGATAATTCATTGCTATGCGCATTGGAGGAAGATTGGGCGAAATCGACGAGCGGTGCGGCTTATCGTTCGGCCCGCCGCAGGGCGCGTTATGAGGAGAGGGATTCGCGGGAAAATGAAGCCGATTCAAAGCCGGGCGTCCGGAGACGGAGACTTTGAAACGAAATGCGAATTGGTCTTTTCGGCGGCGAGAGACCCGAAGGGCAAGACGGTTTGCGAATGCAAACGCGATTTGAAAATCGCCAATTATGGGCGTTCGCAGAATGCGGGGTTAATTACGCATATCCTAAATTCTAAAAATGCTTATTCCGCATTTCTTGGCGTTGGAGTTTTCTTTTTTATCCGCCCTGCATTCTTTGAGGAAAGGCGAAAATTCCTCCACGGAATCTGGCGCCGACCCCCCAATCTTTTGACGTTTAACGAAAAAATGGTCGGGCCGCCGAGGATCGAACTCGGGACCTCTTGCACCCCATGCAAGCGCGCTCCCAGACTGCGCTACGGCCCGAAAATTAAGTAATTGACGCTACCCGTTCCCCGCCGTTTGGCAAGCTTTTTTTTGCGCTTTCCGCAATTTGCCTCCAAAACCCCCTACAATTTCGACTTTTCCATCAACTTGCGCGCCTCTTCGAGCTGGCGGCGAACAGTTGCTTTCAGCGGCGAGTCTTCGGGAATTTCCGGATCCATGCGCTCCATCGTCTTAACCGCCTCGGCGAACTTGCCGTTGCGCATCAGCAGGGCGGCGTACCGGCGCAAAATGTACACGGGGGCGTCCCTTTTCGCGGCCATTTTGGCGTAGCACTCCTCCGCCGTCCCGTAGTCGTCGAGGTTCGCCATTGCTATCGACGCCTTTTGGATAAGCAGGCTTTCGTCGTCGGGGAAAATTTTTAGCCCGCGGTCGGCGAATTTTATCCCGTCGCGCCCGTAGCGGGCTTTCAGCAGTCTCAGAGCTTCGGAAGGCTCCCCGCCATTCCCGACTCCCGCCAGCTTCCAGTGGGGATAGTCGAAGGCGACGATGGCCGCGGCGTCGCGCCAGAACTGCTTCATGTGCGGGTCGAGGGCGACGGCGAGCTCCATGGAGGCCGTGCACGCCGGAATGTCCTTCCGCGTCCAGTCCACATAGCTCTTTATCCACGCGAAGTCCGCGGCGAGCGACGCATATCCGCCGAGCACCTCGAACACCGCCCCCGCGCCCACAGCCGCCCTCACGGTTTCCGGAGATTCCGAAACCGGCATGGGGCGTTCGGCAATTCTTTCGAGCGGGCCGAGGCAGAGCCCCGCAAGCGCGAATGCGGCCGCGAAAACCGCCCAGAGCCGCGCAGTGTCGAAGAGCCCCATAGCTAAAATTCCCTCTTTGTAAACGCCCACGCCGAAAGGGCGAGGCATACCGCCGAGTAGGCCGCGGCATACGCGAACGCCGCGAGCGACGCCCTTGTGTCGACCGCGCCGAACGCGAAGGCTTCGGAGGCGTTGAAAACTTTCAAATTGGGGAAAATCGCCGCGGAGAGATCCCCCATAAAGGTTTTCGGCGCCCCGAGCGCGTCGCTTATCCCGCCCATCGAGCATATCGCCACAATCCCGAGGGACACGGCGACCGAAAAGAGCAGGGAAGTCGAGACCGAGCACACCAGCGCGGACACGGAGGCTATCGCGCAAAGCTTGGCCCATTGTATCGCGGCAAATACGGCTATGCCCGCGTAGTTTGGCGAGAGCCCCCCCGCGGCGGCGGGCGCGGAGCCCGAGGCCAACGCTATCATCGCGCATCCGCAGGCGGACACCACCGCGCAGAACAGCGCGAGGGCCGCGAACGCCCCGCCGGCCTTGCCGCACGCGAAGCCGAGCCTCCCGACGGGCTTGGAGAGCAGCGTTATCGCGGTGCGGTTTTCAAATTCGGAATGGAATAGCTGGCAGGTAGCCACAATCGCTATTATGGAGCCGAAAAATCCGAGCGCGCCCGAGGTGAAGTCGAACACGAATTTCAGCCGCTCGTGCCCGAGGTCGAGCTTCAAAAAGCAGTTTGACGACGCCACCAGCCCCAGGGCGACGAGCGCGAGCAGCAAAATCAGCTTTTGCCGCAGAGCCTCCCGAAACGTGTTTGCAGATATTATGTATGCGCGCCTCATTTCCTTGCGATGCTCCTGAAAAATTCGTCCAGCTTGATTTTTGCGGGGGAAAGCTTCGCGGCTTTCGCGCCCGCGGACTCGGCCGCTTCGAGAACGCGCCCGGGGGATTCCGACGAGAACGAGAGGTCGTACCCGCCCTTTATTTCCAACAGCTCCGACGTTCTGCCCGCCGCCGCCACGCTTCCGCGCGACATTATGGCTATCCTGTCGCAGAGTTTTTCTATCTCCCCCATTATGTGCGACGAAAGCAGTATGGTTTTGCCCTCGCCTTTCAGCCGCAGGATTATATTGCACAGGTCGTCGGCGCCGACCGGGTCGAGGCCGGAGGCGGGCTCGTCGAGCACGAGAAGCTTGGGGTTGTGGACTATCGCCTGCGCTAGCCCCGCGCGCTGGGTCATTCCCTTGGAGTAGAGCGCGAGCCTCCTGTCCGCGGCGTCGTCGAGCCCCACCGTGTTCAGAGCCCTCATCGCCGCGGCTTTCGCTTCGGCGGTCTTCATTCCGCAAAGCTTGGCGTAAAATACCGTGAGCTCGAATCCCGTCAGAAACCTGTAAAAATAGGGCGATTCCGGAAGATACCCCATTTGCGCCCGCGCCGCCCTCGAGAGCTTCTGCCCGAACACGAGGCATTCGCCCGAGCTCTGCCTTATGAGCCCCGTTATGATTTTGATCGCGGTGCTCTTGCCCGCGCCGTTTGCGCCGAGCAGCCCGAATATCTCGCCGGATTCGACGGAGAACGTCGCGCCGTCAAGGGCGGCTATCGCCCGCGAGCGCATTCCGCTGCCGTAATATTTTTTCAGGTTTTTTACTGTGATGGCTTCGGACATCTTTTATTGCGAAAGCGGGGAAACCGGCGCGCGGCGTCAGGCCCTTATTGTGAATCCGGAAAATTTCGAGTCGCAGAAATCCTCGCGTTCCTCCGACGAGCGGATGAAGTCCGCCATCGACTCCGCGAGCCTGTCGGCGAACGCGCGCACCTCCCCCTTTTCGCCCTTCGCGCAGAGCCGCACCCTGCCGTCGTCAAGGTTTTCGACGTATCCGCACACGTCGTATCCCTTGGCGATTTCCGCGGCCTTCCAGCGGAATCCCACGCCCTGGACGCGGCCGGAATACCAGACCTGCAAGCGGTAATTTTGAGAATTCATACGCGCCTTTTATATTGCGGAATGTTGCGCGGGCAACAAATAAGTTAAATTTTCGGGGCAAATCCGCCGATACACATTGCGACGCCGGCGGCGGCAAAAAGTTCCGCGGCGGCGAGCTTTTAAATTGAAATGTTGGAACGAATCTGATTTTTTGTCGGTCAACCCACTGAAAAGGAGAATTTCAACACATTCTTGCAAAAATATGAAAACTAAAAAGACAATAACCGCAATATGCGCGGGCCTTATGGCGCTCGCGTCCGCCTCCATGTCCATGGCCGAAACCAAGGAAGACTACATAAAGACTTTTGGAATGATCATGTTCGAACGCAACGGATTGCTCGAACTCGAATTTACCCCCGAGGAATTCGACGCGTTCGTCGCCGGAATGAAGGCCGTAAACGAATCCAAGAAGCTGCCCGACGACATCCAGGCTACGGGCGCGAAAGCTTTTGAATTCCTCCGCGCGCGCGCCGAAGCCAACGCCGCGAAAGCCGCGGAAAAGGCGACCGCCCAGGCCGCGGAATTCTGGAAAGAGCTCGAAAAGAAGGAGGGCATTGAAAAGTCTCCCACGGGGCTTGCGATCGAAATCATCGAGAAGGGCGACGCCAAGCTCCCCTCCGAAAACTCGAACGTCGTTGTGAAGTACACCGGCAAGCTCGTGGACGGGACGGTGTTTGACAGCACCGACAAGCACGGCGGAAAGCCCGCGGAGTTCAACCTCGCGCGCGTAATACCCGGATTCAGGGAAGGCCTGCAAAAGATAGGCAAGGGCGGCAAGGCGCGCCTCTACATTCCCGCCAAGCTCGGATACGGCAATCAGGCGCTCCCCGGCATTCCCCCGAATTCGACGCTTATATTCGACGTCGAGATGGTGGACGTGGATCCCGCCGCTCCCGCCTCCGCCGCAGTCTCCGCCGCAAAGTAGCGCCGGAAATTTCCGAAAATCCCGAGCCGCGCGGCTCGGGATTTTTTTGCGCCCCGAATTTTCGCGCCGCAGCCGGCATTCCGCTTTTTGACGGAAACGCGGGGCGCAGGATATGGCGCGCGCCCGCGGCAAATGCGGCGAGGCAAACTTTTCTTTTATTCGCGCCTGCCAAATGAGTAATTGACAATCCGCTGCCGATCGGCTGAAATGTCCCGAAAATCGAGCGGTAGCGCAGCCTGGCTAGCGCATCTGGTTTGGGACCAGAGGGTCGCGGGTTCGAATCCCGCCCGCTCGACGGCATTTGCGCGGCGGTCAAAAAAATGCCGCGCTTATTTATGGAGCCGGTTCCAAAACCCGCGAAACGTTTGGAAATGCGGGCGGGAAAATGCTCAAGGAGGGACTCGAACCCTCATGCCGTGAAGCACACGAACCTGAATCGTGCGTGTCTACCAATTTCACCACTTGAGCTTTTAAAGTCTGATAAAATGTTTTCCCGAGACCGTTTTGTCAAGCGTCTTATTTTGCGCCGCCATCTTTTCGGCTTGCGGCTGATTTGAAACCTTTTTACATTTGCAACATGGTTTCAAAGGGTTTCGCCATTTTGTTCGCCTCTGCCGCGCCGATTTTCTTAGCTGCGGCGCAGGTTGTCGAGACCGTCCCCAGGCTTGCGGGAAAGTCGGTAGTGTGCGTCGTCCGCAACCAGTATCCGACAGACCACCACAACACCGCCAACATTTTTCAAAAGGGCGAAATCAACCAGAGTTCGTGGGAAAAGGCGGCGGACGGAGGCTCGTCGCTGATAAAAATAGACTTTGACGCCTCGGGAAAGCCCAAGATCGAAACCCTGCTCTCCCTTCCCGAGGGAATCGTGCGCGACCCAGAAGTCTCGCCCGACGCCGCGCGGCGTCGCGGGCGCGGAGCTCTCCTACATGAAGAACATTCAGCCTATTTTCGACAGGCATTGCGTGAAATGCCACGACTTCGGCGGCAGGGGCTCGGGAAAGATAATCCTCTGCGGCGACAGGGGGCTGATGTTCAACCAGCCTTATTTGCAGCTGCATTCAAAGAAGGCGATATCCGCGATAGGCGCGGGCCCCGACGCCGTGCAAGAGGCGAACTCGTGGGGCGCGAAACAAAGCCGTATGGTGAAAATGATCCGCGCGGGGCACAACGGCGTGAAGCTCGATGAAGGGGAATTTGCGGATTTGCGCGCGTGGATAGACGCCAACGCCCCATATTATCCGACGGAGGACTGCGCCTATCCGCAAAACCCGTAGGGGCGCTCGCCGCTGACTTTCGAGAAGATCCAAAGGCTCTTCGAGCTCGCCGAGGGCGGCGCGGAAAAATTCGGATATTCCAGGGCGGAAATTTCAGGGCAGGGCGCGCCGTTCGGAATATGGAAAGGCAATGTGGTAAAAAACAGGATCGCGGCGCGCCTTTACCGTAACGAAGCCGTGTCGTTCGACCGGCCGGAGCTCTCGCCGATTTTGAAGGCAATCGAAGCCGGTTCGCCCGCGCGCGAAGAGGCGCTCGGGATAATGCGCCGCGGCGCGGAGCGCCTCGCAAAAAAGCCGCGCGCCGACGAAACCGCAAAGGCAATTCTATAAAAACGCGGCGGCGGGCGGAGGGAAAATCGAAAGACATTCGAGATTATTGCGGATTGGCAGAGGGGATATCCCCAAATTTTCGCCTCCGCGCCCGCAAAAAAATGCGGCCCGAAATCTCCGGGCCGCGTTTTTGCCGTCCTTCCCAACGCGCAAAAACGCGCGGAAATCTGCTGGCTATCCTTCCTCTCCGAGCGGCTTGGGCTTTTCCTTCGAGAGCTCGTACGGGTCGAGCAGGTCGGGGCGCAAAGCCTTTTCCTGGGCTTCGGGGTCTGCTGACCAGCCGCCGCCGAGCGCCGATATGAGGTTGACGTACGCCTTGAACCTGTCGCCGCGCAGCGAAATCTGCGCTCGCTCGTTCGAGAGCGCAAGCCTCTGGGCGTCGCTGACCGAAAAGTAGTCTATGTACCCGAGGTCGTACTGCTTCTGCGTCAGGTCCTGGACTTTCAGCGAGGCGTTCACAACGTCCGTGCGCTTGTCGTATTCGCGTTTGAGGTAATTTATCTGCGCGAGCGCGTTTTCGACCTCGCCGATGGCGTTGAGGACGGTATTCTTGTAGTTTTCAAGCGTCTCCTTGTGGGCGGCGAGGGCCACCTGCTTCTGCGCGTAGATTCTGCCCGCCTGGAAAATCGGTATGTAAATCTGCGGGCTTATGCCCCACGCAAAACTCGACGAGTTTATGAGCTTGTCGATCTTCTCCGCGGAGAGGCTCGTGTCGGCGGAGAACGAAATCGTCGGGAAATACGCCGCGTGCGCCGCGCCTATGCGCGCGTTTGCCGCGTACACCCTGCGCTCGGCCTGCGCGATGTCGGGCCTGCGCTCGAGCAGCTCCGAGGGAATTGCGGCGGGCAGGCGGGGCATCGCCTCCGGAAGCGGCGAGATTTTGAAGTCGAGCTTCGACGGAACCGTGCCCGCGAGAATCGCGATGTCGTTCCTTGCTACCGCCATCTGGCGCTCCACCGACGCGAGCTGCGCGGAGGCGTCGTACTCCTCCTGAAACGCGCGCTGCATGTCCAGATCGCTTGCCTCGCCGTATTTCAGGCGGCGGGCGACGTATTGGGTCTGGTCTTTGCGCACTTTTACCGTGCGCTCCAACAGCTCTATTTCGGAGGAGTACTGGCGTATCGAGAAATACAGGGTCGCCACCTGCGCCTGCATGAGCAGCATCAGGTTTTCGTACTCGTCCAGCGACGCCTGCGCGTCGGCGACGTCGGCGTCTATTATGCTGCGTATGCGCCCGAACAGGTCGAGGTCCCACGTCACGCCAAAGCCCGTTGCCCAGTTGTCGTAGGTGCCCGCGTAGGTGCCGTGCACATTCTTGGACGAGCCCGTGCGCGAATACGACGCGTTGCCGTTGAGATGCGGGTAGAGGTCGCTCTGGTCCATGAGGGCGGTCTCTCGCGCCTGTTCTACGCGCCAGAACGCGGCTTTGAGGCTCGGGCTGTTCTCGCGGCACATTTTCAGGAGGGCGTCGAGTTGCGGGTCGTTAAAGACCTTCCACCAGTCGCCCTTTGGCAGCGAGTCCGCGGGCAGCGCGCTCTTCCAGAGATCCTCGTCGCGCGAGAAGTGCTCTTTCATAAGCTCCTCCTCCGCGATCTTGAAGCTCGGCTCCACGTAGTCCGGCCCGACCATGCAGCCCGCGAGCGCCAGCGCGGACGCCGCGAACGATGCGTTTAAGATTTTTCCTTGTTTCATATGTATGTATTACTGCGCTTTGTAGTTTTTCCGGATGAGATAGAAGAATACCGGCGTGAATATGAGCCCCATGAACGTGACGCCTATCATTCCGAAGAACACCGAAGTCCCAAGCGCCTGGCGCAGCTCGGAGGCCGAACCGGTCGCGTAGGCGAGCGGCACGACGCCGAGAATGAACGCGAACGACGTCATAAGAATCGGGCGCAGGCGGTTTTTGGACGCGTTGCTCACGCTCGAGACGATCTCTTCTCCCCTTTCCTGTCTTTGTTTTGCGAATTCGACTATAAGTATGGCGTTTTTGCACGCAAGCCCAATCAGCACGACGAATCCGATTTGCGTCATGATGTTGTTGTCCATTCCGCGCATCAAAACCCCGCTGAGGGCGAACAGAAGCACGAGCGGCACCACGAGAATGACGGAAAGCGGCAGCCTCCAGCTCTCGTAGAGGGCGGCGAGCACGAGGTACACGAAGAGCACGCACATGGCGAAAATCACGACTGCCGTATTGCCGACGCGCTTTTCTTGGAACGCCAAATCCGTCCACTCTATGCCCATGCCCGACGGCAGCGTCTCGGCGGCGATTTTCTCTATTGCGGCCATCGCCTGCCCCGTGCTGTACCCGGGGGTCAGATTGCCCATGACCTCGGCGGCGGGATAGAGGTTGTATCGCGTCACGCTCTCCGGGCCTATCGTGCGCCTGATGTTGGCGACGGAGCCGAGCGGCACGTTTACCCCGCGGACGTTGGGAACTTTGAGGTTGTATATGTCGGAGACGTCCGAGCGCTGGGAGTCCTCCGCCTGCGCCATCACGCGGTAGACGCGGTTGAGGATATTGAAGTCGTTGACGTAAACCGATCCGAGGTTGTACTGCATGGTCTCGAAAATCGAGCTGATCGGGACGCTCAGCTTTTGCGCCCTCTCGCGGTCTATATCCACGTAGAGCTGCGGGGAGGATATGCGGTAGGTCGTAAATGCGAGCGAGCTTTCCGGAGACTGCATGGCCTTTTCCGCTATGAGCTTTGTATACTTTTCGACCGCCTCGATTCCGTGGGAGGTCCTGTCCTGCACCATGAGCTTGTAGTCGCCGCCCGCGCCTATGCCGTTGACGGCGGGCGGGGTGAGGACGAAGCACGACGCTTCCGGAACCTCCTTTTGCAGGATTCCGTAGAGTTGCGCTATTATGCTGTCGAGGGAAATGCCCTTCTTTTCGCGCTCGGATTTCGGAGTCAATTTAAGGAAGTTGGCGCCCGCGTTGGAGGACTTGCCGTGGGTTGCGCCGTTGAGCCCGACGACCGACATTATGTCCTCTATGCCGTCCACCTGCTTAACGAGTTTCTGGATTTTCTGCTGGACGGCGTCGGTGTGGGCGAACGTCAGGCCGTCGGGAAGCTGGGTGGTTATGAAGACATAGCCGGTGTCCTGCTTGGGAATAAAGCCCTTCGGGGTAGTCCTGAACAGATGCACCGTAAGCCCGAGCAGCGCGACATAAAGGATCATCACTATCGCGGAGAATCTCACCAGCCCCTTGACAAACGCGCCGTATTTCTCGGACACCCATGAAAACGAAGCGTTGAATCCCTTGAAGAACCATCCAAAAAAGAAATTCGAGATTCTCGTGAAGAGGTCGGGATTTTCGTGGTGGCGGAGCATAATCGCGCAGAGCGCGGGAGAGAGCGTAAGCGAAACTATGCCGGAAAGTATGGTTGAAACCGCGATAGTGAGGGCGAACTGGCGGTAGAACTGCCCCGAGATGCCCTCTATGAACGCCGTGGGGACGAACACGCTCGAGAGCACGAATACGATGGCGATGAGCGCCCCCTGAACTTGCGTCATCGCCCTCTTGGTCGCCTCCTTTGCGTCGAGCCCGTCGCGCATGTTGCGCTCCACGTTCTCGACGACGACGATCGCGTCGTCTACGACGATGCCTATGGCGAGCACCAACCCGAAGAGCGACAGATTGTTTATCGAGAACCCGAACACGTCCATCAGCGCAAACGTGCCTATCAGCGAAACCGGTATGGCGAATAGCGGAATTATCGCCGCCCTCCAGTTTTGAAGGAAGACCATCACGACCACGACGACCAAGATTATCGCCTCGAATATCGTGTGGTAGACTGCGTTGACGGAATCCCTTATATAAGTCGTATTGTCGAGTGCGACGTAGTAATCGACTCCCGGGGGAAATTCCTTGCGCATTTCCTGCAAGGTCATGTGTATGCGGTTTGCGGTATCGAGCGCGTTTGAGCCCGGCAGCTGGTACATGGCAAGCGCCACGGCCGGCATTCCGTTGAGGTACGACTCGTCTGCGTAGGTGTACGCGCCTATCTCGACGCGCGCGACGTCCTTTAACTGGACTATCTTGCCGTCGTCGGTGTACTTTATGATGATGTTCTCAAATTCCTCGGGGCTTTGAAGCCGCCCCTGGGTGTTTATCATCAGCTCGTACGCGGCGTTGGGATTGGTAAACGGCGGCTGGTTGAGCTTGCCCGCCGCGACTTGCTTGTTCTGTTCGCGCAGGGCGGCGACGACTTGGGAAGCCGTCATGTTGAAGTGCGAAAGCCTGTCCGGGTTGAGCCATACGCGCATGCTGTATTCGCGCGCGCCGAAAATCTGTATGTCGCTTACGCCGTACACGCGCGCGAGCCTGTCTTTCATCTGCGTGATGGCGTAGTTGGTGAGGTACAGCTTGTCGCGGCTGCCGTCGGGCGAGTAGAGGTTGGCGGCCACCAGCATGTCGGGAGAGCGCTTTCTGACGGTCACGCCTATGCTGCGGACTTCCTCTGGAAGACGCGGTTCCGCCACGGCGATTCGGTTCTGGACGAGAACCTGGGCGGTGTCGATGTTGGTTCCGACCTCGAAAGTCACGGTGATGGTTGCGGAGCCGTCGGCGTTGCACTGGCTCTGCATATACATCATGTTTTCGACGCCGTTGATCTCCTGTTCGAGCGGGGCGATGGCGGTGTCCATGAGGATTTCCGGAGACGCCCCCGGATAGTTCACCGTCACGGTTATCGACGGCGGAACGATGTCGGGATATTGGGAAATGGGCAAACGCACATACCCGACTATGCCCACGAGGGTGATCACAATGGAGATCACCGCCGCGAAAATGGGCCTGTCTATGAAAAAGTGCGAAAATTTCATGTTCGTTGCGTTTTTGCGTTATTCTGCCTTGGCGGGCTTGGCGGAAACCTTTATCCCGGGAACGGCCCTCTGGAGCCCGACGAAAATCACGTCGTCGTTCTCGGTGACGCCCTCGAGTATCTCGCGGTATTTGCCGAAGAGCCTGCCTATTTTGACGGGGCGATATTCGACAACCCCGTCCTTGTTGACGACGAGCACATAGCGGTTTATGAGGTCGGTGCCGATGATTTCCTCGGGCAGCACGAGGAATTCCTGCGCCTTTCCGCCGCGGATCTTTATCTTGCCGAACATGCCGGCGGCGAGGAAATGGTCGGGATTGGGAATATCGGCGCGCATGGTGAGGCTCGAAGTCTGCGTGCCTATGCGGTTGTCAAAATAGGTGAGCTGGCCCTTGAACGGCTTGTCCTCCTCGCCCCAGAGGGTCATCTCGACGGGCGGGCCCTTGCGGTTTACGACGTCTATTTCGTCGAACAGGCCGCTCTTTTGGTAGCGCAGCATGTCGCGCTCGCTCGCCTCAAAATAGGCCTGCACGACGCCGCTGTTGACTATCGTCGTAAGCAGAGTGGAGTCGGCGGTAATGAGGTTGCCCGGGTCGACCATTCGCTGCGAGACCTTGCCGGCGATGGGCGCGCGTATGTGCGTGTATTCGAGATTCAGCTCGGCCTCCGTCAAACGCGCCTGCGCGTTCAAGAGGTTGGCCTCGGCGCCCAAAACCTCCGCGTGGCGGGTGTCGTAAATTTCCTTGGAAATGGCGTTGGAGGCGAGCAGCCCCTTCGCGCGCTCGAGGTTTGTCTTGGCGAGCAGCAGGCGCGCCTCGACCTCCTTGACGGAAGCCTTGGCCGCCGCGAGAGCCGCCTCGTAGGGGCGCGGGTCTATTATAAAGAGCAGGTCGCCCTCCTTGACTATCTGGCCCTCCTTGAATAGAATCTTTTCGAGATAGCCGCTGACGCGCGAGCGGAGCTCGACAAACTGCAAAGGCTCGATTCTCGCGGTGTACTCGTCCCAAATTTCAAAGGTCTTCTTTGACGGTTTAGCCACCTGGACCTCGGGAGCTGGGCGCGCGGCCTCCTGTCCGCCCTTGCCGCATCCCGAAAATGAGGCTGACACGGCGGCCGCAAGGGCGAGAGCCGAGAATTTTGCCAAAACGTTTTTGGTGTTCGCTTTCTTCATATGCATATTACTGATAAATGCGGATTTCAATTTGTGAATTTGTCGAAAAATTCGCCTATTATCTCCAAGACTTCCCTCGCCTTGTCGGGACCTATATATTCCCATCCGGCGACTTTCTGAAAGCCGGCGCGGGAGGAGTTGAAGATATGCACCTGCCCGATTATCATGTGGGCCGCCACCCGGGCTCTGTCGCCCGCAATCGCGCCGCGGGAAGCTATGGCTATCAAGTGGGAAAGCATGTCGAGCTCCGCGCGGAATACGTCTATAAATATTTCAAAAACCTGCGTTTGATAGAGTTCTTCGCGGGTAATTATGAGAATTATAGAACGCAAAATATAGTCAGGAATGCGGTCGGAGGAGAGTTTTGTGGCGAGAAAATCAAGCATTAACTTGCGGGCTTCGCGGGGATCCTCGTCCTTTAAAACATCGGCAAACCTGTCAAAATAGGGGGTGTTAAAACTTTTTATGAAATCCCGAATTTGTCGGACAAGTTCCATGTAGAGCTCGTTTTTACCGCCAAAGTAATAGCTTATGGCCGCGTGGTTGAGGTTGGCTTTTGCCGCGATCTCACGCGTGCGCGCGCCGGCGAGCGACTTCATTCCAAACTCCTCGAGGGCGGCCTTAAATATGCGCGCCTTCGGATCGGAACATCTTCCCTCTACAAGCTCGACTATGTAATTTTTTTCGGGCATTAAAAAAATATTTCATAAACCAAATGGTTTAATCGTTTGGTTTGTCAAGCGTTTTTAAGATATTTTTAGGGGAAAATGCAAATAATTCAATCCCGCTTGAAACGCGGCAAGATAGAATGCGCGCAAAAATTCCAGACGGGCCATACGCGCCGGGCAAGCGCGGTTGTACGGCAAACGCCTGTGCCGCTTATTTAAAAGAGAGAGAGGCCGCCAGCCGCCGCGTCTGCCTTTCTTGGAAACTTGAACAAAAGCGGAATTATAAAATAATTTTAGGTAATTTTTGATAAAAATATATGGATATTCCGAAAATGCCGCAACAAAAAAGCCCCCGCTTTTGCGGGGGCAAATACGGCCCAAGGCCTGCGGAAGCTTCGCTTTCATCCAAAATCCGGAAAGCGTGAAGCCCGCGGATTTCGGGAGGAGCGCGAGATTTCCGGAATCCCGCCCCGTTCTGCGCCGGCGGCGCGGCGGAGGCGGGGAAAATCTCCGAAAATCGGCCTTCCGCGCGGAATTACATCATTCCGCCCATTCCGCCCATCGACGGGTCGCCCATGGGAGCGGCCGGCTTTTCCTCGGGCTTGTCGGCGATCATGCACTCAGTGGTGAGCAGGAGGCTCGCGACGCTCGCGGCATTTTGGAGGGCGGAGCGCGTCACCTTGGTCGGGTCTACGACTCCGGCCTTGAAGAGGTCTTCAAACTTTCCGGTGGCGACATTGTAGCCCATGTTGCCCTTGCTCTTGAGGACTTCCTTGACGACGAGCGCGCCTTCTTCGCCCGCGTTGGCGCAGAGTTGGCGCAGGGGGGACTCTATAGCGCGGCGGACTATCTGCGCGCCGATTTCCTCGTCGCCTTCGAGCTCGAGCTTGTCGATGGCGGAAGCCGTGCGCAGGAGGGCGACGCCGCCGCCCGCGCTGATGCCTTCTTCTACGGCCGCGCGGGTCGCGTGGAGGGCGTCGTCTACGCGCGCCTTCTTTTCCTTCATCTCGGGTTCGGTGGCAGCGCCGATATTGATGACGGCAACCCCGCCCGCGAGCTTCGCGAGACGCTCCTGGAGCTTTTCGCGGTCATAGTCGGAAGTGGTTTCCTCAATGGCCTTGCGCAGCTGCTTTACGCGCGCCTGAATGTCGGCGGACTTGCCGGCGCCCTCGACGATCGTCGTGTTTTCCTTGCCGACGGTGATGCGCTTCGCCTTGCCGAGGTCGGCGAGCTGGATGTTTTCAAGCTTGATGCCGAGGTCTTCGGTTATGCAGCGGCCGTTGGTGAGAATGGCGATGTCCTCGAGCATTGCCTTGCGCCTGTCGCCGAATCCCGGGGCCTTCACCGCGCAAACGTTGAGCACGCCGCGCAGCTTGTTGACGACCAACGCCGCGAGGGCTTCGCCTTCGACGTCCTCGGCGATGACCATGAGCGGCTTGCCGGTCTTGGCGACCGCCTGGAGAATCGGGAGGAGTTCGTTGAGGTTGGAAATCTTCTTCTCGTGGATGAGAATGTAGGCGTCTTCAAGGACGCACTCCATGTTGTCGGCGTTGGTGACGAAGTAGGGCGAGAGGTAGCCCTTGTCGAACTGCATGCCTTCAACCACGTCGAGGGAGGTTTCGATAGTCTTCGCCTCTTCGACGGTGATGGTGCCGTCCTTTCCGACCTTGTTCATCGCCTCTGCGATGATGTCGCCGATCTCCCTGTCCCAGTTGGCGGAGACCGTCGCGACCTGGCGGATTTCCTCGCTGTCCTTGACGGGCTTGGAGTTCTTGGCGAGCTCCTTGACGGCGGCTTCGACGGCTTTGTCTATGCCGCGCTTTACGAAGATCGGGTTCGAACCCGCCGCAACGTTGCGCAGGCCTTCGCGGTAGATCGCCTCCGCGAGAACCGTGGCGGTCGTGGTGCCGTCGCCGGCGTTGTCGGAGGTCTTGTTGGCGACTTCCTTGACCATCTGGGCGCCCATGTTTTCAAAGGCGTCTTCGAGCTCGATTTCCTTGGCGACGCTCACGCCGTCCTTGGTGATGAGGGGCGCGCCGTATTTTTTGTCGATGACGACATTGCGGCCTTTGGGCCCGAGGGTCGCCTTGACCGCCTTTGCTAGGATCGTGACGCCCGAGAGAATCTTCTTGCGGGCCGTTTCGTCGAAAATAATTTGCTTAGCCATATTTTTCTTTCAGTTTTGAAGTTATTTGAGGATGGCGACGATGTCGTCTTCGCGCAGGAGCATGTACTTGTCGCCGTTGAACGTCACTTCTGTGCCGCCGTACTTGGAGATGAGCACCCTGTCGCCGACTTTTACGTCGAAAGAGGAGCGCTTTCCGTCGTCGAGCGTGCGGCCGAGGCCGACGGCGACAACCGTGGCTTCCTGCGATTTTTCCTTGGCGGAATCGGGGATTATGATGCCGCCCTTCACTTGTTCTTTTTCTTCGATTTGCTTGACGAGCACTCTGTCGCCAAGGGGTTGGATGTTTACTTTTGCCATAGTTTTTTGCGTTATTGTTTTTTCAATGGAAATTCAAACGTTCGGCCATACTCTCACATTTCCGGCCGCCTGCAAAGACAAAAGCTCCGCCTCCGGCGCTTTCTGCCGGAAGCGGGGCGGCCTCCGTCAGGAGGGCTTTTTGGAATTGTCGTCGTCAACGACCTCGAAGTCGGCGTCTACCGCGTCGTTCTTGGGGGCTTCGGCGGCCTGGCCCGCGCCTGATGACGTCTGGGACTGCTGCGCGCCCGCCGATTGCGAGGCCTGCGCCGCCTCCTGGAAGAACTTCGCAGCCTGTTCGAGGAGCTTTGTAAGCTTTTCGCTCTCGGCTTTCAAAGCCTCCTTCGTGGCGTTGTTGTCCTTCAAAAGCTCCTGCGCTTTCTTGACGCCCTCTTCGAGTTCGCCCTTTATCTGCGCGGGAAGCTTTCCGCCGTTTTCCTTAATCTGCTTTTCGAGGCCGTAGGCCATGTTGTCGAGCTCGTTGCGGGCTTCGGCAGTCTCCTTGATTTTCGCGTCCTCGGCGGCGTGGAGTTCGGCCTCCTTGCGGAGCCTTTCGACCTCCTCCTTGCTGAGGCCGCTGGAATTGGTGATGGTGATTTTCTGCTCCTTGCCCGTGGACTTGTCCTTTGCGCTGACGTTGAGAATGCCGTTTGCGTCGATGTCGAAAGTGACCTCGATCTGCGGCAGACCGCGCGGGGCGGGGGCGATGCCGTCGAGCCTGAAATTGCCGATGAGCTTGTTGTCCTTCGCCATCGGGCGCTCGCCCTGCAATACGCGGATGTCGACCGCCGTCTGGTTGTCGGCGTAGGTGGAGAAGAGCTGCGATGCCTTTTTGGGAATGGTTGTGTTGCGCTCTATCATCGGGGTCGCGACTCCGCCGGCGGTCTCTATGGAGAGCGTCAAGGGAGTGACGTCGAGCAGCAGCACGTCGCGGACGTCGCCGAGCAGCACGCCGCCCTGAATGGCCGCGCCCCTCGCGACAACCTCGTCCGGATTGACGCCCTTGTGCGCCTCCTTGCCCGCGAGCTTGTCCGCGGTCTCGACGACCTTGGGCATGCGGGTCATGCCGCCAACGAGAACGAGTTCGTCGATGTCGGACTTGGAAAGGCCGGCGTCTTTGAGGCACGCCTCAAAGGGCTTTATGGTCTTTTCAATAAGCGGATCGGTGAGCTGTTCGAGCTTCGAGCGCGTGAGCCTTACGTTCAGGTGCTTGGGGCCCGTGGCGTCGGCGGTGATGAACGGGAGGTTGATGTCGGTCTCCTGCGCGGAGGAAAGGGCGATCTTCGCCTTTTCGGACTCCTCTTTCAAGCGCTGGAGCGCCATCGGGTCGTTGCGCAGGTCTATGCCGTTTTCCTTTTTGAAGTTGTCGATGAGCCAATCCATTATGGCCGCGTCGAAATTGTCGCCGCCGAGCTCCGTGTCGCCGTTGGTCGCCTTGACCTCGAACACGCCGTCTCCGATTTCGAGAATCGAAATGTCGTACGTGCCGCCGCCCAAGTCGTAGACCGCGATGGTCTCGTCGTTCTTCTTGTCGAGCCCGTAGGCCAGCGACGCCGCGGTGGGCTCGTTTATGATTCTGCGCACGTTCAAGCCCGCGATGGTGCCGGCGTCCTTGGTCGCCTGCCTCTGCGCGTCGTTAAAGTATGCGGGAACCGTTATGACCGCCTCCGTGATGGGCTCGCCCAGATACGCCTCGGCGTCGGCCTTCAAATGCTGGAGAACCATCGCCGAAATCTGCTCCGGCGAAAAGCGCTCCGTCTTGTCGCCTACCTGGCACTCTATCATGGCGGCGCCGTTGGGGCCCTCCACGACTTTGTACGGAAGCTGCTTTGCGAGATTTTCAACCTCGGAGAATTTGCGGCCTATAAGCCTCTTGGCCGAGAAAATAGTGTTGCCCGGATTCGTGATGGCCTGGCGCTTGGCCGCCTGCCCCACGAGCCTCTCGCCGGACTTGGTGAAAGCCACGACAGACGGGGTTGTCCTTCCGCCTTCCCTGTTCGGGATAACGGTGCTCTCTCCGCCTTCCATGACCGCCATGCAAGAGTTCGTAGTTCCTAAATCTATTCCTAATATTTTACTCATATGCCATAAAGTGAAGCATTCGCCGTGCCAAAATTCGGAGAAATGCGGCAAATTGCAGCATTAACATATTATTCAAACAGTTAATAAAAGACAAAAATTTCCGCGCGAATTTCCTCCCCCGCGCGCCGCAGCCCCAATGTCACACAATGTGCGACATTATGGCACATGCGGGCGCACACCGCCCGCGCTGGCGCAAAAAAACCGCGGAAATCCGTCCGGCGGATCTCGCCGGAATTTATCCGGCTGAGCTCGGCATTTGCTCGCGCTATATTATATAGAGCCGCGCCGCAAAAACCCCTTCCTCCATTTCGGCGTTGCCGCGCGACTTAAAAAGGCAAATTTTCCGCAAGCTTGGCAGCTTCCTTTCCTCCGCGTCCGCGCTGCGATTCGCATTGCCGCTTGCCGCATATCGGCGCATTTTTCCCTTCGACGCTCCTCCCCATATATCTTGACAAAATTCGGCCGAGCCGAAAATATCGGCAGTTTAAAACGATATACGATGCAAGCGATAGTTTTCCCGCCACTTGACAAATGCCCCGCGCCGGAGCTGACCGGCGTCCAAAAGCGGATTCTCGAAATGAAAGAACGGCGCGGCGCCGTGATACTCGCGCACAACTACGTATGCCGCGAGATTCAGGAAGTCGCTGACTATGTGGGGGACTCGCTCGGGCTGTCGAGGGAGGCCAAGAAAACCGGCGCGAAAGTCATCGCGTTTGCGGGCGTGGACTTCATGGCGGAGACCGCCAAAATCCTCAACCCCGAGAAGACGGTGGTGCTGCCCGACCGCGCGGCGGGCTGCACGCTCGAAGAGCTCTGCGAGCCCGTGGAGCTCGCCATTTTCAAGAAAAAACACCCGGAAGCGATAGTGATTTCGTACATAAATTGCAGCGCGGGCGTAAAGGAGATCAGCGACATAATATGCACGAGCGGCAACGCGCTCGAAATCGTAAAACAGATTCCGCCGGAACAGGAGATAATATTCTGCCCCGACAAGCATCTCGGCTCGTGGATAATGGAGCAGACGGGGCGCAAAATGATTCTGTGGGACGGCTACTGCTGGGCGCACACGCAATACAAGGCAAAAGAGCTCGCCGACATAAAAAGGGCTTTTGACGGCGCGCCGCTCGTCTGCCATCCCGAGTGCCCCAAGGAGGTGCGCGACGTCGCCGACTGCGTTTGCAGCACGGAAAAGATGATAAAATTTTGCCGAGAAAACCCGTCGGACAAATTCATAATCGCCACCGTTGTGGAAATGGCGCACAGGCTGCGCCGCGAAATTCCGGACAAAACTTTCATAGCGGCGACCTCTTCCGGCAAGCCCGCCCAGCATTGCAAGAACATGCTGATGAACACGCCCGAAAAGCTCCTCAAATGCCTCGAAGACCTCGAGCCGCGGATCGAGCTGCCCGAAGACGCGATGGAACGCGCCCGCAAACCCATAGAGCGGATGCTGGAAATGTCTGAATCAATCCGGTAGAGGGGGCATTGAAACGCCATCGCCTGCCGCTCGGCGGCGTTTGTCTCCATAACAATGCGAAAAGGCGCGCCGCAAGCTTGGCTTTGGCCGGGATAGTGCGGCTTTGCCCGCACGGTTTCGTTTTCGGGGCGCGCCCCGAAGGAGATTTCGGGCAAAACGCAAAAGCTGGCGCATTCGGATATTGCGCTGACGAATTGCGCGGGCGCGCCGCGCGCGGCGGAAAACCGGCATTTATAACTATCTTCCGCAGTAGAGCGCGGGCGGTGAAACGGCGCGGCAGCGGAATATCCTCCGGCGTGACGGCGCATATTGCGGGCGGAAAAATTTCAGGAATCCGCCGTCTGCCGAATATAACGCGCACCCGCGGCGGCGGATATTCCCAAAAAAAAACGCACAATTTTAATTTCGCGCGGCGCAATCAGCAAAGCCGGCCGGCGCGGTAGGCCTCTTCCAGAGCGGGAGAGCCCTTTATTTCGCCCGCGTGCCATACTCCAAGCCCCATTATTGCGCCTTTGAGTCTCGGGCTGTCGAGGCAGTCGAGAAATCCGTTCAGCGACGACACCACCCTCTCCATATTTTCGCGCTCGGAGTCCGCCGCGGTTATTATGAAATAAAACTCCTTTCCGGACATTTTTTCGTAGTCTCCGCAGCACCTGTCTATCAGAGTCTTGAGCTGGGCGCTCATCGTGTAGAAATAGGCGGGGGTGGCGAGGACTATGACGTCGGAAGAGATCATGGCGCCTATCGCTTTCGCCGCGTCGTCTTTTTGCGGGCACGGCTTGCGCAGGCTGCTGCACGTTTCGCATCCCCTGCAATAGCCGATTTTCAAGTCGCCCAAAAAGATTTTCTCGGCGGAATGTCCGGCGTCGAGCGCACCCCTTACGAACTCGTCGCACATGGCGTCGGAGTTCCCGTTGCGCCTCGGGCTCGAGGAAATCACCAGAATTTTTTTGGATTTCATAGTCTGCATCTTGAAAATTTATACGGCGGATTTTTTCGCCCATGCGGCAATGTCGCGCCGCGCGGAGGCTTTTTTTACGGAATCGCCCCAGAGCGCCATGCCATCCGCGATTTCGGATTTCGGGCACGCCTTTCTAAGATCCGCCGGAAAATTCCCCCAGCGGCTGCCCCTGTGGGTGATAAACGGGATAATCCGCTTTTCTTCGAGCGCGCCGGACGCTACAAAAGTCCTCACGGGCGACGACATGGTGCCCCACCAGTTCGGCGTGCCCAAATACACGGCAGCGTATTTGGACATGTCGGGAAGGGAATTGAGCGGCGGCTTGTACTGCTCTTCGAGCTCGCGCTTGGCCTGCTTGACGACGACGCCGTAATTGTCGGAGTATTTTGTCTTGGGCTCGAGTTCGAACACGTCCGCGCCGGCCGCCTCTCCTATGGCGCGCGCAAACTCGCGCGTGTTTCCGCTCCACGAGTAAAACACGACGGCGGTCTTGCGCGCGGGAGCAGTTTCCGCAAACGCCGAGACCGCGGCAATCGGCAGAATCGCCTTCAAAAAATCCGACCTGTTCACGCTATGTCCCCCGCTTTGAGTTCCGATCCGTCGAGCCCGACGAGCGAATATTTGCGCGAGCCTATCCCGAGCCTTTCCGCGGCTTCGAGAATGTGGACGGCGTTCAGCGATTCCATCCGCCTTATGAGCGAGGCTTTGCCCGGGTCTTTGGAGGCGTAGACCAGATCCGCGCAGGCCTGGTCGAGGGCGACGGGGTCGAGCGAGGCGAGAATGCCTATGTCGGCCATTTCGGGGGTGGCGGGGTGGTTGTTGCAGTCGCAGTCTATCGAAAGGTTTTTCATCGCGCTCACGTACGCCAGCGCGCCCTTCTTGAAATCCACAACCGACTTGCACGCGTCCGCCATGGATTCGAGAAACTTGTTCTGCTCGCAGTCCCACATGTGGTTCGGGTCGCCGGCCCCGTGGATGTAGGCCTTGCCGTGCGACGAGGCGATCCCTATGGAAATGTTTTTGAGCGCGCCTCCGAAACCTCCCATCTGGTGCCCTTTGAAGTGCGATAGCACTACTACGGAGTCGTAGTCCGCGAAGCGCTTTCCCACGAAATTCTTTTTTATTTGCAACCCGCCGGGCACCGGAAGCTCCATGTCTCCGTCGGCGTCCATTATGTCGACGGGCGCGATTTTCGGGAAGCCGTGCTCCTCTATCGCCTTGGCGTGTTTTTCGGTCGTATTCCGCCTGCCCGGATACGCGGTGTTGCACTCCACGAGCGTCCCGCGGACATAGTCGACGACGGGCTTAATGAAGTCTGGCGTCAGAAAATTGTGTCCCCCGGGCTCGCCCGAGTGGAATTTTACCGCCACCTTTCCGCGCGCGTCGAAACCGAGCGCCTTGTACGCCGCAAGCAGCCCGCGGGGCGATATGTCTTTCGTAAAATAGACCTTCGGCCCGTTTGCCCCGACTTTTGAAATCGCCTCCGAAAATCCCCTCGCGGGGGCGGCCGCGGCGACTGCCGCCATTAGAGTTCCCTTGATGAATTCCTTTCTGTTCATAAGCGGTCCTTTCTTTTTTTGCGGGTTTGATTTTATCCCTTTGCCCGCGCTCGGTAAATACATATTACTTTCAAAAAATTGCCTATTCCTGCCCGCATTTTTTTCGCCCGCGCGTCCCGGGCATAAAAAATTGCCGAAATGCGGCTTAACATTTAAGCGTCATGCAATAATCGCGGGATTGCGCCTGTCTCGCCAAGTCTTTCCAAAGGTAAAACGCATATTTGCATGGAGCGTCTCGTAAAGATAATAGCCGTCAAGGAAAATTACGAGCTTTGCGACAACATAAATTCCAAGGTTCTGGCGTTCGCGCTCGGACTGTCGGCGGAGATCGAGCGCAACCTGATATCCCAGCGCGCCAAGGAGGCTCTCGCCCGCCGCAGGGACGACGGGCTGCCGCTCGGCAGGCCGAAGGGCAGCAGCGCCAAGAGGCTGATGCTCTCCGGCAAGGAGGAGCTGATAGAAAGCTATATCCGCGCGGGTTTGAGCAAGTCGGAAATCTCCCGCCTGCTCAACGTGTGCAGCAGGACGCTCTCGATATTTTTGGGCAGGAGCGCCGCGCCGGAAAAAGCGCCCGTAGTCCCACCGGGGCTTCCGAATTTCTCAATCTTTTCTTGACTTCCGAGGCCGGATTCAATCATTAATATGCAATTATAATCCGGATAATTTTACGCAAAAAAAGGAATAATCATGAAAATAACCAAGAGAGTGTCGGATCTGCTCAACGAACAGTTTTACAACGAACTGTACGCGGCCCACATATACTTCGCCATAAGCGCGAGCATGAGGCTTACGCCGTACCAGGGCGTCGCCAAATGGATGCGCATGCAGGCCAAAGAGGAAATGGAGCACGCGGACAAGATCTACGAATACCTCGTAGAAAGGGGGGCGCAGTTCAAGTTTTCGGATGTCCGGAAGCCCGAAACCGACGTTTTCGCCTCGCCGCTCGACGGTTTCAAAGCCGCCTACGAGCACGAGCTGAAAGTGACCGCCCAGATTGAAAAAATCTGCGACGCCGCCGAGGAGGACAAGGACAGGGTGACCTGCGATTTCCTCGCGTGGTTCCTCAAAGAGCAGGTCGAGGAGGAAAACAACGCCTTCCAATTCGTCCGCGCCCTCGAATTCGCCGGCGACGACAAAAAGCTCGTCATGGGCGTAGACAGCTGGGCCGGCAAGCGCGCCGAATAGCCGGAACCTCGCGCGCGCGGCGCGCCGACGCTAAGAAAGCTCCCGCAGCACGGGAGCTTTTTTGTGCGCCTATAAAACCGGATGGTTTTGAAAGAATTTTCCGAATCGGAAAAATCAGCGTTGCCGTTCTGCGATCCTATGGCGAATTTTCGTTTGGGAAATTTTTCCAATCTATGTATGGAAATTCTTGAGCGGCGTCTTTTGTCTTTCGCGAAATTTTATCCGTTTAAGCGGTCGGCTGCCGCTAAGTTCGGCGCCAATCTGAGAAAAAAGTTCCCGCCTATTTCTGCGCGTAGAATTGCCGCCCTTATGCGATTTCATGCGAGGCGGCGAATTTCAAGGCCGCTTAGCGCTTTTCAGATGAGTTATCCAAGCGCGGAGTTCGCGCATTTCTTAACATTTTTTTAAACTGCGGAGGAATAAAATATCCCCTTATCGCGCTTAAATTTTTTACGCATATTTGAATATGCGTTTCGTTCATAAAGGAGGCTCCGGAATACGGCGGCTCGCCTTCCAGAAACGGGGCTCTTATTACGTCTATAAGAGGTTTTTTTCGCTTTTCTAAATTCATTTATGGAGTTTGCCGCCAGGCAATCAAGTTCGCGAACGGGATTTTTTGCGATGGCAAAAGCCCGCAATGGAGGGGCGGTTTGCGAATGCAAGCGCGAACCGGCATTGTCTCCTGACGGTTCTTGTGAAATGCGGCGCCAATCTGCGAATATCCTAAGTTCTAAAAGAACGTATTCCGCGATTTTTGGCGTTGACCCGACTTTTGCGCCCGCTCCGCCCGTTCGCCCCTCGTCCCGCCCGCGCCGCAAAAAAACGCAACCCCTCACGGATTGCGTTTTTTTTAAAGTGGCGGGATGGACATCGCGGCGAATTGGACTGCGCTGCGCTTGCCCTGTCGGGTTTTTGCGTTGCAAAAATCCCATTCGCCTCTCGCCTCGCCGCGCCGCAAAAAAAACGCAACCCCTCACGGATTGCGTTTTTTTTAAAGTGGCGGGATGGACGAGACTCGAACTCGCGACCTCCTGCGTGACAGGCAGGCGTTCTAACCGACTGAACTACCACCCCTTGAATTTTGAAATATTATTCAGGCATATTGCGGGTTTGCTGTCAATTCGTTTTTTGAAATTTTTTATTTTTGCGTTGCCGGTTTCGGCGCGGTTCCGCCGCGCCTTCCGCGGGGCGGCGGCATTTTATATTCGACTTCCGCGCGGCAAAAAACATAAAACGTCTCTTTCATGGAACCGCATACGGACATATCGCAGCCCACATGGAGGCACTACGTTTTGCTCTTTCCGGTCTACGTCGCGGTGCGCTTGTGGCAGGCCACCGTGCGCCTCGAAGCCGAGGACGCGGCGGCGCTCGCAAGGCTGAAAGACCCGCGCAGGCTCATAGGGCTGGCATGGCACAACAGGATTTTCTTTCTGCCTATGTGCAAATATATTTTCCGCCCGCGGCTGCCGATGTCGGGGCTCGTAAGCGCCAGTCGCGACGGCGCGTGGCTCTGCGCGTTTTTCAGGTTTTTGGGCATAGGGACGGTGCGGGGCTCGAGCAAGAGGCGCGGAGCGCACGCCATAATTTCGATGGTCGAAACCCTGCGCGAGACGTCCGACATTTTCATAACCCCCGACGGCCCGAGGGGGCCGCGCTACCAATGCAAGCCGGGTTTTCTTCCCGTGGCAAAGGGCAGCGGGGCGCGGATACTTTTTCTGCGCATAACCCCGTCGTCGTATTGGACGATCGGGGCAGCGTGGGACAAGTTTATTCTGCCTAAGCCGTTTTCGCGCGCGACGGTGTCAGTCCTGGAATTCGAAAATTATGCGGAACTCGCCGACGCCGCGCGCCGCGCGGGGAAGAGCCCCGAGCGGCTGGGGGCGGATTTCCTCCGTTCCGACGGAATCTGAGGAATCGGGCGCGCTTTCCGCTTTCGTCGGGGCGTTTTCCGCGCGGCGCGCGGCCCCAGAGAAAGCGGTTTGCTTTTCCGCGCTTCGCGCGCGGGAAAATTTCAAGGGCGGCTCTCCGCGCCTTTGCGCCGCATCGCGTAGGGAGCTATTCCAACGATGGAACACGCCAGCCGCGACGCCGACACCAGCGCGAGGGGGTCGTCGAAGAGCCGGTTGGCCGCCGCCGTAAACAGAAATGCGAGGCCAGTTGGAAAAATCCGAACGGCGACGCCGCCGTGCCGCTTTTGTCCGTCCCAGAAAAGGGCTTAAGGGCGAGGTTTGTCGTAATCGGAAATAGAGCGCCCAGCGCGAACCTCGCAAAACGGTATCTCGGCCGCCGCCCACGGGTTTTTCGCGAACAGCGAAACGCCGACGAGCGCGGCGGAGAGAGCCGCCATTCCCGCAAACGAAATCTTCAAATAGGCTTCGGACTTATTTTGGCCGCTCTTTCCCGAAATGAAGAAAGCGACCCCTATTATCGCCGCGGAATTGGCCATGAATATCGCCGAAAACGCGCTTCCGCCCGCGCCGAACCCGCGCATGAAAACGGTCAGAACCGCGATTATCGTTATTTCCCTTTTATTCAGTTTCCATTTTTGAGCGTTGTCCATATTTAACCCCTCGCCCGAAGTCCGAGTTCTAAGGCTGCGGATTCACCTCCGACAGGTTTGATAAATCCGGACATATTGCCGCGGCAAAATTTAATTTGCGGGCGGGGCGGAACTTGCGGCGTCGGCAAGCGCGGATTTTCTTCCGCTCGAAAAATATTGCCCGCCGCGGCGCGCATATTATAACGGTTGCCATGAAAATAACGGCTGCCATGAAAAACGCCATATTCGCTTCCGCCGCCGCGCTGCCATTTTTGTGCGGGTGCGCGGATTTCCCGCCGCCCGGGCCCGCTCCGGAGAGCGCGCCGAAATCCGTCCTCGCCGACGCGCCGAGGAGCGCCGCGGAATCCGGAGGGTTGAAGTATTTTCCGTACGGGGCGGATTGCGCGCGGTATGGCGGCGGATTCCCGAATCTGCCGTCGGGCGCGCCCGATTTCGAGGTTGAGCTGCCAAGGCCGAAAAATTCGGCGACGGTTTTCGCGGCGGATTTCGGGTTTGACGAGGCAAACGACGACTGCGCGGCGGCGATAAACAGGGCGCTCGCCCATTGCAGGAAAACGGGGGCGTCGAAGCTCGCGCTCGCCCCGGGGACGTACAGGTGTTTCGGCAGCAGGGGCATTGAGATGGACGGTTTTGAAGACTTTGAAATCGACGGGCGCGGGGCGACGCTCGTGTTCCGCAGGCCGAGCGATCTTTCGTTGCTCCCGCAGCATGCGGTCGTGGAGGACGCCGCGAATTTTATGGTGAAAAACTGTCTGCGCGTCCGCATATCCGGCCTGAAAATCGACTGGGACTGGGAAAGCGACCCGCTCGGCGCGTTCGTGAGGATAACTGACAAAAAGCCCGCCGAGGGCGGAAAGCCCCCGTATTTCGACGTCGAGTTTGTCGGCTATGAAAAATATCCGCTTTACGGCAGGCCGATGCCCGTGCAGGTGATGATGCCCGTGTCCGACACTCTCGACGGATTCTGCGAGGGCGCGGCTTTCTGGTTCGGGCCGTCGGAGGGGCATTTCGGCGCCAAGAGCGAATGGCTCTCTCCGAACAGGGCGCGCATATACCATTCGACGAAGGCGGAGGGCGTCCCCGTCTCGGACGCCTATGACGGCAAATTCACCGAAAGGGCCGGCGCATACAACCACAGGGCGGCGAAAGTCGGCGGAATGTACAGGCTCATGCACTACTATTACGGCAAAAACGCCTTCAACCTCGATTCCAACGTCCACCTGACCCTTGAAGACATAGACGTGTATTCCTGCCGCGGAATGGCCGTGTACATAGCCGGCGCGCAAAAGTATTGGAAACTTGAGAACTTCAACGTCGTCCCGCCCGCGGGCGGCGCCAGGCGGCCGTGCACTTCCACTGCGGACGTCATACACTCGGCGGATTCCCTCGGGTATTGCAAAATAATAAATTGCGCGTTTTCGATGAATCAGGACGACATAATAAACCTGCACGACCGCATGACTTTCGCCGAGAAAGTTTCCGACAGGGTTTTGAGAATATCGAACAAGAGGGGCAACCGCTACTTCGGAACCGAGGCGGGCGACGTTTTGGAGCTCTTTTACGGCGACTGCTCTCCTGCGGGGTATTCCGCGCGCGTATCGGAGGCAAGGGGGGAGATTTTGGAGCTCGACTCCCCCCTGCCGGAGCAAAAGGGCGCGGGATTTTGGGTCTCCAAGAGTTCGGCGGCCACCGGCAATATTCTCGTGAGGGGCTGCACGTTTGAAAATTTCTACGGACGCGCCATTTTTCAGGGCAAGAACGTCACCGTGGAAAACTGCCGCTTTGCAAACGGCCCGTCCATACCGCTGAAATTCCAGCTGGCGTACACCGTCGACAAATGGGCGGAGGGCGGCGGGTGCTCCAACGCCGTGGTTCGCGGGTGCGTTTTTGAAAACTGCAACGGGAAATCGGACAAAACTCTCGGGTGGGTCGCCGAAATATTTTCCGGAGCGACGGTAGACCCCGCGAGCGGCTTCAAGGCGCCCGCGAGGTGCGCGTCGCGCGACATTCTGGTGGAGAAAAACCGCTTTAAGAATCTGCGCGGGCTCGCGTGGCTCGCGAACGTAGGGGAAAATCTCGTGTTCAGGGACAACGAAATCGAGATTTCATCCGATTCTGCCAAAAGCTATGCGGCTTGCGTGTTTGCGGGCGACGTGAAGGGCGCGCGTATCGTAAACAATACCGTAACCGCAGGCTTTCCCGCCGAGTGCGGGGTTTTGGCGTCAGCGGAGGCGGAGAATGTCGTCGCGGCCGGCAACGTATTGCGGGCCGCCGGAGCGAAGGATTCCGGCGCCTTCGGGCGGCGGTGAGGGGCTTTTCTTTCCCGCTATTCCAGCGCGCCCGCCTTTTTCGCGCTCCAGTATGTCGCGAGGTGGAAGATCACGGCGCAGCTCGTCATTCTGCCGTAGTCGATTTTCCCGAACGGCTCGGCGAGAAGTTTTGCAGAGCTCTCGTCGAATCCGCCGCCGCCGAGCGCGAGCATGGTCAGCGCCATCTCCCCGAAATATCTCGCCTTGCGGTGCGGCCCTTCGAAAAATTCCCCGATCTCGGGCTTGCCCTCGGGAGAGAGCGGCATTTTTTGCGGGTTCGGCGGCAGGCGGTAGAGGTCGAGCTTCGGGTCGAGGAGTCCCGAAACCGCCCCGCGCAGCCTTTCGGCGGCGAGCTTGGAGACTTCGCGCATAATTCCGACGATTTCCTCCCTCTGCGCGTCCGTTTCCGCGAAGTCTCGCAGGACTTCGAGGGAGGCTTGCATTTGCAGCTGCGCCCACGGCGCCATCTTGCGCGAAAATTTTTTCGATTGGGCGACAGCCTCCGCCGCGTATTTTTCGCATTCCCTCCCGTACTTTTCGTCGCCCGTCATAAAGCGGGCGACCGCGTAGATCATCGGCAGGCGGGCGGCCTCGTGGGGGGCGACATTCCACATTCTCGAAAGCCCGCGGGTCGACGGCGAGCCGTCCGCGTTGAGGGCGTCGTAATTCGTTTCGGGCCTGACGTTTTCGAGCATTCTGTCGGCTACGGCGGCGCATATTTCGGCGGCGAGCTTTTTGCCTTCGGCGGTCGCGAGCGGGCTTTTGAAGTACTTGTACAGCCCGTGGACGCAGTGCGTGTACTGGTCGCGCGAAGTGGACGGGAAGAACGACCGCCCGTCGGAGACGCTCACGGCCCTGGCGACGAACCCGCGCGCCTTGGGCGAGAGGGCGCACCTTGCCATTCCGCGCGCGATAGCGTCGGCGAATTTTTTGAGCGACGGGTCTTTCGTCGTCTCGTATTTGTCGAGAACCGCGCACATCATTATTCCTCCGAGAATCATGCCGTCCTCCATTCCCGTTGAATAGCCGTTGGGGTTGACTTTGGAAAGCCTTTCTATCTCTCCGGCGGTCGGGACAAATTCGAGGGATTTTTGCGGGTCGTAAGAGGTGATGAGGTCGTAGAACACTTCCGTTTTGGGGCTGAAAAAGCGCGTCCATGCGGAGTTCCACATTGCCTCCTCCGGAGAGCTTCCGCCGAAGCACGAAACCGCGCTGGCCGCAGCGAGCGCGCAGAATGCCGAAAGGCGTTTTATTTTTAGCATGCCGGGATTTTCGCGAAAACTTCCGCCGATTGCAATTCCCGAAATTTTTTCGCGCGATTTTTCCCGTCCGGATCTTTTGCGGACGCGGAAAAGCCCCGCGGGGAAAGCCGCGGGGCTTGGAATTGAAAGGCTATCGAAATTCCCAACCGCGCTATTCGGCTTTTGAGATTTCGACGGAGCGCAGCCGTACGGGGCCGATGAGTCCGGAGGGCTCGAGCTTTGAATTTTCATCCCAGCCTTTGCTCAGCGTGAAAGTGTGGCGCGAGCCGTCGTCTGGGCGGGATTTGCCGTCGAGAATCCATTGGGGCGTCGTCAGGGGCTTTCTCGGAGATTTTATGTCGTCGCCGACCAGCCTGTTGTACCAGAGGTTTGTCGCGGACACCTCCACGGAGTTTTCGCCCTCCTTCAAGAGTTCCGTTATGTCCGCCTCGTAGGGAATTTTCCAGAGGACGCCCGCGTCCTTTCCGTTCACCGAGACCCTCGCGGTTTCGCGCACTTCGCCGAGCGAGAGTATTATCCTGCGGTTTTTCGCGAAAAATTCCGGCGGCACGTCGAAAGATTTTTCGTACTTGGCGGTTCCCGAAAAATACTTTATTCCGGGCTCCGGCCTTTCCGTCCACGATTCGAGCCTGTCGAAGCGCGTTTTCCCCTCGGGCGCGCCGAGGTCTTTTGCGAATTCGACCGTCCAGCCGGAGGACAGGTCTATCGGCTTCGGAAGATTTTCGGCTTTTGCGGAGAATTTCGAGCCGTTCGAGAGCGTCCCTTCCGCCGAGCCGTCCGCGCCGAATACGACCGCCGGCTCGCCTCCTACAATCGCGGGGGATATGGCGGGCGGCGTCTCCCATTCCGTTCCCTTCCAGCAGTATTCCGCGCCCTCGCGGAGGGTTTCCTCAAATTCGCGCCCGCCGGCCCCGTATTTGAAATGAAGCTCCTTGTACTTGTTCGGGAATGGGTCGCCGAGCAGTTTGTTGGAGACTCTGAACGGGGCGTTCGCCGCCTTTTGCAGAATCTCCTTCACGTCCTTGCCGCCGCCGTTTGAGCCCAGAAGCCTGTATTCGGCCTCTATGATTTCGACAGGGGATTGTTCCGATGCGGATGCGGAGAGCTTCGGCGAAAATTCGCGGAAATGCGCGGTTTTCCCGCCCTTGCGCAACACCACGAATTTAGACTCTTCCGGAGCGAAGTTTAGGGATAGGTTCACCGAGCCGCCGGAGTATTCCCACTGCGGGGCGGGGGATATTTCGCCGGTGGCGGCGTCCCAGATTTCGGGGAATTTTTCGCCGTCCGAGCGGAGGCGGAAGAGTCCGGAATTTTGCGACTTTAAGCGGTTGGCGATAAAAAATATGTCGGCGCTTCCGTCGGAGCGCGCGGTTGAGCGGAAGCCGTCCGGCGTTTTCAGCGCGGGGACGATTTTCAAATCGGCGACGGCGCGCGCGGCGGAATTTTCGGGATAGAGCGTTCCGCTCCCTACTTTGCGCGGGGATTTCGAGCCCGCGTCGGCGCCCCATATTTCCCCGACGAGTTTTGCGTATTCGGCGTCGTCGTCGGAGAGCGACGGGCTGCCGAGCGGGCGTTCGCCGCATACGCAAACCCCCGCGTCGAGCATTTTTTTGACGGTTTTGAGCGTCCGCAGTGTCGGGTATCTCTCGCCGCCGAGAGAAAACGCGGAGTACTTCACGCCCGACGGGGCGACGATTTTCCCGTTCTCCAAGCGTATGGAGTCCGCGAGGTCGTCGGAGGAGCAGAAGTCGAAGAAGTAGCCGGCTTCGAGCAGCGGCTTGTCGTAGTTCTGCCTTCTGGTGCGGACATTGGGGCGCGATTCCCCCGCGAGAACCAGCGCGTCGGAAGGAGTGCGCCCGCGCTGCAAGAGCGTTTGCGCGCGATTTATATAGCCGACCCACGCTTTGCCGTCGTTCCACCACGTCGTGTTCGCGTTTATGTGCGAGCCGTGCGGCCCCAGCGCGAGCCCGGGGCGCGCGTTGACAAACGGCTGGTGGACGTAGCTGTGGATTATCAGAGCGTTCGTGCCCTCGGCCCACATCGCGTCGCCGGAGGCTTTCAGCATCCGCGGGTACTG
>CAJMOT010000004.1 GCA_905214995.1 uncultured bacterium | reverse complement strand
CTCGCCCTCGGCGGCGCGCGCGGACTCGTACGCGGACGTCTTCAAGTCCGACGCGAAAGCGCATGCGCACGCGCAAGCGGCCGCCGCTGCAAAAATCCGCCTCATTTTCCGCCCTCCGCGCCGCCGCCCGCTCTAAGCCAAACTATCCCGCCCTCTCTCTCGGCCCCCGAAGCCGGCAGAAAAATCCCCGTTTTGACGCCGCCCGCCTCGTCGGAATACGCGCGGTCTGCCGCCGCGGCGCGGGCGTAGAGCGAGGCGAACTCCCTGAACTTTTCGTTCGGGGGCTTCGCCGCAAATTCCGCCTTTGAAAGCGGAAACACGCCCGATTTCGCTGCGGCGAGCCTTTCCGAAAGCCGCGCGTAGAGCGCGTCGAGAATCTTGGATATTTCGGCAAAACTTTTTTCGTCGCGCGCGATTTTTTCCCCGGCCGCGGCGTCGTTTTCTGCGGATTTGGCGAGCCTCTTTTCGAGCGCCGCCACCCGCCTTTCAAGCTCCGCGCGCAACGCCTTGGATGCGGAAATTTCTGCGTCGAGCGTCCGCGCCTCCTCCGCGAATTTTTCGCGTGAGTTGGCAAGGGTTATCTTAGCCTCGGCGCCGCGTCGATTTCGCCGAAATCCCCCGCCGCCGTAGTTGCGGCCGCCATTATAAGCAAGAGCGTTCTCATTGTCAGTCGAGCTTTATCCTCAAAAGCTTTGTCTCCTTGTAGTCCTCAGAGAGAATCACGAGATCCTTGGCGGATTCGTCCGAATTTATCTTGGAGAGAATCTCCACCGCCTGGCTGTACGACTTTGCCGGCACGGAGTTTATCTCCCTGATTATCTCCGACTGCCCGAGGCCGTTGGGCTGCGCGGAGCTCGCGGGGCTGTTGGGCTTGACAAACTGCACTACGGGCGCGTCCATCGCAGGCTTCTGCATTTTGCGCGCCAAGGCGTCGTCTATCACAAATTCGCGCACGGAAAACCCGAGCCGCTTGAAATAGGCGTGGCGGCTTTCGCGAAATTCGAGCGGGTACGCGGCGGCCTCAAACTCAACGGATACGGTTTTGTCGCCGCGCAGCACGCCGAGCTTGTGCTTCTGCCCGGGCTTCATGCCCTCCATTTTGAATATGAAAGACGCGAGCGTGTTTGCGTCGGACTTCATCCTCGGCAGATCTATCCCGTCGAAAGAGACGATTATGTCGCCTCTCCTGATTCCGGCCTTATCCGCGGGGGAGCCGTCGAATACCCTTCCGACCGCCACCGCGCCGATTTTCTCGATGCCCAAAAATTTTGCGGCGTCGCGCTTGACCGCCTGAAAATCCGCTATGCCGAGCCATCCGATTTTGTCGCCCTCGGGCCTCGACGGAACCCTTTCGAGAATTTTCCGGAAGTTTTCCGCCGGGATAAGCACTCGCGTGACAAGGTCGTCGCAGAGTTCGATGGGGCCGCTGTCGCCGTTGCGAAAATAAAAGGTGTACGCGTCGACCGCCGCGTTCTGTCCCCAGCCCGCGAAATTGCCGGAGGAATCGAACGACGGAAGGCCCGTCCCCGCAACGGGCCGCGCGCATACGGCCTCGTCTTTCTCCGACATTCCCGAGACCGCCACGTACGATCTGTAAAGCAGCGGCGCGCTGTCGAGATCGGGCGCGAGGGCGGCGCCCCAGAGGTCCTTGCCGACAAAAAGCCCCGCTTCTTTGAAATCCGTCACCGGCCGCAGGCCCTCCGGAAGCCCGTCGCGCAGTTTTATGAAATAGGCGGACCACTGGACGTCCACGCCGAGGAAATCCGCGCGGTACCCGTCGGAGTCCCCGCCGTCGAAGAACACGCGGAAATCCTTGAGGTTCGACGGGCGCCAGTAATACGGAACCGCGGAGGACGGCAGCAAAATTATCCCGTCCTTTGTCGCCACGGTTCCGGAAACGGTGATTTCCCTGCGGATCTCCTCGGCCTCAAAAATGTATTTTACGGTTGCGCAAGACTTCGCGCGCTCCCGAAAGATTTTTTCAAAATCTGCGGAATCGGCAAAGAGCGCGGCATATGCGGCAAAAGCCGCGATAAAAACACATAAGCGTCGCATGTTCGAAAGTATCGCGCCCGGAAAGGCGCAACGCAAACAATTTAGTCAAAAAAACTCGGATTTTTGCGCCGGAAATCTTAGCCGCGTAAAAGCGGGGAGAAAACTTGTTTGCCTTTTGCCGATTTATGCCTAACTTAAATTTTGTCCCGCGAAATTTGCGCGGCGGCGGCAACTCTGAATATGGCATAAATATGAAATTTACAAATATCGCAAAAACCGCCGCGTTTGCGCCCGCCGCTCTTTCGGCGGCCGCAAACGAAAACCTCGAATGGAAGCCTTTCGGGACCTCCGGCAGCATCGGGGCGCAAATATCCGAAAACGGGGAAATGTCCGTCAGCGGAAAATTCGGCGACGCCTCGGCGGGATTTGCCGCGCGCGCAAACCTCGAACCCTCCTCCGCGTATATCCTAAAATTTCTCGCCGCCGCCGACACCGCGTCCGGAGGGATAATATCCGGCACTAAATTCATAAACAAGTCGTTTTGGCAAAACGGGAAAGAATTTTCAGAATGCGAAACTGTCTTCGCCACAACCTCAAACCCGACCCCTTCCCAATTGACCGTCCGCTTGGGCGGATGGAACGCGGACGGCAGGCTCGCATTCAAAAATGCCGAAATTTTGGAATATTTTCCCGTTTCCGCCTCCCCCGCGCTCTCGCCGAGCGAATCCTTGAAGGGCGGATTCTACCGCTGCGATTCGCAATGGCAGTTCGGCTACGACGCTTTCCAGAAAATTTCGACCGGCGGCGGCGCGCGCTTTAATGAAAACCGCTGGGTGATTCCGCGCGGGGCGGACGTAGTCTTCGAGTTTGAAGCGGCCGGATTAAAACAGAGATCGGCGGAGGCGGAAATTTCCGTCTGCCACAATCCTTCCAAACTTTCGGCGCGCCTCTCGGCGTCAACCGACGGCGAAAAATTCGTGGAAGTTGCGGAATTTTCGGGCAAATCCGCATATTCGGCAAAACTGCCGCAAAAGCTTTTTCCGGCGAAAAAAATTTTTCTGAAAATAGCCGCCGCAGGCGAAAAGGACGGCGCCATGCAGATAAACATGCTTAAATACAGAGCCGCCGTCGGAGAAAACCCGCCCGACGCTGAAGGGAAACTCGCGGGGGAGCTTCGGGCCCGCTTGTCGGACAAAATCAAAATCGAAAGAAAAAGCGTCGGGCCGGATTCCGCGGAAATCGCGCTCAAAATCTTCGCCGAATCGCCGAAAAAGGCGCAATTTCGCGCTTCTTTCGAGGATTTGGACGCGAAAAAGTCCGAAACCGCCGTTCGCGCCGATTTGCAAAGCGGTTGGAATTCCGTAAAAATCCCGCTTCCGGCGAAACTCGCGGATATGAAAAGGGTTTGCGTGTCGTCCGGAGCTTGGTCGGCGGAATACCGCGCGAAGGAATCAAACAAATGCCTCCTCGCCCGCGACCCGTACGGAGCGCGAATCTGCCCGGATATCGGCGGGTTGGCTGCGTGGGAGACCTCGCCAGCGGCGAAGCTCGCAAGGAGCTGCCCCGCGCCGAAATCGGAGAAAGCGGCAATATCCGTCTCCGCCGCCGCGAACGAGCGCGAGGCCGTGCAGCTCGCGTTCAGGCCGCAAAAGGGGAAAGCGCGCGCGCGAATAAAAGTCTCCGATCTGGAAAATCCCGAAACCGGAGCAAAAATACCCGCCGAAAACGTCGATATGTTCCGCGTCGGATACGTTCCGATATCCAATCCGACTGACGCTCTCGGCGAGAGGGGCGACTGGCCCGACCCGCTCTTTCGCATGGAATCCGGCGAATTTGAAGCGGCGGAAAACTCCACCCAGCCGGTGTGGTTGAGGTTCTTTGTCCCGCCCGACGCGCAAGGGGGAACCTACCGCGGCGAGCTCGAAATTTCCGCCGGAGGGGAATCGCGAAAAATTCCCGTGACGCTGCGCGTCTACGGATTCAGGCTGCCCGACACCCCCGCCGTCCGCTCGGCGGTCGGGGCGTTTGAGGGCAACCTTCTGCCGTATTACAAGGATCCGAAAGCCGCCAGGGGCAAGGTCGCCGCACAGCTCGGGCGCAAGCTTTCGGAAGCGGGGATTTCGCCGTACAACGCCCTCGCCCCCGAATTTAGATTTGAGTATCCGTCGGGCGACAAGTCTAAAACCCCGAAAATCGTCTTCAACTGGAAGAATTTCGACCAAAAGACGCGCGAGCTCGTCGAAAAATTCCGCGTCAACGCCATACAGCTGCGGGTTGAGGGCATAGGCGGGGGATCTTTCCACACGCGCACAAAGGCGAAAATCCGCGAAATCTCCGAGGGCAACCCGCGCTATGAGGAGACGCTCGCCGACTACCTCGGGCAAATCGACAGGCACATCGTTGAAAACGGATGGGAAAATATTTTCTACACCTACACTTTCGACGAACCCGAGGAAAGAGACTATCCGTTCGTGAAGCGCGAATTGGGCAAGATAAAGCGGCACGCTCCGAACATCAAAACCATGCTCACCGAACATCCGGCAAAGGAGCTCGAAGACTGCGTGGACATCTGGTGCCCCGTCACGCGCGAACACTCGCCCGCCGCATGCGCCGAACAGATAAAAAAAGGCAAGGAAATATGGTGGTACATATGCATGCAGCCGCGCGCGCCGTACGTCGGAATTTTTGTGGACCACCCGGGAATAGACCTGCGCGCATGGCTCTGGCAAAGCTTCAAATACGACGTTTCCGGAATACTAATATGGAGCTCCACTTATATGAGCAGCCGCACCGCCTATCCGGACCGCCTGCAAAACCCGTACTTTGACCCGATGAGCTGGGCTACGGGATACGGCCTTCCGGAGGGGACAAAAAACGCATGGGGCAACGGCGACGGCAGGCTCTTCTATCCTCCGGAATCGCTCGCGCGCGGGGAACCCGCCGAAGCCGGAGACGAAGCGGTCGGGACGATGCGCCTTGAAATGCTGCGCGAAGGCGTGGAAGACTACGGGTATCTCGCGATTCTCAAAAACCTGCTGCGGGAAAAGTCCGGAACTCTCGACGCGAAAACGCGCGCGGAAATCGAAAGCCTGCTATCCGTCCCCGAAAGCATAACCGCTTCCATGACCGAATACTCCCTTGACCAAGCTCCCATACAAGCGCGCCGCGGGGAAATTGCGGACGCGATAGAAAAACTCAAATAGCTGCGCAATGCGCGGCAAGAGCCGCGGAAAGCGATATTTGCCGGATGTCCGCCATTCCGCCGCGCCCGCTTTGCGGACTGCGGACGCATGGGGAGAGTTGCGAAAGGCTTTGCGAAAGCGAATCGCGCCGCCGCAAAGAATAACGCCCCATGCGCGGCAAAACATACGGGAAGGCGCAAAAACCGCCGCAAAACAACGACTCGATTTTAATTGAAACGCGGCGAAGACGGCATTGGCCGCTCCGCCGAAGGCGACAAGCGCGGCCTTCGGCGGAGGTTGCGAAATCACTCCCAGGAGCGTTCCGGCATCGGCTCCTCTTTTTCCACGCGGTCGCGGTTGCCCCTGTTCCACCAGTAGAACACCGGGCTTGCGATAAATATCGAGGAAAAAGTGCCGGCTATTATGCCGAGCATAAATACGAGGGAAAAGTCTACGATAATGCCGGTTCCAAAGAAGAAGAGCGCGGCAGCCGCCAAAAACGTGCTGAAACTCGTCAAAATCGTTCGGGACATTGTCTTGTTTATCGAATAATTGATAATGTCTTTTAGCGACATCGAGGGCTTCAGCTTCAACTCTTCGCGTATGCGGTCAAATACGACAATCTTGTCGTTTATGGAATACCCCATTACCATAAGGATTGCGGCGACCATCGGAGCCGAAAACTGCCCCGTACCAACGCCGAAGAGCCCGAATATCACATATAGGCCTATCGTTATCACGACGTCGTGGAAAGTCGCTATAACCGCGCCTATGCCGTAGCTGAGCTCAAATCTGACCGCGACATAGACGAGAATCAGCAACAGCGAAAGGCCTATCGCTATAAACGCGTCGCGCGTGATTTCGCCGCTCACGGAAGCGCCTATGCTCTGCTGGCTTATGAGCTTGAGATCGGCTTCCGGAAATTTCTGCGCGAGCATGTCGAAAACCCTCTGCCCCTTTTCGCTTTCGACTTGGAGGACTAGATGTTCGGAGCGCGTCGCCAAGTCTATCTGGTATGACGCCTGGATTTCGCCGATTCCCTCGTCGGAAGTGGAAGTGCTCAAATCCGTTATTTTTTCGATTGGCAGCTTCTTGTCGGGATTGAACGACAGCGACACTATGTCGCCGCCGACGAAGTCTATGCTGAGCGTTTTGTCCCCGCGGTATATCAGAATCGCCACGCCGAAAATGACGATAGTCCAAGATATTATAAACGACGCTTTCGCATATTTGAGGAACGGGAAATTCGCGTCTCCGGATATTACGCCCCTCGAAAGCGCCTTTTTGATGTAATTGTTTTTTATGCAAAGCTCGAGAAGAGCGCGGCTTAGAATCAGGCAGCAGAAAAGGGTCGTGAATATGCCTATCGCCAACGTCAGGCCGAAGCCCTTGACCGGCCCCGTGCCGAAAGCCCAGAGCGTGCCGGCGGATATCAAGGTTGTCAAATTCGCGTCGACAATCGTCGAAAACGCCCTTTCGTAGCCGGCGGACAGAGAGCTCCACAGGTTTTTTCCGCGCCTCGACTCTTCCCGCATTCGCTCGAATACGAGAATGTTTGAGTCTACCGCCATGCCTACGGTGAGCACGAGCGCCGCGATTCCCGGCAGCGTCATAGTGGCCTTGAAGCTCGCGAGAACCCCTACTATTATCAGTACGTTGACGAGCACGGATACCACAGCGATAAGGCCCATTCCGCGGTAAACGAAGATCATGAAGAGAATGGTCGCCGCGCAGCCGATTGCGGCTGCGACCATTGAACTCTCCCTCGCGGTGTCGGCGAGCGACGGGCCGACCTCGTTGAGCGACGTGCGTTTGAGGCCGACCGAGAGCGGATTGTTGAGCGCGTTGGCAAGCTCTATCGCCTCGCGCCGCGTAAAATTGCCGGTTATGGATCCGCGGTCTTTGATGACGCTGATTATATTGGGCGCGCTCATAAGGCGGCCGTCGAGTACGATGGCAAGCGGCTGTTTGGTTCCGGTGCGGTTGTCGCCCTCCAAAATGGTGCGCGTTATCCTCTCAAATACTTTTGCGCCGTCGGAGGTGAACTCCATTCCTACTGCAAACTTGTTGGCGTCTTCCATAGTGGGATAGGCGCGGCTTATTATGTCGCCGTTGGCCTCCGGTATGCGCTTGACGTACATCGGCTCTTCGACGAGCTTGCCGTTGCGCTCGGTTTCCATAATCATCACTTCGTACCCGAGCGGGATTTCCGAGAGCGGGGGCTTGGCGGACGACGGGCGCGCCGTACGGTGGACGAGGCGGAATTCGAGCTTTGCGGGGCGCGAGAGCTCCTCTATCGCCTCGGGGTTGTCTTTCAAGGATACGCCGGGCATCTGCACTTCGACCGCCTTGGAACCCATTATGCGGATAGTGGGCTCGGTGACGCCGAGGCCGTTGACGCGGTTGTTCATCACGGAAAGCACGTCTTCGAGCTGGCCCGAGCGCGATTGGGCGTCCCTGTCGAGATTTTCGTCGTCTATTTCGAGGGTGAATGAAACCCCGCCCTGCAAGTCGAGGCCCTTTTTGAGCTTTCCCTTGCTCTGGCGGTAGAGCTCTTTTAAGAGAATGTCGTTGCGCTTTTTGAGGTTGAGAATGTCGGAGACGTTTACGTCCGGAAAGTATTTGTAAAGATCGACGTTTTCGGCGTCGGCATAGTCGCGCAGGGCTATGTACAGCGTCGGCGACTTCGTCTTGTCTCCCTTTGCCGCGCCTTTGTCCACGCGCGCTTCCGCCGCTTTTAGGACTTTTGCAAACTCGTCCTTATGGGCGGTGGCGCGCGTCTGGATATACGTCTCAAACGGCGTGTCGGAAAACGGCATCATCGCCGATATCGACCATATTATGACGAGCGCGGTTATTATCAGTTTCCACAAAATGCTGCGGTTGATTGCGGACATATCGAAGCTTTCTTGGTAATTGAAATGCAAATGCGCGTCGCATTCGGGCGGCGCGCGCAAAACGGGAGGATTACTTTTTTTCGGTTTTCGGGGCGTCTGCGGAGACTTTTTCGGAAATGGCGGATTTCAGGAACTCCACTTTCACGCCGTCGCCGAATTTTACCGTAAACGTCTTTTCCTTGACGTTGGAAATCGTGCCGCAAGCGCCGCCGATTGTGATAACCTCGTCTCCGGTTTTTAGTTCGGAGATCATTTTGGCATGCGCCTTCTGCTTTTTGCGCTGCGGGGCGATCATGAGGAAGTACATCGCCGCGAACATCAAAACTATGAACAGAAGCATTGAGGTGCCCCCTCCCTGCTGCGCGCCTTCGGCCGCCGGAGCCGCCGCCTGCGCAAAAAGTGTCGATATGTGATCCATAAAACGATATAATTAATTAAGCGCATCATTAAATCCGCGCCGCTTTGCCTATGCAAGAAAAAAATTCGCATTTTGCCGCGGCGAAACCTTAACATTCACGCGCGGAGAAAGGGGATTCGGACAAAATCGAAGTCTCGCGCGGGCGCGAAAAAGGCGGAATCCGGAAGCTCCGGAAAATTCCGCCCGAAGAAATGCGAAGCAGCCCCCGCCCATTATCCGGGAGCGGAAGTTGCGGAAAGGGCTACTTGATGGTCTTTTTGGGTTCGGCGACGTTCGCGAATTCGCGGGCGAGGTTTTGAAGCGTATTCGCTATGAAATTGGAACGGTTGCGGTTGTCGCTTTCAGCCATTTTGTCGATCTGTTCGACGAGCGTTTGAGGCAGACTTATGGATATTTGAGTCATGCCTACAGTCTTTCCTGAGCCTTTTTTGCGTGCCATATTTTGTTTTCCTTGTTTTATTGTTGGGTAGTTTCATCTAATTTCGCCGGACATTTATAAAATCGGACCTCGCAAATTGCAAAAATCCTAAAATATCCGGCGATGAAAGTTCTAATTTTTTGTGAAAATTGTCCGGAAAAAAATTTACAGTCAAGTAATTTCTTCCGTAAAATTCTCCATTATTTCCGAATTGAATTGTTTTTTTAACTTTATAGAAGAATTAAATGTCAAATATAGTGTAATTTGTTTTATTTATCGGAAATTTTTTCATAAGTTAAAAATTTTTGGCTCAAATTCTCAAATCCGCATTCGTATGAGCAATCGAATGCTCGCTCCGAAAAGGCGCCGCGCCCAAAAATTTAAAAAGCCAAAGCGCGCAAAAAATATTTGACTATTTCCAAAATTTTTTCGCTAATAAACGGCGAGGGGAGAAGTTATTGGAATGTCGGGAGGATTTGTCGATAGGCTTTTGACGGGAGCCGCCGCGTCCCTGTTCATTGCTTGCGCGATTTTCGGCGGATTTTCCGCGCCGCCGGCAAGCCTGCGGACCCAAAGGCGCAATTGGCGGCGAAAAAGCCCGCAGCAAAACCGGCCTCAAAAAAGGCGGCGGAACTCAAAATTCCGGAGCCTCCGGCTTCCGTTGGAGAGGCAAAACTTCCGGAGCCGGATAAGTCGAAAATCGCGGCACCCGATAAATCGAAACTCGTGCGCAGCGTAAAATCTTTCTCCGACAGGATGAAAGAGCTCAACGGCAAAAAAAATGACAAGCCCGTAAAATTGCGCAAACACGTCGTGGACGCGCGCGTCGTGGCGTGGGGGCGCGACGCCGAGAGCGCGGAAAACGCCGCCCTCGACAGCGCGCGGCGGCTCGTTGGAGGCAAGGGAAAATTTCTAGTAAAAGATTCCGTGTTTTACGCGGATTCCGCAAACAAATATATTTGCGCGGTGCGGATCAATTTCAGCGACCAGATACCGGAAAACTGGTATATGGAGTCCGAAATGTCCACGGGGTTCGGGCGCGACTACGAGCGGGCGTACTCGTCGGCGATGATGAAGGCAATCGGCAAGGCAAAAAACATTCGCCGCAAAAAGGAATGGGGCAATGCCAAAGCCGCTACGGAACTTGGAGTCATACCCTATGACTGCACGTTTTCGTCGATAGGCAAAGACAAGTACTGCAAGCTGTTTTTCAGGTACTTTATGCCGAGATAGGCGCGGACGGCGGTTTTGGGTTTCCCTTCCCTACGCCATTGCCGAGCGGCGGAATTTCCGGAATTTAAAGTTTGCGGGTTGTGCGTCCGCCGGATTTGCGAAATTTGCGGCGGAGCCTGAGCGTGAACGGACCGGCAAATGGATTTTGCATCATACGGAGTATGTTTGCGACGCGAGACGATGGAAATTTTCTCGAAGCGCGAAAAATTCCGCGAATATATCGGCGGAAATGCGGAAGATTGCAAAATCCGGCAGAGAGCGGCAAATGCGAGGGAGCGGGCGTGAGAGAGCGTTTCAAGCTTTTTTTGCAAAAGTTGGCGGATTGGGCGCGTCAAGGAGGAAAATCCGAAATGCGGAAGGCGCGGGAGACGGCTCGGGAAAAGGGATTGGAGAATTTAACTGTTAAAAGAATTTTTTGATATGTATGTTGTAATTGTTCGGGGAATGAGGTAGGTTCGAAAAAGTAAAGGAGAAATCATAATATGAAAATATTGCCCTACTTGACGATAGCCGTTTCCGCGCTTCCGGCGCTCGCGCAAACTCCGACTTCGCCGGCGACGGTTTGGCTCGGCCTCGGACAGGACTGGTCTTTGGACTCGAACTGGAGCGCCGGCCTGCCGTCCGCCTCGACTTCCGCCGTTTTCAATTCCACGGTCAACAGCAATACCATCGCCAACATAAGCGGCGACGCCTACGTAAACGACTTGTATTTTTACGACGGCTTCGCCCTGAGCAGCAACGGCAATTACGACATCAACATATCGAGCTCTTTGAATGTGGCGGGAAATTTCTATTATACCAATTTGAGGACTGAAATTTGGGGAGGATTGAGGCTTGCGGGCACGGGCTCAAAGCTCGCAATAGCCGGCGACGCCGCTTTTGAGGCTTCCGCCCTCACCGAAGAGCAGAGCATAGCGTACAACAACGGAGCCGTCGACGTCCAAATAGGCAAGGCTGCGTCTTCCAACCCTATGTTTTCCGAAATCTCAATCGGCGGGAATCTGAACATATCCTCCGGAACTTCCTCGTACTCCGCCAAAGTTTCCATGGCCTCCGAAACGGTGAGCGTCGGGGGCGTCGTAAATCTCGCGAACTCCAATTCCACTTTCGCCGTTTTGAGGGCGACCCTCAATAATCCGGAATATGTCTCAAACCACACATGGGGAGGATTGACGGGTTCCGGCATCGTAATGGTTGAGGCCGCCTCATGGTCCGGAAACGCTCGGTACGATTCCGTTTTCACCGCCAACATCACCCTCGCCAACAAGAGCGACCAGACTTTTACGGGCCAAGTGAGATACGTCAATATCAACGACGGCGGATATGTCAATACGAGCGCGATTCATCTTGCCATGGATGCGGAAAACCCTTCCGCAACTCAAACCATGACGCTCGGCGGCTCTGCGGGATTCACGACGGTATCGGTGAAAAACGGAACCCTTATATATTCCGCGCCCGCGGCGTCGGAAACGCTCTCGGTGTCCGGCGGAAAGCTGATTTTGACGAACCCCTCGGTCGCGCAGGGCGATTTGGCTATGAGCGGCGGCGCGTTCGGCGCGGGAAACGGAGGGGCGACGGTAAAGTCGCTGGCGTGGACGGGCGGCAGCCTCGTGTTCGGCGCCGACGGCTTTTACGGCGGGCTTCCCGACGCCATAACCGTCGAAGGCGCGTTTTCCAAAAATTCAATCGACAAAATCGCGATAGACTTTTCGGGCCTCGACGCGGAGTCGCTCATAGGCGAGGGGCCGATGACTCTTCTCACGGCGGGAAGCTTCGAGGGGCTTTCGACTTCCGAAGACGCCGACGAATACTTTGCCGCGATAAACCTATACAACGCCTTCGCGAATTTCGAGTGGGACGGCAACAGCCTGACCGTGGCGTTCTCTCAGGTTCCTGAGCCCGCGGAGCTCGCGGCGGTACTCGGGGCGTTCGCCCTCCTTGCCGCAATCCGTCGCAGGGCGAAATAGAGCCGGCTTTAATTTTGACGGCCGCCGGCGCGGAAAGCCTTTTGCGCGCCGGCAATTTCCCGCCCGCCGCACGCGGCGGGCTTTATTTTTCCTCGTATCCTTCCGCAAAATCCCGTGAAGCGGAAATGGAGGCGCCGTACCTTGCGCTTGACGCGGCGGGAAAATCAGTCAAAATGTATCTTTATATTTGAAAATCATGGCAGACAAAAACCCCGAGTACGATTTTACGGAAATCGAGAAGCGCTGGCAGAAAAAATGGGACGACGACAAGACGTTCCGCGCCGTGACTTCCGCCCCGTCAAAGAATGGAAAATATTATATTTTGGACATGTTCCCCTACCCCTCCGGCGCGGGGCTGCACATAGGCCACCCCGAGGGCTACACCGCCTCCGACATAATCGCGCGCTACAAGTGGGCAAACGGCTTCAACGTCCTGCACCCGATGGGCTGGGACGCATTCGGGCTGCCGGCGGAGCAGTACGCGGTAAAGACCGGCACGCACCCGAGCGTCACCACAGCCGCCAACGTGGACAATTTCAGGAAGCAGATAAAATCCATCGGATTTGCGATAGACTGGCAGAGGGAGATCAACACCACCGATCCCGCGTATTTCAAATGGACCCAGTGGATATTTTTGCGCCTTTTCAAGAGGGGGCTCGCCTATGTGGACGAAAAGCCCGTCTGGTGGTGCCCCGCCCTCGGCACGGTGCTCGCCAACGAGGAAGTCATAGACGGCAAGAGCGAAGTCGGCAAATTCCCAGTCGAGCGCAGAAAGCTCCGCCAATGGGTGCTGCGGATTACGGCCTATGCGGACAGGCTCATCGAAGGGCTCAAGGGGCTCGACTGGCCGAATTCCACAAAGCGTCTGCAATCCAACTGGATAGGCCGCTCCGAGGGCGCGGAAGTCGATTTTGAAATAGCCGATTCCGCCGCCAAGGGCGAAAAGCTGCGCGTTTTCACGACGCGCCCCGACACCCTGTACGGCGCGACCTACATGGTAATCGCCCCCGAGCACCCGCTGATAGAAAAGCTGACCTCCCCCGAGAACGCGCAGGCCGTCAAGGACTACGTGAAATCCGTCGCCTCGAAGAGCGACCTCGACAGGACGGACTTGGCAAAGAACAAGACGGGCGTGTTCACGGGCGCGCACGCCGTAAACCCCGTCAACGGCAAGAAAATCCCGATATGGGTTGCCGACTACGTCCTCATGAGCTACGGAACGGGCGCAATCATGGCGGTTCCCGCCCACGACGAGCGCGACTTCGACTTCGCAAAACGGTTCGGCCTGCCGATAATCCGCGTGATCGACAAAAAGGGCGCGGACGGGAAAGAGCCCGAGCTGCCCTTCTGCGATGTGGGCACACTGACGAACTCCGGCGAGATGGACGGGACTCCCTCGCTCGAAGCCAAAGCCAAAATCACCGAAATGCTCGAGCGCAAAGGAGCGGGCAAAAAGGCGGTGAACTACAAGCTCCGCGACTGGCTGTTCTCGCGCCAGAGGTATTGGGGCGAACCCTTCCCGATAATCTGGACGGGAAAAGACGCCTACGAGTCGGCGGCGAAGTCGCCCGCGTGGAGCGAGAATATGCCCGAAACCCCCGTAACGTATTCCGACGCGGGCGGAAAGACTCTCTACGCCCTTCCCCTGCCAGATTCCGCACTGCCGCTCGAGCTTCCGGAAGTGGAAAATTACAAGCCCTCCGGCACGGGCGAAAGCCCGCTTGCGCACGCCGAAGAATGGCTTAACGTGAAAATCAACGCGCAGACGGGCGAAGTTCTGCCCGCCTCCGACGCGCGCGCCGCGGGCGCCGGGTGGTTCGCCGGACGCCGCGAGACCAATACTATGCCCCAGTGGGCGGGCTCGTGCTGGTATTACCTGCGCTACTGCGACCCCGACAACCCCGACACCCCCATAGGCGTCGAGGCGGAAAAGTATTGGGGATACCCCGATTTCTACATAGGCGGCGCCGAGCACGCCGTACTGCACCTGCTCTATGCGCGCTTTTGGCACAAGGTTCTCCACGACTGCGGAATAGTCCGCGGCGACGAGCCCTTCAAAAAGCTGTTCCACCAGGGGATAATATTGGGGCAGCTCGAATACACGGCATACAAATCTCCCGACGGCAAGTGGGTCAGCGCCCCCGACGCCAAAGAGGGCGACGTCCCCGTAAAACTCTCGGAATCGGACGTGGAAAAGTTCGGCGGCGGATTCGCGCTTAAAGAGGACAAGTCCGTAATCGTGGACGCGCGCTCTTACAAAATGAGCAAGAGCCGCGGCAATGTCGTCAACCCCGACGACATCATCGCCCGCTACGGCGCGGACGCACTGCGCCTCTACGAAATGTTCCTCGGTCCGCTCGAAGACCAGAAGCCGTGGAACACCAACGGCATAGAGGGCGTGGTTCGCTTCCTGAAAAAAGTCTGGCGCGAGTACGTCGGAAAGGACGGCGAAATTTCCGAAAAAATCTCCGGCAAATTCAAGGACGACCCCGATCTCCTGAAAGCCCTGCACGAGACTATAAAGAAAGTCGGCGGCTCCATCGAGACATTGCGATTCAATACCGCCATATCGCAGATGATGATTTTCATGTCGGTTTTCCAAAAGCGGGAAAAGGTGTCGCTGGACAGCGCCCGAAAATTCGTACAGCTGCTCGCGCCGTTCGCGCCGCACATCGGCGAGGAATTGTGGGAGAGGCTCGGCGGGACGGGTTCGGTGGCGAAAGCCCCGTGGCCCGTCGCCGACGAGTCCAGCCTCCAATCCGACACCGTAAAGATGGCGGTTCAGGTGAACGGCAAGCTGAGGGGCGAGATAGTCGTGGAGAAGTCGCTCGGCAAAGAAGAGATTGTCGAGGCGGCAAAGTCGCTTGAAAACGTCGCGAATTTCCTCGCCGGCAAGACCGTCGTCAAGGAGATTTGCGTCCCGGGCAAAATCGTAAACATCGTGGTAAAATGACCCGCGCCGCAGCAATTTTCGCCTTCGCGCTCTCGCCGGCTTGCGCCGCATTCGCCGCCCAAGTAGAGGGGGCGGCGTTTTTCAAGGCCGTGCGCTATTCCGTGAAAGTCTCCCGAAATTCCGAGCCCCTGAAAATCGCCCGCAACTCGACGATTCCCGCAAATGGCCTCCAAATATCCGTCCCCGCAGGCGAGGTTTTGGGGATAGCGTTTTCGAACGAGATCTCGGTTATAGCCGTAGGGCCGGCGGAATTTTCCGTTGACGCCCTGTCGCAGGAAGCTCCGGCGGCGGACGCTCCGAGAGAGCGCGAATCCCATCCGTCAAAAATAGGGATTTCCGTGTCGCGCGGGAAGCTCGTTTTCGCGTCGGCCGAAAGGCTCGAGCGCAGCGAATTTTCCATAAAATTTCCCGAGGCCGTCGCGACCGTCAGAGCGCGGATTGCCGTGGCGGAGACGGGGCCGAAGGGCTCGAGGCTCGCGCCTTTCGGCGGAACGGCGCGCATAAGGGCCGGCGAGGGAATATGGGACGTCGTAAAAGACGAAAACTTCGCGCGCGTCGTCTCCGGCGGAGGAAATCCCAAAACTTTGTTTGAGCGGGCGTATTCCCGCGAACGCGCGGAACTTTCAGTTTTGATGAAGTCGGCGGAAATCCTGCGCGAATCCACATTCTTCAAACTCGGCAAAGACGGAAAATTTTCGGCGGAAACCGTAATGCCTAAGACTTTCTTCTCAATGCCCGCAAGGCGGTGACGATGTCCGAACTCTCGAAATTTCTTCCGGACGGCTTTGACGCCGGCGCGACGGTCGCGATACTGGCCGGCAAGGGGCGCTATCCGTTTGCGCTGCGCCAAAAGCTGCGCGATGCCGGCGTCCGGCACGTCTTGATGGCCTTTGAGGACGAGACCTCTCCCGAGCTCTGGGCGTCCTTCCCCGAATCCGAAAGGTATTGCGCGAATGTCGGCCAGCTCGGAAAACTCCTCAAAAACCTGCGTTCAAGCGGCGCAAGATACGCGATAATGGCGGGTCAGATAACCCCCAAAAAGCTATTCAAGGGCATGAAGCCCGACTTGAAGGCGATACTCGCTCTGGCGAAGCTCAGGCGCAAGAACGCCGAGACTATTTTCGGCGCGGTCGCCGACGCCCTCGCCGGAATAGGCGTAGAAATGCTCGACGCGCGCTCCTTCCTCGACTCCGAGCTCGCCCCCCGCGGCCTGTTCTGCGGCGGCAAATGGAGCGTGCCGCAAGACTACGCCGAACACGCCATGCGCATCGCCCGCGAATGCGCGCGGCTCGACATCGGACAGAGCTGCGTGGTCGCGCGCGGAACGGTGCTCGCTGTCGAGGCCTTTGAGGGAACCGACAAAATGCTCGAGCGCGTCGCCCAGTTCGAGGCGAAAGACGCCGTATTCGCCAAAACCGTCAAGCCGAGGCAGGACTACCGCTTCGACGTCCCCGTGATAGGCGAGCGCACCGTGCGCAAGCTCGCGGAAGCCGGCGTGAAAAACGCCGTGGTCGAGGCTGGGTCGGTGATAATCCTCGACTCCGAAAAAGTCAAGGGGCTCGCAAACGAAAACGGCATAAAAATTTTTGGAATATGAGCGAAAAAGTCGAACGCAAAAAGAGCGCGTTGCGCGAGGAATTCGGACTCTTCGACGACCCGCGCGACACTTTCGAATACATCATCGCCAAGACGAAGAGCCTGCCCCGCCTGCCCGACGATCTAAAAAAAGAGGAATACCTCGTCAAGGGCTGCGTCTCAAGCCTGTGGCTCGTGCCGTCTTTCGACGGGCAGTCGGGCGAATGCTCTTTCAGGAGCGACGCGGACTCCGTAATAACCCGCGGCATCGCCGCCGTCGTATGCGAGGCGTACGGCGGGCTTTCGCCCTCCGAGATTCTCGAGCTCGATCCCGCGATTTTCGACGAGCTCAAAATCGGGACGCAGCTCTCTCCCAACCGGCGCAACGGGCTCGGCCAGCTATGCAAGAAAATAGCGGATTTTGCGAAATCGCATCTGGGTTAAAATGCTTTCCGTTCGGATTAAAAAAAACTCAATAAATGCTTGAACATTTGCAGAAGATGCAACAATATACCTTAACAAAGGCGCGGTATCGCACGCGCATCGTTACCCCTATTTTACTTTATAATAACAACAAAGAAATAAATTAGATGAAAAGAAAAGCACTCTCCGTCCTGTCAATCTCCGCGCTCATTTTCGCAAGCGCGGGCATTTCCTTCGCGCAGAACGCCGCTCCGGCCGCCGACGCCCCGGCAAAGCCCGAAGAGCCCAAAGTGGTTGAAAAGTCCCTCGGCGACATGTGGCGCGCCGGCGGCGTGACCATGTATCCGCTCGGATTTTTCGCGATTCTCGCCACGACCCTCATCATCTACAATTTCATCGCCATTCGCAAAAAAAAGTTCCTCAACCCCGACGGAGTCAAGAAGGTCGAGGCGTTCGTAAACCAGCTTCAAATAAAGGAAGCCCTCGAATACTGCGAAAAGAACCCCTCCCCCATCACCAACATCATAGGCTGCGGCCTCGCGCGCGCCGACGAGCGCGGCGTGGACACCGACGCGGTCACCGCCGCAATGGAAGAAGCCTCCGTCGAGGAGTTCGCCAGCCCCTACGTGCTCATCAACTACCTCTCGGTCACGGCGTCTTTGGCGCCGATGCTCGGGCTGTACGGAACGGTCAGCGGCATGGTCAAGGCGTTCAACACCATCGCGGCCGAAGGCGCGGGCAGCGCATCGAAGCTGGCTGACAACATCGCGGAAGCGCTCATCACGACGGCCGCGGGCATGATCGTCGGCATTCCGTCCATGTTCTTCTTCTTCTTCTTCAAGAACAGGTACGGCGCGATTATTTCCTCCACCAGCCGCATTATCGGCGACCTCGTATTCACTATGAAAATGGCGCTCAAATACGGCCCGCAGGACATATCCGAAATCGAGGCCGACATTGAAGGCTCTCCCGCCGAAGTGGTCGAACAGGCCGCCGCTTCCGAGGAAAGCGAAAACAAGTCCGAATAAAACCTGGATTCCCGTAAATGAAAACTTGGAGACCTGCGGAAAACGACGGCGCGTTCGAGCTCACGCCGATGATCGACGTCGTTTTTCTTCTGATCACTTTCTTTATGACGGTGACCAGTTTTGCTTCCGCGGAAATGATACAGGTTGCGATGCCGATTGCCCCGCAAGCGAAAGTGCCCGACGACATAGGCGACAGGCAGTACATATCCGTCACCGAAGACGGCATATATTTCCTCGGGGCTTTCAAGTCGGACTTGGAGCATATCAAAACCGCGCTTGAAGCAAGAAACGCCAAGGAGGGCTTTAAGGGCGCGTATATCCGCGCCGACTCCCACACGCCCTACAAGTACATCGGAGAATTGATGAAAACTTGCGCGGACGCCGGCGTTTACAACATTCTCTTTGGAACCTTAAACGACGGTTAGTATGGCGGCGAAACAAAATGATGTCTTGGAATCGGAAGATAAGTTCGACCTTACTTCCATGATCGACGTTGTCTTTCTGCTTCTGATTTATTTTATGTACCTGCCGATTCAGCAGGAGGCGGATTTGATGTTTTCCCTGCCCGCGTATTCCGCGCCCGGGGAAAACGTCGCCTTGCCGAGCGAACAGATGGTGGAAATCAACCCCGACGGCAGCATTGCCCTAAACGGGGCGCCGATGGATCATCCGGGCGACATAGAATTCAACGAGCTCGCCTCCACCCTGCACCGCCTAAAACTCAGCGCCGACCGCAGCGGCATCGCGACAATCGTCACGATATATCCCGACGCGGACGCGCCGCACCAGGCGTCAATATCGGTTCTCGACGCCTGTGCAAAAGCCGGAATAAAGCAGGTATCGTTCTCGGAAGCCGAGTAAAACGACAGTAAAGAGATTTTAGCCGCCCTATTTAGGGGCGGCTTTTTTTTTGCCATTTTGCAGAATCGAAGTCACGAGGAAAACCTTCTACTCTCTCTCCGATTCCTTATATTCAAATCGGCAAGCGCGGAAAATCTCCGGAATAAAAAAATTTCCCTTCCCCAAACGGCTTAAAAAAATTCCCGTTAAAACGTTTCCATATCCATCCGTCATTTTAATCGGGCGGCCGCGAGCCCTTCCAAATCATTTTGGCGAACTCCCGCCCCGCCGGTGTTTGCACTCCCGAACTTATTGTCCCATAAAAACGCGGGCTATCGCATTCAAGTAGGCGTATCCGTTTTCCTCGTCGGGTTCGAGATAAGTCCCCTCCGTCCACTCGTTCCACGAGTTTATGGTGAGGAGTTTCGGCATTCCGGGCTTGGCGTTTTTATCGAGCCAGTCCTTCGCCATTCTTAGCGCTTTCTCAAAATCCTCCGGATTGGAGCCCGTCACCATCGGGGCGAATTTTTCAGCCGGATAGCGAGGGTTGGTATCCCACCCGACAGTGACGTTCGGGAAGTACGTCAGCCCGATGGAATTTTTCCTGTCCCACAAGGCGGTTGCCATCGCCATCCAGTCGCGATATGCCAGATTGGGTTCGGCGCTTTGAATTTTATCCCACGTGCCGTCGTTCCAGCTGTAAACTGTGGTGGAATCTATGCCTATTTTTTCGGCGAGCTCCTTTGATACGTCGCTCGTGGTCATGACGTGAGCGCCCCCGAGCCCCGCTTCTTCCGCGCGCTTTTTGAGGTAGTCCAGCCCCGCGCGCGCGTTTTTCTCTCCGCCGACGCCGTCGACGAAATTTTTTATCCGGTATATGGAAACGACCGGCTTCCCGCCTATTTTGTAATAGTTGGGTTTTGAAAAGTACATCTTTATCCAGCGGTCGGCGACTCTCTTAAATTCGTCGAGCGGAATCTTTGAGTCGTACAGCGGGGGATCGGCCTTCTTGTCGGCCGCCTTATTGTTCCACAAATGGTCCACGTCGTGGTTGGCCCACATTATGAAAAACTTCATGCGCCCGCCGTTCGGAGCCTTCAAAAAGCCCTCGTTCAAGGCGTTTTCGAGGAATGGGCGGTTCTGGTACCAATACCAGTCGTATATGAACACGTTGACCCCGGCGGCGAGTGCGGCGTCGATTTTGCGCGCGACGACAACCGGATCTGCCTCGTTCTCATAGCCCCAGAGGGGGACTTTTGGCTGCCTGTGCCCGGGCTTCTTCGGCACGGCCTCGTAGACGTTTTGCCACTCTCCGCAACCGTGATCGAATATGCCGAGCTCCTTCCAGCGGGGTTCGGGCTGATAGGCGGGCCAGACGTAGGCGGCGAGGTCGTATTCCGCCGCCGCCGCGCATACGGCGCAGAGCATGGCGGCAAGCGCCGGCAATTTTTTCAGTCTCATTTATTTCCCTCCAATATTTTTTTCGCGACGGGCAATACCGCTTCATACATCGCGTGGAAGCCGAGATCCGTCGGGTGGCACTGGTCGACGGTGCACTCGGCTATTCCCCCGTACGGCTCGAAGATCCTGGTGCAATCTATAAAGTACACGTTTTTGTCTCCGGACTTCACGGCGTTCTCGTAGGTCTTGCGGATTACGGCGACCCTGTCGGGAGAGGGCCACGAACAGCGGGTCATAATTATGACGGGGGTGTCGGGCCGCTTTTTCCTGAAAATCTTAAAAAACCTTTCGTGGGTCTTTTCGAGGTGCTGGACGCTCGGCGCGTTATAGTCGTAATCGTAGACGAAAATCGACATATCGATGTCCCCGATTTTTTCGGCGAGTATGTCCTCGCCCTTAGCGTTGCCCGAAAACCCGAGGTTGATTTCCTCCGCGTCCAACTCCCTGCACAGCTTGCCCGTGTAGACAGTGGCCGGGCGAGAGGCGCAGCCGCCCTGCGTTATCGACGAGCCGTAAAAGACTATGGGCTTGGCGACCTTGTGCGGCGACGGCGGCCTTATCTCCGCCCCCGGCAGCACGCCGATTTCCACGCTTTTCACCCCGCAGTATCTGGGCATAAAGAGGGCGAACTCCCTCATCTTTGAATCGGAAAAATTCGCCCCGAGCTCCTCGTAAGGGACTTTCCCCATTTCGGAGACGTTGCGCTGGTGGAAGTTTTTGACAAAAGCGTACCGGCCGTTTTCGTCGCGCGCATAGAGGTCGAAGCCGCTCGAACCCGAGCGCGCCATGTGCCCCATTATGCCGCTGCCGTTTGTGACGTATCTTACCGCCACGGATTTTGAATCGGTCGCAAACCTTATCGCGAGTCCGGACGTGTGGTTGCAGAGCCCCACGACGCCGGGGCTTGCGTTGTCCTTCGTCACCCCGTCGGGAAGGCGCGAATACGCCCCGCCCTCCTTGCGCCATGGCGCTCCTTCTACTTTGAAGGGCGCGTTTTTTGCGTCGTAGAAGCGAAATTCGACGCTGCCGATTTTGCGCGGCTCGAAATTCCTGTCTATTTTAGAAATGTCCTGCGCGGCGCACTCGGCGCATACGGCAAACAAGACGAGAGGCAAAATAAGATTTCTCATAAAAACCATTAAACCTCGCCCGCCAAGCGTTTCAACACAAAAGAGGCAATAGCGTGAACCCAAAAAAAAGCGGCTCCTATGCGAAGCCGCTTCCTCCGTGTTTTTCGTCGCGCGCCTATTTGCGCTTGCGCCGCGCAAGTACCGCGGCAACGGCGGCTATTGCGAATATCGCGGCATAGGCGGCGGGTTCCGGAACCGTATATATCAGAGAACCCGAACCGCCGGAAAATTCTTCGAGCGCGAACGTCCCGCCGAGCCTGTTGCCGCTTTCGTCGTAAGCCACAAATATCGCGTCGGGATCAAAAGCGTCCGTGAGATAGCCGTAATCCATTATGACGAGGTACTGCGACGCCAAATCCTCGGCGGAGAATACGACCTTCACTTCGTCCACCGCCGCAACGGTGAGATTGCCGACTTTCAGCGGGCCGCCGTACACGAGCGAACCCGCGTTGATAGTGAAATCGCCGACGCCTTCGGGCGCCGTGAGCTTCAAACTTCCCCCGTCGAGGAGAACCGAGTTTACGGCGAGCTCGCTGTTGAATATCAATTCTCCCGAGGAAACGGAGACTTCGCCTATCGTCATATCATTTCTGCCCCCAATGCCCGCAATGCCGTGCGCGGCGGCGTTGGCAGCCTTGTAAATCGTTATGCTCTGCCTGCCGCTGCCGTTCATTGAAAAGTTCGCTGTGGATGAGACTGAATCCTGCGTGGCAAAGACGCCCTCAAAACTTCCCCCCTTGAACGCTCCGGAGGAATCGTTTGAAAACACGAAGTTTGAAGTCAGCGAATGGGCGGAAGTCATGTAAACGGCCCTGTTGTTTGAAACGAGCCCCCCGAGGTTTATCGTAAAGAGCGTGCCCGTGGAGTTTTCATTCACGTCGCTCATGTCGAAGGCGTGGTAGCCGGTGTCGGAAAGCGAGCCGTTCCAGTCGAATTGCAGGGCGCCGCCGACTTTCATGCTCGCGCTATGATAGAGGGAAAAGCGGGCGGTAAAGTATTTGTCGGTGGAAAGTATCATGTCGCCGCCGACGGTGAGAAAATCCGCCGTTTGGGAGACAAGCCTCAGCTGTTTGATATTAGGATCCGTCGAGTAGGGATTTTCGGAGCGCGCGTTTATCGTAAAATCGCCGACGAGCGAGAGCTGCGCCGTCATATTCAACTCCGTATTGACCGTGGCGCGAATTGCGTAATACGTCGTATTTTTGTGAAAATCTCCGCGCGCGAAATGCAGCGTCGAACTTCCATTCGTATTTACGCGGTCTATTATTACCATTGCGTCGGCGCCCGGGAGAGACTCGGGAGCGGCGTATTCGTCCGGCGTAAGGCTCCAGTACTGCAGGCTGTTTTCCTCCGTGAGGGGAACATAACCGGAGTTGCCGCGCAAGTAATAGTCTACGGTGGAGACGCCCCGGGCGGACAGGGAAGCGGTTGCCAGCGTGAATGCCAGAGAGACTAAGGCATATGAGAGAATGCTTGGGATTATGTTGGTACTTTTCATATTGTCTTATTTTGGAAGGTTGAAATTGAAATACGGGAGCGAGGGCGAAATTTCAACAGAAAATTTATAATTTTTATTAGACAGTTAAAATTTTCACCCCTTTTTTCTCCCTGCTCCGCCTGCATATTTTTTTGACCTCCCGCAAAAAAGCGCCGCCGCCGCTATTCCTTTCCGCCCGCGCGCGCAAATGCCGCCCGCCCGATAAATCCCGCATCAGCCGCGAGCGAATGGAAAACAAAACTCAAAATAATCCCGTTTCTGCGGCGGATTTGCCGTTTAAAAATCCAATATGAAACAAAAATTCTTCGTCCGACCCGCAAAAAAAGCGGCTCCCGTTAGACGGAGCCGCTTTTTTTGCAACATATTTGAGTCGGCCTATTTTTCGCGCCTCGCGAAAGCCGCCGCGAACGCAAGCGCGCCGATTGCCGCCGCAAACGCCGCCGGTTCCGGCACGGTGTAAATCAGGCTGCCTGAGCCCCCGATTTCGCCCGTGAGGGAAAATTCGCCGCCGAGCTTGTTGCCGCTTTCGTCGTAGGCGACGAAAATCGAGTTGGGATCGAAGCTCTCGCCCAAATACCCGTATTCCACCAGGACGAGCTCGTGCAATGCCAAATCCTCGGCGGAGAATACGATTTTTATTTCCTCCACGGCCGCCATGGTAAAAGAGTCCGCCCTAATCGTCCCGCCGTATATGAGCGAGCCCGCGTTGATTATAAAATCCCTGACGCCGGCGGACGCCGTGAGCTTCAGGCTGCCTCCGTTGAGGGTGACGGCGTTTATCGCGATTTCGCTGTTGAAAATCAGCTCTCCGGAATTGGCGGAAACCGAGTCTATCGCCATGTCCTTTTTGTCTCCGACACCGGAAATGCCGTGCTCGGCGGCATTGGCGGCGCTGTAAATCGTCACGCTCTGCCTGCCGTTGCCGTTCATCGTGAAAGTCAGCGTAGACGAAACGGAGCTGTCGGCCGCAAACACCCCTTCGAAACTCCCGCCCTTGAAGGCGCCGGCATCGCTGTTCGAAAATATGAAATTCGCGGCGACCGAATGGGCGGATGTCATGTAAACCGCCCTGCCGCTCGAAGCGAGGCCGCCGAGGTTCAGGGTGAAGGAGGCGCCCGTCGAGGAGGCGTTCATGTCGCTCATATCGAAAGCGTGGTAGCCTTCGGCGTCGGCGGCGCCCGTATAATTGAACTGAAGCGCCCCGCCGACCCCCAGCGTCGAAGCCTGAAAGAGCGATATGCGCGAAGTAAAATACTTGTCGGTGGAAAGCGTCATATCCCCGCCGACATTGAGAAAGTTATCGGTCTGGGCGACCAGCCTCAACTGTTTTATGGAATCGTTGGAAGAGGAATACGCCGTGTCGGAAGACGAGGTTATGGAAAAGTTTTCGGCAAGCGTCAGGGAGCCGACCATGTTAAGTTCCGTGTTGACCGTGGCGGTTATGGAATAGTAGGAGGCGTCGCTGTAAAAGTCTCCGCGCGCGTTGGCAATATATCCGCCGATATCCTCCACGTAATTTGCCCGATCTATTATAATGGCGGCGTTGCTCCCCGGAAGGTCGTCCGGCGTGACCTGCTCGCTGTCCGAAAGGCTCCAAAACGGCTTGCTAAACGAAGGATCCGTCAAATCTGCGTACCAGCCCGTGGCCCGCAGATAATAGTTTACCGGCGAGGTTTCCTGGGCGGAAGCCTCGGAAAATGCCGCAGATGCGGCGGCCGTCAAAATCGGGACGGCCAGCGTTGAAATCGCTTTAATGGTTTTCATAATTGCGCTCTCTGTTTAAGGAAAACTTTTGAAATAAGAAGGCGATTTCAGTTTGCAAGAAATTTTTAAAAAATCCGCGCAATCGAATGATTGCTCCGTCGCGAAAGATTTTCCGGCGCTCCTTCGCCCGCGGCAAATCCGCAAAAAAAGGGCGAACCCGAACGGATTCGCCCTCAAATATTTTCCAAAAACTTCGGATTATTTCGAGGATTCCTCGACGGCGACGGCGACCGCGACGGTGGCGCCCACCATCGGATTGTTGCCCATGCCGATGAGCCCCATCATTTCCACGTGCGCGGGAACCGAAGACGAGCCGGCAAACTGGGCGTCGCCGTGCATTCTGCCCATAGTGTCGGTCATGCCGTAGGAAGCGGGACCCGCCGCCATGTTGTCAGGGTGGAGCGTCCTGCCCGTGCCGCCGCCGGAAGCCACTGAGAAGTATTTTTTGCCGTGTTCCATCGCCCACTTCTTGTACGTGCCCGCCACCGGATGTTGGAAGCGCGTGGGATTGGTCGAGTTTCCGGTTATGGAAACGTCCACTCCCTCGTGGCGCATGATGGCGACACCTTCGCTCACGTCGTCGGCGCCGTACACGCGGACCTTCGCCTTTTCGCCCTTTGAGAACGGCGTCTCCTTGACGATTTTGAGCTCTCCGGTGTAGTAGTCGTATTCCGTTTCAACGGAGGTGAAGCCGTTAATGCGCGAGATAATGTACGCGGCGTCTTTGCCGAGGCCGTTGAGTATGACGCGCAGGGGCTCCTTGCGCACCTTGTTGGCGGTTTTGGCGATGCCTATTGCGCCTTCCGCGGCCGCAAACGACTCGTGCCCCGCGAGGAAGCAGAAGCACTTGGTTTCCTCCCTGAGCAGCATCGCCCCGAGGTTGCCGTGCCCCAGGCCCACGTCGCGCGAGTCCGCAACGGAGCCGGGAATGCAAAACGCCTGCAAGCCTATGCCGATGTTTTCGGCGGCTTCCGCGGCGCTCTTTGAGCCTTTCTTGATGGCGATTGCCGCCCCCGCGGTGTACGCCCAGACCGCGTTTTCAAACGCTATGGGCTGGATTCCCTTGACGATTTCCTCGACGTCGATGCCCTTGTCCTTGCAGATCTTTTGGGCGTCCTCGAGCCCGTCGATTCCGTACTCGGCGAGAACCTTGTTGATTTTGTCTATGCGTCTTTCGTAACCTTCAAATGTGATAGCCATGTCAGCCTCCTATTCCTTGCGCGGGTCGATGACTTTTACTGCGTCTTCAAAGCGTCCCTTGACGGAGACGTTCTTTTCGAAGGCTTCCTTGGGATCCGCGCCCTTGCGGATCTGCTCGAGCATTTTCCCGAGGTGCACGGTCTTGTAGCCGATGACTTCGCCGTTTTCGTCGAGGCCCTCTTCGAGGACGTACCCCTCCGCCATTTCGAGGTAGCGGGGACCCTTGATTTTCGTCGAATACATTGTGCCGACCTGCGAGCGCAGGCCTTTGCCGAGGTCCTCGAGGCCGGCGCCGATGGGCAGGCCGTTTTCGGAGAACGCCGTCTGGGTACGCCCGTAGATGATTTGCAGGAAGAGCTCGCGCATGGCGACATTGATGGCGTCGCATACGAGGTCGGAATTGACGGCTTCGAGAACGGTCTTGCCCGGGAGGATTTCCGCCGCCATGGCCGCCGAGTGCGTCATGCCGGAGCACCCGATTGTTTCGACGAGCGCCTCTTCAATGACGCCGCCCTTGACGTTGAGCGTGAGCTTGCAGGCTCCCTGCTGGGGGGCGCACCAGCCGATTCCGTGGGTGAGGCCGCTGATGTCGCCGATTTGGGTGGCCTTCACCCATTTTCCCTCTTCGGGAATGGGCGCGGGACCGTGTTTGGCGCCTTTCGCCACGCAGCACATCTGTTGCACTTCGTGCGAGCAATTGTGGTTTGGACAACTCATATCGCAGTAATTTATTGTTGTTTGTTGCGTAAATAAACTTTCCTAAAATCTCATTCGGCGGCGCGCCATGCAAGCGTTTTTGTCAAAAAAACGCCGCGCTGTCGACGGACGCCCGCGGGCGAAAGCGGAGACCGCCGCGCTATTTTGCGGAGATTTTCCCGAGATCGAGCGAACCGTCGGGGTTGAGGTTTTTGACGGCGAAGCGGAAGTCGCGGAATATCTTTTTAGTGTGGAAGATTCGCAGGGAGAGCGAATACGCCTCGCCGGATTTCAGGGAAACGCGCATGGCGTCCGAAAATTCAAACTTGCCAGGGAGGATTTTTCGGGGATCCTGCGAGGAAATCGCGTCGAACACGACTTTTCCGGAGGAGTCCCGCAGCTCGTACTTCATGCGGTACGGCAGGTATATGCGGGCGACGCCCTTGTTTTCGCCCTTTACCGACACCTCGAGCTTGCCGTCTTCATAGGACGCTTCGGCGGACTCCGGAACGAGGCGCGCGCCGGCGTACGCGCACACCTTGTCGACCGCCGCCCTCTCCTTGGGATCCGTTATCTGCCACGGGTGGAACGGGATCTCGTTGACGAGGGAGGCGTGGTTATCAAGAATCCAGTCGCAGGAAAAAATTATGTCCCATCCTTTTTCGTGCAGCGAATTCACGTCGCCGAAAAACTCGAAAAATATCGGCTTGTCCTTCCAAACGTCGCCCATGCGCTCTATTTTGTCATAGGGCGGCTTGCCTATCCAGCGGCCGAAGTGCCACGGCGAACCCACGCCGTCGCGCCGCAGCCCCACGCGCGGCTTTTTGCGCTTGCCGAGCGCGTATTCGAGAACCTGGAAGTCGTCGGTCATAAAAAATATGTCCGACTTTTTGAAATTTTGCAGGTACATGTCCGCGTATTTTTTGCGGAGATCGAGCGAATACATGTGCGGGTCTTCGAGGCCCATGGAGGTGCAGTGCCATTCGCCCCAGTTGCCGAAGCTGCCGAGGTCGAGCCCGCCTATGCGCGGGTCGCCGTCGTAGCGGGCGGCGAGGGCTTTTATGAATTTTTCGTGCTCTTCGAGGAAAATCGGGTCGTCGAAATACGCCGAGACGTGCGTTTTGGATTTTCCGCCTTCGGGAGTATTGTACTCCATTCCCTCAAATTCGTGCCATTTGGCGCCCTTTTGGAAAACCCATTCGGGAGTGGAATACTTGCGCCCGCCGTGGAAGTTGGTGCACATTATGCGGAAGTAGAACGGCAGGCCGTTCTTGGAGAAAAACTCCAGCGCTTTGTCGATCGGCTCCCAGTTGTATTCGCCCTCCGCAGGCTGCAGCTTTGCCCATTCAAACCTGAAATATCCCGCGCCGTAATTTACTTTTGTCTTGGGATTGAACCAGAGCGAATTGCAGGAAAACCCCTGCCCCGGATTCTGGAAAATATCGGGGTTTTCCTCGAATTTTATCTCCGAGGCGCGGACGGCGCAGAGCGCGCCGGAAACCGCAAGCGTCATCAACAGTTTTTTCATTTTGCGCAGCCTATTTTATCAGAATTTTCCCGAGGTCGAGCGACCCGTCGGGATTGAGGTTTTTTGCGGCAAAGCGGAAATCTTTGAGAACGCCCGCGGAGTGGCGGACGCGCAGGGAGAGCGAATATTCTTTTCCCCCTTCGAGCGGGACTTCAAACTCGTCGCAAAATTCAAATTCGCCCGGGAGGATTTCGCGGGGATCCCGCGCGGAAACCATCTCGGCGGCATCCCCCGAATCTCCGCGCAACACGTAGACAAATCGGTAAGGCAGGTAGATTTTAGACGCCCCTTTGTTTTCCCCGCGAATGCGGATTTTCAATTTTCCGCCCGCATACGACACGTCCGCAGACTGTGGAACGAGGCGGGCGCCGGCGAACATGTCGATGTCGCGCAGGAGCTTTTCCTCGCCGGAGCCCGCCGCTATCTGGCGCGGCGAAAGCGGCCCCTCGTTTACAAGGCACGCATGATTTTCGAGAACCCACCCGAGCGAATACGGGATGTCCCAGCCCCTGCCGCGCATCATCTCGACGCTGCCGTAAAATTCGAAAATCGCGGGCATGTCCCTCCATATCCCGCCCATGTTCGGTATATTTTCGTAGGGCCATTTCCCTATCCACCGCTTGAAGTGCGAGGGCGAGCCCACGCCGTCGCGCCTTATCCCGACGCGCGGCTTTTCGCCCTTCCCGAGCGCGTATTCGAGCGTCTCGTGGTCGTCGGTCATAAATATCAGGGGAGTCTTTTTGAAGTTTTGCAGGTACATGTCGGCGTATTTCCTGCGGATTTCCGGAGAGTGCGGGCGCACGTCGGGCTTTTTGAGCCCGAGGCTCGTGCAGTGCCATTCGCCCCAGTTGCCGTAGCTGCCGAGGTCTATGCCGCCGATGCGCGGGTCGCCGTCGTAGCGGGCGGCGAGGGCTTTTATGAATTTTTCGTGCTCTTTGATGAAAACGGGGTCTCCGAACTCCGGAACCGCGATTTTGACTTTTCCGTCCGGATATTTTTTATTTTTGCCGGGCTCCTTTTGCATTTCGTGGACGGCATATTTGGCGCCTTTGTCGAACACCCATTTAGGGGTCTGGTAGAACGGCGGATAGCCCGAAGTGCTGACGCACATTATTCGGAAGTAGAACGGCAACCCCTCGCGCGAGAAATTTTCCAGCGCGCGGTCGATGGGCTTCCAGTTGTACACGCCTTCTTCGGGATTCAGGCGAACCCACGTGTAGCGCTCGTATCCCGCCCCGAAATTGACTGAGTTTTGAGAACCTTTTAAGGAATTTCCGAAGCGCAGCCATCCCTGCCCCGGATTCTGAAAAATCCCCGCATTTTCATCAAACGTCTTACGAGCCTCGAAACTCCCCGAGGCGCACGAGCACAACAACGCCGACAAAGCGGCAAACAATGCGGATTTTTTCATAACATTCCCCTCCCCGTTACACTGTTGGACACGGTATGCGTTTATTAAAAAACAAAAGATAAACCGGCGTCAAGCGCCAATGCGCGCGGAACCGGAGTTCGGCGAGTTTTTTTCAATCAAAACCGCCCGCGCTAAACCGGCGGGCGCCGGCGCGCAAAAAAAAAGCGTTTGCGCATTCGCAAATCCGCCGCCCGCCGCAAAAGCCCGTCTTACGGAGCGGCCGGACGCCCTCGGCAAACGGCGCCGCCGCCTATCTTGCCGCGCGCCGCTCCAGCTCCCTGTGGGCGATATCCCGGCGGAAAAACCCGCCGTCGAACTTCACGGAATCTGCGAGCGCATAGGCGTTGGCGATAGCCTCTTCCAGCGTCTTGCCGAAGCCCGAAAGCCCCAGCACCCTTCCGCCCGCCGTAAGGATTTTATCGCCCTCGCGCCTCGTTCCGGCGTGGATAATCTGCGAGTTCGCGGGGACGCTTTCGGGCAGGGAGATCTCGTCGCCCTTCGCGTATTTCCCCGGGTATCCGCGCGCGCACATTACGACCACCGCCGCGAATCCGCCGGCTATCTTGACTTTGGACGGGTCGAGATTTCCGCACGCGGCATCGTACATGAGCTCGAGCGGGTCGCTTTCGAGCAGCGGCATCAGCGCCTGGCATTCGGGGTCGCCGAAGCGCACGTTAAATTCCACGACTTTCGGGCCGCCTTTCGTTATCATTATTCCGACATACAAGGTTCCGCGGTAGTCGATACCCTCTTTGGCGAGCCCCGCGAGCGTCGGTTCCACTATTGTTTTGCGCACGGCTTCGAGAACTTCCGGAGTCGCCACCGCCGCCGGCGCGTATGCGCCCATTCCGCCCGTGTTCGGCCCCGTATCGCCCTCTCCGACGCGCTTGTGGTCCTGGCTTGCGGGCAGCATCACGTATTTTTGACCGGAGACCGCGAGCATTATGCTCGCCTCTTCCCCGTCCATTTTTTCCTCTACGACGATTTCCCTTCCGCTATCTCCGAACGCGCCGCCCTCGAGCATTTCGCGCGCGGCTGCGGCGGCCTCTTCGCGGGAGGACGGTATGACGACCCCCTTGCCCGCCGCGAGGCCGCTGGCCTTTATGACGGTCTCAAACGGGGCGGACTTTATGTAAGCCTCGGCCTCCGCCGCGTCCGTAAAGCTGCGCCCCTCCGCGGTGGGAATGGAGTATTTTTTCAAAAAGCCCTTTGCGTACGCCTTGCTCGCCTCTAAAACCGCGCCGTCTTTCGACGGGCCGTAAACGGGAATGCCCCGCGCCCTCAGCATGTCGCCGAGCCCCAGCGAAAGCGGGACTTCCGGGCCGCAGATTGCGAAATCGAACCCGTTTTCCTCCGCAAACTTCGCAAGGGCGGAAACGTCCTCGGCGGGGATCGGGGCGACTTCGCAGTCGCGCTCTATGCCGCCGTTGCCGGGCGCGCACACGAGCCTTTCGAGCATGGGGGAGCGCTTTGCGGCCAGAACGAGCGCGTGCTCGCGGCCTCCGCTTCCCACAATCAACACCTTTAATTTTTTTCCGGATGCCATATCAAACAACTTTTCTGTAAAGCGAGAGCGCAAAGAGCAGCATCGCGATATTCGGAATCGCGGCGGCCCATAGCGGCGGAATTATTCCCCTGCCCCCCACCGCGCCGAGCGCGCTGTCGAGGACGAAGTACACAAAAAACAGCCCAACCGTCTTGGAGACGCCCACCATGGGGTTCGTCCGCACGCCCGCCACCGAAAACGGAATGGCAATCGCCACAACTATTATGCACGCGAACGGGCTGAACCATATGGAATAGGACCTCACGAGGTACGGGACGGCCTCCGGAGCGTCGGCGCTGCCCATCGACTCTATGAGCGTTTTCGTTTCAAAGAGCGAGAGGTCTTTGGGGCGGCGCATGGACAAAACCATTATCTGCGGCTTTTCGCCGAAATCCCTGAAATACCTCTTGTCGAACCCGACCGCCTTCACCGCCTTGTGGGTGTCGGGGTCGAAGTCTATGCGCTGGCCGTCGAGAAAAAACCAGCAGTTGTCGACGTCGTCGTAGACGCCCTCGCGCGCCATCACCCGCGAGACCTCACGCCCCCGCGGGTCAAGCGCGGATACGGTAACCCCGCGCGCGCGGTTCGTCGCCTGGCTGAACGAGTTCATGAACCAGAGCCTGCCGTCCTTCCTGTTATTGAAGCATAGGGCGTTTACCCTCCCGACCTCCGAGAGTTCGGCGGTGCGCATCTGTTCGGCGAACCTGATGTTGTCGTAGAGCAGGCGGGAATTTTCCTTGCATACGGGAATGGCGTGCGCGTTGAGCCACAGCAGCGCGCCCGCCAGCAGCGCGCCCGCAAACCACAGCGAGCGCGTAATGGCAAAAACGTTCAGGCCCGCCGCGCGCATTGCGGTGATTTCGTTGTTGCGGTGGAGGGAGCCGAGCACGTATATGAGCGAGAGCAGAAGGCTTATCGGGAGGACTATCGGGACGAGCGTGGGAACGAGCAGCGCGTAAAAAAGGAGCATCTGTTCCGTCTCCGCGCCCCAGTTTATGAGCTTGCCGAGATTGTTGTACATGTCGTGCAGCACGAGAATCCCGAGCGTGACGCCTATGGCGACGACAAATATTTTCAGCCACTCGCAAAAGACGTATCTGTCCAATAGTTTCATAAAAAATACCGGTTCCGATTATTGGGAATTGCGCGGACAATACAAACTTTTTCGCATGAAAAGGGGAAATGCGGCCTCCGATAAGCTCCAAAGGGAGAAGTTTCCCGCGCGGCTCCGGCGCCGCGCCGATTGAGGCGGAGGCGATTCTTCGGAACGGGTCGCCCGTTCCGCCTCCCGCCCAAGAGAAGCCTCGTCAATAGAATACGCGCTGCAAAAACAGCCCCCGCGCGGGCGCCGCCTGAAAGCGGTTTCCCCTTTTTTTGGAGGCGAGCATTTCCTCGATGTCGCCCCCGTCGAGCTTTCCCGTCCCAACGTCGACGAGCGCGCCGACGAGCATTCTCACCATCTTGTACATAAACCCGCTGCCTTCCGCGACGACCCGCAGTTCCGCGCCGCGCGAAGTCACGGCAAGGCGGCGCAGGGTTTTCACGGGGTTTTCGCGCGCCCCCGTTCCGCGCGAGGCGCTGAAAGCCGTAAAGTCGTGCTCTCCCAAGAGGAGTCCGGCGGCCTCGTTCATCTTCTCCGGATCCGGCTCCCTATCCCCCAACGACCATCTGTATCGCGCGATATGGGGAAGCGCGACGCCCCTGTGCATATAATAGACATACCGTTTCCCCTTGGCGCCGTATCTGGCGTGAAAATCCGGCCCGACCCTTTTGAGGGATTTTATCCTGACATCCGAACGGTTCGATGAGCGCATCGCCGCAAGCAGGGCTCCGTCGGAATGCCCCCACGCGGCGTCGAAGTGGAAGACTTGGCCCGTCGCGTGGACTCCGGCGTCCGTCCTGCCGCTGCCGTGTATGCGAACGGGCTCTTTGAATATCCGCCCGAGCCTGCCCTCTATATAATCCTGCACGCTGCCGCCGCCCTTCTGCGACTGCCACCCGCAAAAGTCCGTGCCGTCGTAGGCGCATTCGCAGCGGAAACGGAATTTTTCTCCCTCCATCGGGCGCGAACCGGAAAAGACGCCGGCAAGGATGACGGAATATTTCCCTCCCGACCCCATCAGAAAGCCCCTCCGCCGCAGGCCGAATCCCCCGCGCCGCCGGATTCGAGATATTCGCGCAATATGATGGCGCTTGCGCGCGAATCTATGTCGCCGCTTCTGCGGAGCTTTTTGCGGGCCGCCACCGATTTTTTCCCCGCGCGCGAGACGGCGGAATAGTCGCTTTCAGCCTGAAAAGAGCTCAGCCGCTCGTCGAAGCGGACTACCGGAAGCCCGAACTTCTCCTCGAGAACCGCGATGAAATCGTCCACCTCGCGCGCCTTAAAGCCGACGCTGCCGTCCATATTGTAAGGATATCCCACGACGATTTTTCCGATTTTGCGCTCCGCGACCTCGCGCGCTATGTGGCCGAGTCGGGCCTCGGGCGATCCCTCCGCTGCGGCGGCGATCGGAACGGCGACTTTGAGTTCCGAATCCGCGTAGGCGAGCCCCACGCGCCTGTGCCCGTAGTCTATGCAGAGAATGTTCATTTTTGCGCGGCGAAAAGCGAAAACGGATGATATTTCCTTTTCACGTTATTGAAATTTTGCGCCCGAATTAAAGCAAAAACGAAAAAAAATGCGTTGCCAACGCGCCAACCGGATGTAAATTCGCCTTCCGTGAAGAGGGATATCGAAAAATTGTTGTCGCTGCAATCAAAGGACGCGCAGCTCTCCGCCGCAAAAGCGAAATTCGATTCCGTCCCGCGGGAAATCGCCGCAAAACGCGCCGGAATATCCGCCGCCGAAGCGGAATGCGATGCGGCAAAGGCCGAGCTCGACGGCGCCGAAAAGCTGCGGGAACAAATGCGTTCACGGCGCCGGGAGCTGGAAGAAAAAGTTTTCAAGTACAAAAACCAACTTTTGGAAGTCAAGAAAAACGACGACTATACGGCCATAAACGCCGAAATCGACAGGCTCGCAAAGCGCGCCTCCGAAATGGAGGAGGAGGAGCTTGAACTGCTCTTCGAAATAGACTCCAAGCGCGAAAGGCTCGAGAAAGTCGAGGCGGCCGCCAAAAGGCGGATAGAGGCGATAGAAGAGGAAATTTCGGCGATCAACGCCGCCAAGATCTCAATGGAGGCCGATTTGGAGGAGGCCGAAGAGGGGGTTCGGGCGGCTCGCGGGGAAGTTTCGCCGGAATTTCTGGGCGCGTACGACAAATTAAAGTCCTCCAAAACCGCTTTCCCGCTCGTCGCGCGGGTGGAGGGATCTCTATGCACGGGGTGTTTTTTGAAAATTTCCGGAGAGCGGCTCGACTCCCTGAAAAATTCGGAGGGGCCCGTTTTCTGCGAACAGTGCGGCCGCATAATTTTCCTCTGACTCCGCCGCGGGAAAAATAAAAAATCCCGGCCGTCCCGAACGGGGACAAAATTTGCGCGGAAACGGCTTTTTGGGGCAAAGTCCGGCTGAAAAATTCGTAATTTTTCCCGCAATTCGCTTAAACAAAGCCTGTTGAGACATCTGAAAAAAAACAAACGCGACAACCGAGCGCATCTGGGGGATCGCGGTTTGAAAAACGCCCGCAACAATCGACACTCGGGGCGGATTGAAAATCTCCCCGCAATGGCAAGGATTTTTTTCAAAAATTTTTTCACATCGGCAATGTGAATAACTTGTCAAAAACTTCTTCTTGCAACTTGACCGAAAGAGGCAATTATATGACCCCATAAGACGGCGAAAAGCTTTTCCGCCGGGCTTTGCGCCGAGGGGCAGGCGGAGGGGATGACCCTCTGAACATTTCGCCCAATACGCGCTAAATAAACAATTTACACCTAAAAACAGCAAACTGAAAAACATTCGCAATGGGAGAAATTCGCCAAAACCGGCAGTCGGCGGCGGCGCGCATCGGCGCGCGGCGCAAATGTTTGGCTAATATTGGCAAAAAACTCCGTTTTTGTGAATAAATGCGCACTTTGACATGGAAACCGATTTGATACCGCCGGCCGCGGCCGCAATATGGGAGAGGACGAAAGAAAGCCTCTTTTCAATCGTCGGCGACAGGGTCTACGAAAGCTGGTTTTCCGGCCTTGAGCTCTCCGGCTCCGACGACGGCTCCATGCTGTTGTCGGCGGACGGAG
>CAJMOT010000003.1 GCA_905214995.1 uncultured bacterium | reverse complement strand
CGGCTCGCGAGCCCGTAGCCCGTGGACGAGCCGATTATCAGGGCCGATTTGCACCCGCCCTTTATTTCGCCCTTGCCTTTGACGTAGGCGATCTGTTCGCGCACGTTTTCGGCGCAGCCCTCGGGGTGGGCGGTGACGCAGAGAAATCCTTTTACTTTGGGTTCTACTATCATTCGGTGTCCTTTTTCTTGAAAAAATTTTGCGCCGGAGGCGGCGGAGGTCAGTTTATGCGGTTTTGCATGTACAGAATGAGGGCTTTGAGGAAGCCGCAGTCGGGGCTGAGCTTTTCGCAGTCGGCCACCGCTTTGTCCGTGAGGGATGCCGCTATTTCGCGCGATTTCTCCACGCCGTAGAGCGAGACGTATGTCATCTTTTCGTTTGCGGCGTCGAGCCCTGTGGTTTTCCCCATCGTCGCGTCGTCGCTCGTCACGTCGAGAATGTCGTCTATCACCTGGAAGGCGAGCCCGATGTTTTTGCCGATTTCGCGCGCGGCGGCGAGTTTTTCGTCGTCGTAAGAGTCCGCCAGCCTGATTCCCATGGTGACGGCGGCGGTTATGAGGGCGGCGGTTTTGTTGTGGTGGATGAAGTCGAGCTTTTCGGGGGTCATTTTGCCGTCGCGCTCGCCGAGCACGTCCTCGACCTGCCCGCCGATCATCTTTTTGCTGCCGCCCGCGTCGGCGAGGTCGAGAACCAGCCCCGCGGCGATTTCAGGCCTCGACTTGTATGCGTCGGCCAGCAGCCAGAAAGAGTATGTCAAAAGCGCGTCGCCCGCAAGCAGCGCCATGGTCTCGTCAAATTTCTTGTGGCAGGTGGGCTTGCCCCTTCGCAGGTCGGAGTTGTCCATGCAGGGCAGGTCGTCGTGTATGAGCGAATACGTGTGCAGGCATTCTATCGCCACGCACGCGGGCAGCGGGTCGACGGCGGACGGGAACATGTCGTGGGCGGCCAGCAGAAGCATCGGGCGGATTCTCTTTCCGCCGGCTTCCATCGAGTAGCGCATCGCCTCGTGGACGATGTGCGGGCGGGCGTCCGCCGGCGGGAGGTATTTCAATATCGCGGATTCCACCGCGCTCCGCTTTTCCTCGAAAAGCTTTTTAAACTCATCGGTAGTCATGGCGCAATTCTCCCAAAATGCGCGCAGTTGTAAACCATTATTTTTGCAAAGGGCATTTTTGGCACTTGCGTCCCTCCGTCTTTTGGGTTGACGCCTTGCGGTATTGTTGAAAAAATCGCCAACCATGAAAAGGCGAATTTTTGCGGCGGCGGCCGCGATTTTTGCGGCGGCGGCGTTTGCCGCCGCCGCCGGGGACGAATTTAGACCGCAAAAATTGACCGTCGGGGAGTTTTTTGAAAACCCCGTCGGAATGTCCCTCGAAAACTTGCGGTTTTCCTGGCAACTGCCCGCCGGTTCGCAGGGAATGAGGCAGACCGCGTACCAGCTCGTCGTGGCACGCACCCCCGATGGGCTCGACGAAAACCCTCTGTGGGACAGCGGGAAAGTCGCGTCGCCCGACTCTGTCTGGGTAAAGGCCGACATTCCCGCGCCGAAATCGCGCGAAAGGTTTTATTGGAAAGTCCGCGTTTGGGACGAGGCGGGCAGGGCGTCGGGGTGGTCGGAGCCCGCGTTTTTCGAGGCGGGGCTGCTCGGCAACTCCGACTGGTCTGCCAAGTGGATTTCAAATGCGGCGTTGCAGGAATTCGAGACCGTAAAAATGAAGGACGGCAAGGAGAAGTCGATACCCAAGGCGTTTCCGCCAACCTATCTGCGCAAAGAGATAGCGCTCGACGACGACGTTGAAAGCGCGCGCCTTTACGTCGCCGCCCGCGGCATATACCAGTTTTATATAAACGGCAGGAAAGTCGGGGACGACTTCTGGAGCCCCGGCTGGACCGACTACGACAAGCGGATCCAGGCGACCGCCTACGACGTCTCGAAAATGCTTTACGAGGGAGAGAACGCGCTCGCTGCGATAGTCGCCGACGGTTGGTACGCCGGCAGCCTCGCGTGGGGCAACAACCGCGCGGCGTACGGCAAAAAGCCGGAGCTTGCGGCGCAGCTCGAAGTAGTCTACAAGGACGGCCGGCGCGCGACTTTCTCGACCGACGGCTCGTGGAAATGGGCGTTCGGCCCCATAAGGTATTCGGACATCTACCACGGCGAATATTACGACGCGCGCCGCGAACTCGGCGACTGGACGGAAACCGACTTCGACGACTCCGCCTTCAAGCCCGTATCCGTCAAGGAAATCGGAAGGTCGCCCCTGTTGGAGCCGCGGCGCAGCCCCGTAATTTCCGCCGCGCAGGAGCTCTCCCCCGTATCGGTGCGGACTCTCAAGCCCGGGACTTTCGTTTTCGACCTCGGGCAGAACATGGTCGGCTGGGCGAAGATAAAAATCCCCGCCAATCCCGGCAGAAAGATAACAGTGCGGTTCGCCGAGATGCTCGAAAAGGACGGCTCGCTCTATACGGAAAACTATCGCTCGGCGCGCTCCGTCGACACGTATACGTGCAAGGGCTACGGTGTCGAGGAGTGGGCGCCGATCTTCACCTACCACGGTTTCAGATATGTCGAGCTCTCGGGATTTCCGGAGAACGCCAAGCCGTCGCCCGACTGGGTGAAGGGGATAGTCCTCCACAACGCCATGCCGCAGATCGGGACTTTCGTATGCTCTTCCCCGAAGGTAAACGTCCTGCAAAGCTGCATACAATGGGGGCAGCGCGGCAATTTCTTTTCCACGCCCACCGACTGCCCGCAGCGCGACGAGCGACTCGGCTGGACGGGAGACGCGCAGGTGTTCGTCCCGACTGCGGCGTTCAATATGGACGTGTGCTCCTTTTTCTCGAAGTGGGCGCGCGACATGCGCGACGCGCAGGTCGCGGCAGGCCCCAAAGAGGGCGCCATTGCGCACGTGGCGCCGAATATCCTCGGCGCGGATTCTGCGGGCTGCCCCGCATGGGGATCGGCGATAGTCGTCTGCCCGTGGGAAATCTACCTTCAATACGGCGACAAGAACATTCTCGAGGAAAATTATCCGGCGATGCAAAAGTTCGTGAAGTATCTCGAAAACGCTTCCGAAAATTACATCTGCCGGGCGTGGACTTTCGGCGATTGGCTGTCGCAGGACAGGCTCGATTCCGACTGGAAGCCGCGCAAAATAGAAAAGTCTTCCGACCCGAAGGCCTCCGAAATCTTCCGGCCGGCGGGCGAGGCCGCCGAGCGCAAGTCGGAACATCCCCTCGGCGGGTACACAAGAAAGGATCTCGTAGCGACCGCCTATTTTGCGCGCAGCGCGGAGCTGCTCTCCAAAGTCGCCGAGGTTTTGGGCAAAAGCGATGACGCCAAAAAGTATGCGGGGCTCGCGGACGAAGTGAAAAAGGCGTTCGTCAAAAAATTCGTCTACGAGGACGGCACGGTCGACAACGAAACCCAGACGGCGTATCTGCTCGCGCTCGGGTTCGACCTGCTGCCGGAAAACATCCGCCAAAAGTCGTTCGATAAATTCGTCGAAGTTCTCGAAAGCTCGGGCGTCTATCTGCGGACGGGATTTTTGGGGACGCCGCTTTTGACGGAAGTCTTGACCCGCTACGGGAGGCCCGACTTGGCGTACCGCCTGCTGCTGAACGAAAATTTCCCGTCGTGGCTCTATCCGATAGCCCAGGGGGCGACGACCATGTGGGAGCGGTGGAACAGCTACTCCCACAAGGCGGGGTTTGGCGACGCCAGCATGAACTCTTTCAACCACTACGCATACGGGGCGATAGGCCAATGGCTCTACAAGAGCGTGGCGGGGATATGGCGCGACGAATCCGCGCCTGGCTACAAAAACATAATCTTCAACCCGAAGCCCGGCGGGGGCTTCACTTTTGCGAGCGCTACGCACGAGACCCCTTACGGATTCGCGGCGTCTTCATGGAAGCTCTCCGACGGAGTGATGGAATGGCAGATAACCATTCCCCCGAACTCGACGGGCACGGTGGTGTTCCCGACGACCCGCGCGGAATCCATCCGCGTAAACGGCTACAAAGTCCCCGAAAAGGACTTTGTCCGCAATTCCGACGGCACGCTGACCATAAACAAAATGCCCTCGGGCGTCTACCAAATCCTCCTCCGCCCGTAGCGCGGCGGGTGGCGGAAACGGCGCCGTCGGCTTTCCAGGGGCGGCGTTTGAGATCGGCAATGTCTCCGCGTTTTTTTAGATGCGGGCAATACGCAAGGATATGAAAGAATACACTTGGAAAGAGGCGATATATAAAGTCATGCGCGACAACGGCGGCGAGATGACCCCGGGCCAGATAGCCGAGGCCATTCTCGCCGCGGGGCTCAAAGCGGCGACGGCGACCCCCTCGGCGACGGTCGGCGCGAATATCTACACGTCGATTGACAGGCTCAAAGACATGTCGCCGTTTGTCCAAGTCGGCAGGGCGAAGTTTAGGCTCGCTCCTGAAAATATTCCCCAAAATAGGCGCGCGGACAGGGATCTGACCGGCGCTGAGGTGGTAGAAAGCACAAATAGAGAGTCTGTCATAAAAGCGTTTGGAATGTTTTGGGACCGCGACGGCGTGGATTGGGAATCGCCCAATTTAAAGCTTTGGAGCGAACCTTCGCAGTTCGGGGGCGACCGCGGCAAAAGGCGTGGCGCGGCAAAGGCAAATTTTGCCGATGAGAGCGGAATATACATTTTGTACGACCACAGGACGATAGTATACGTCGGGCGCGCCATTCAAGGCGCTTTGGGAAAGCGCCTCAAAGAGCATACGAAGGACAGGCTGAACACGCGCTGGAACCGCTTTTCGTGATTTGGGACGATAGCGGTGAGGGAGGACGGAAAACTGGCGCGCGAATCTCTTGGCGACAAATTTTCGATGGACAAAGTCATTTCCACGATGGAGGCGATTCTCATTGAGGCGTTGGAACCCCTGCAAAACCGCCGCCGCGGCGACGAATTCGACTGCGAATACACTCAGTTGCCAGATACCTCCCGAAAGAGCGAAGCCATAAAACTGATTTTGGGGAGATAGTATGTTTTTGTTATGGTTCGAATTAGGATAAATGTATTTCTTTATAAGGACTTATCTATAAACATATCGTTAACATTGATATTATTGGTAAATTAATGAAAACGCAAAAACATTAATTTAATAGTTTTTTGCTGGGAAAGTTTGTTAAGATAATTTATTTGACTGCGTATTATTTAACGGATGAAACATTTTTATTTAAGATTTCATATTTTGTTCTGCTTCATAATCCCATGATATGTATCTATCGCAAATTCCAATGTTAATTTCTTTTAAAAGTTCTATTATTTTTTATTGTCTATATCTCCATTTTTTAGATAATAATATTGATTTGCAAGACGTTCTTTGAACACTAATATATTTTGTATTTCTCCATAAGAAAAATGTAAAAATAAATCGTCTGCATATATTATGCTTGTATTTACAAGCTTGCTTTTAGAAAGAACCTCATTTGCAAATTTCTTTGCGATAGGTCTAAGGGCTAATATCTTCTGGTTTGTCGTGATATATGTATCTACATCTAAAAAGAATAAATTGTCGCAATGGCCTTTTTCAATTTGCTGTATCATTGCGTCGATTTCAATTTTATCGATAGTGGCGTTTTTTAGGTTAATTGGTCTAATATTGAAAATATTTAATGAGGGAATTTCCAATGGGATGCCTAACTTATGCAAAGCGACAAGAACAGCCCTTTTCCCCGATATATTTAATTCGTTATTAAATTGATTTGTGGCGTCACAATATGATTTCCCGTCGTATAGTTTGAATATATTCAGTCCTCTTATTGCTATATCGCGTACTTTTTTATCTTAGATTCTTGTTCTTTATATAAAAATTTAGAACCTAAAAAAGTACCGATAAATGCACTTAATAGCGATACTATAATTATACAAATATATTCCATATAATCTTGCAATATGAATTGCTAAGAAAATAATAAATACAGAATATAGCAAGAAAATAATCCAGACCCCACGAGGAATCGGACCTCGATTTGGCGTTTAGGAATTTGTTTTCCTATTTAGAGCATTTCCTTCTCTGAAGCAAAAACTTGTCCAAACAGTTGGACAACTTGAAATTTTTTTACATGCAAAACAAATCCGCCGACTTGCAACACTGATGTTACAACTAAGATAATGCATCTATATTCTTTTGCGCGATTAACTTAAATGAATCGCTTATGGAAGCGTTTGCGATTGACATTTGCCAGAATTCCTTAGCTATTGTGCGGGATTCTCGCGTCGGCGGGATGCTTGCAAGGGCTTCATTTTGCAATGTGCCGTCGCTCTTAGGCGCATAATACATCGGAAGCATGTCATAGATATTTCAACATCGGCACAACCTTTATCGAGCAGCTTCGCGGCAGGGCAAACTCCCGAGCTGCCGTCTTTCAGGCAAGTGCATTCGTTACAAGAAAAGCGATTGCGACGTCCTGCTTGACCGCTGTTTTGTCGTCCGCCCCCGCAAAAAAGCGCAAGTTGGTAAATAGGACACAGTATGCATTAAAATCTGAAATATAGTTGACTTTCGAGCTGCCATCTGATCTCATAACGACTTCATCCCGCCCCTGTAGTTCAACGGATAGAACGAGCGTTTCCTAAACGCCAAATCGAGGTTCGATTCCTCGTGGGGGCGCGGAGCAGTTTTTATTGCTTCATATGTTATCACTATAGTGTTGACGCTTTCATAAGTTTAATTCCATAAGTCATTAATATTCGGGCGAGATTTTTGTGGAACTAACCCGGTTCCTTGCCATTTTAATCTGCGATATACATGCAAAGATATATTTTCCCGCAGATAAAATATACGCTAATTGCTACTTGCCTTTTTATCTTCTTGCCGGCGGTAAAATTTCGGCCCAAACCCATGTGAGAAAGGGCGCATGGCGAAATTTTACTTAGGCAAACTCAAAATCTGCTTCTTCAAGAAACCTTTATCATCGGCGAGAATACTCTTTTGAGTTCCACCAGTTTTGCATAAAACCATTTAAATTCTTCTTCGCGTTGCAGGGCGTTATCGGGCATAACGTCGTCCATTTCTTTCATGAGTAAAATCCTTGATGCCACCTTTGCGTCAACCCATTTACATTTCCCGAATTTGTCTTCAATTATATCTTTTTTGTTTTCAAGAATTCAAACAATTACCTGTTCTTTGGAATATGTAAGCCACATGAGATAACTCCTTTTTGAGTATTTAGTTCAGCGCTTATATGCGCGATAGATGTTCCTATTCTAAAAGTATACCAATGTTGCCCCCTCGGTGTCTGACATGATATTGAAGCGTCTTTCTGTTTTAAATAACTCCTAAAATCAGTCCAAAACTGAAACTGACGTTGCTTTGTATCAGTGAGCCCATGTGATCCGCTATCGGCTTTTATCGCCTTTGCCCATTCATTGGGTTTAACGATTACTTTAAATTGAGGCGCGGGAAGTGAATCGCCTATTTGCAATACCCTAATTTCAAGAAGGAAAAATCCTATAGTTTCGTCGGTATGGTCATTTAGCCATTCGACGGCTTTTGCGTGCTCTTCCTTCGCGTCGTGGACGATCCAAATGGCGAGTGCGGCGTCGTGCCCTGCCGCATAAGTTATAACTTTCCCGAGATGGTCGTGATTGGTCGGCTCTATTTGATTTTCAATTATGACATTCCGGTCTGAATTGGAGTCTTTTGCCAGAATATCAACGCTATATCTGCCGACATCCGCTTCTGTTTTCATAAGCTCAAGATCTATTCCTATCGTTTCGGATAGGAGATTTAAATTTTCTTCTTCTGCGAGCCATTTTGTAAAATCGCCCGCTTCATTTGCCCAAACCTCGCGAAGATTTTTAATTTCAATTATACGTCCCAATTTCTTTGTCATAAAGTTTTCAACATAGAGAAATTTTGACATATTTCAATTATTAACAATTTCAGTTTCTCTGAAAAATCAAGTCGCTACTAGCGGCAACCTTCCAATGGCGGAAACAAGAGAGAAAACAAATTTGCGGTAAGTTGCAAATTTGTAGGTTTGCAATTCGAATGGCGGTTTCAAAATAAATCTATTGGCATACGATATGCGGCAGAGGCGGTAGGCGGGTTTGTTTTTTCTTGCGAATGAGTTTTAAAATATCCCATTTCCCCCGATTCAACTGTTCGCAAGCATGGTAAAATTGTGCAGTTGCGAAAATAATGCAAATCCATATCTGGCTCCCAACATTTATGCTTTGAAAAATTTGATTTTTCCAGATTGTTCTCATGCTTTCTACGCGACTTCGCGTAAATAGGGGTTGATGAATTCTGATTTTTGCCTATTTTTAAGGCGGATTGCAAAAATAATATGGAAGACATAAACACGGCTAATGTAGGTTTTGAAAGGGAAATCTGGAGCGCCGCAGACAAGCTCCGTGGCAATATGGACGCTTCGGTATACAAAAACATTATTTTGGGTTTGATTTTCTTAAAATACATTTCGGATAAATTTGAAGAAAAGTATGACGAGTTAAAAGCCGAGGGCGAAGGATTTGAGGAAGACAGGGACTCTTACGATGCCGAAGGAATCTTCTTCGTTCCCCAGCAGGCTCGTTGGAGCGCAATTTCATATGCCGCGCACACGGCCGAGATAGGCAAGGTTATTGACAGCGCGATGGCTATCATAGAAAAGGAAAATCCGCGCCTTAAAAACATTCTGCCAAAAGGTTTTGCCCGCCCGGAGCTTGACAAACGCAGGCTTGGCGAGGTTGTAGATCTCTTTACAAACGTAAAAATGAGCGTTCATGGAGATTCTCGCGATATTTTGGGGCGTACCTATGAATATTGCCTGGCTCAATTTGCCGAAAACGAAGGCAAGAAGGCGGGGGAATTCTACACTCCTCCATGTGTCGTAAAAACGATAGTTGAAATTTTAAAACCGCTAAGCAACGCAAGGCGAGGAACTCGCGGCATAAGAGTTTACGACCCAGCTTGCGGGTCCGGGGGAATGTTTGTTCAATCGGCAAAGTTTGTCGAAGCCCACGCGGGCAATATAAACGAAATTTCCGTATTCGGGCAGGAGTCCAACCCTACGACATGGAAAATGGCCCATATGAACCTTGCCATACGCGGCATAGAGGCAAACCTCGGCAGCTATAATGCCGACACATTTTTTAACGATTGCTTTCCGACCGAAAAGTTTGACTACATCATGGCAAATCCGCCCTTTAATATGTCCGACTGGGGCGGAGACAAACTGAGAAACGATGCGCGCTGGAAATACGGCATACCACCTGCGGGGAACGCAAACTTTGCGTGGTTGCAACATATGATATCCCACATGGCGCCCTTTGGCAAAATCGGAATGGTTCTTGCCAACGGTTCGCTTTCATCGCAAACGAGCGGCGAGGGCGAAATCAGAAAAAATATTGTGGAGGCCGACTTGGTGTCTTGCATAGTTGCCATGCCGCCCCAGCTTTTCTACACCACGCAGATTCCCGTTTCGCTGTGGTTTTTGAGCAAAAATAAGAGGCAAAAGGGAAGGACGCTTTTTATAGACGCAAGGGAAATGGGCGCAATGAAGTCGCGCAGGTTGCGGGAACTTAGCGATGATGATATCAAAAAATTGGGCGATACCTACGACAAATACGAGGCGGGAACTCTGGAGAACGAAAAGGGTTTTTGCGCCGTTGTCGATACCGCAGAAATTGCAAAGCACGACTACATTTTAACACCCGGGCGCTACGTCGGCATTAAGGAGCAAGAGGAGGACAAAGAACCCTTCGACGAAAAGATGAAACGCTTGACGGACGAACTTTCCGAACTATTTGAACAGTCCCACAATCTCGAAGCCGAAATCCGCAAGCAGCTAAAAAGTATTGGATATGAAATCTGAAAACGATCAAATATCATCATGCCCATGTCTGAGAGGCTTACTTTGGCTTGCGGGAAGTTGCATATTTGTGTGCGCATTGTTATTCATAGCCTTAAACTATGACAATGATGTACGCTGGATAGAGTGGATCCAACTGCTTGTAAGTTCCGCAGGCGCTATTGCAATACCGGTAGCCATATGGTGGTTAAGCGCGTACAAAGTAGATAGAGAAAGAGAGTCAAAGCTACATATAGAAAAGTTAAATGAAATTTTAGCAGATCTTTTTGTTGTTTCCAAAAATTTAGTACATTTAAAAAGATACTTCTATGATGATATTAAGGGGCTAAAAGAGTGTTTAGGCATGTTAGACTCCCCAAGTCAAGTAATTGATTGGGCTAATTATTATGCTTTACTCTCTAAGCATAAAGGATTATCTGTTATAAAACTTGTGACTAAGTTTGACAATAGAGACATTTCTTTTTTATCGAGGAAGAATGCGGATCTCCTTTTAAAGCTTAGGTCTTGGGATAACTTAATTTTGAATTTTAATGAAAAGATTCTAACGGATAAGGAATTATGTCTTGAATGTCAGAAAATTTTGAATGAACAATATGATATTATAACGAAATCGGGAAGATTTCCCACCAATGAAAAGCGAATCCAAATAGAAAAAGGTTATGTGAATGCTGTATTATGCAACATTGAAGGCACATACCACTATATAGAGGAAATAATAAGGAAGACAAAGATTATAATCGAAATCCTTCCAAATTTTATAGAAGAAAACTTTGGTGATCAAGTGGAACTAAATTCTAAAGAAAACAGAGATAAATATCTTAGCGAAATAATCGAATTAAAGATCGACAACGAGAAATGAAGAATAATTGGCAAAAAGTTAAATTAGGCGATATTTGCGGATATTCAAGAAGCAGGATTCCTATCTCTGAAGTAAATTTGCACAATTATGTCTCTACGGAAAATCTTTTAAAAGAAAGAGGCGGAAAAATCATTGCGGGTAAAATTCCAGAGCAGTCAAATTTTTATGAATATAATAAGGGTTGTACTTTAGTTTCAAATATAAGACCATATTTCAAAAAAATCTGGTTCGCCGATATAAGAGGGGGCTGTTCCAACGACGTATTAGTTTATACGCCCAATAAAGGAGTCAACGACAAATGGTTGTACTACCTATTATCACAAGATTCGTTTTTTGATTTTGTTATGGCAGGGGCAAAGGGAACAAAAATGCCAAGAGGTGATAAATCGCAAATTATGAAATTTTCAGTTGCGTTACCGCCATTGGATGAACAGAAAAAGATAGCGGGGATATTGTCGGCGTTGGATGACAAGATAGAACTGAACAATAAAATAAATCGAAATTTAGAAGCCCAAGCTCAAGCCATCTTTAAATCTTGGTTTATCGACTTTGAGCCCTTCAGAGGTTCAAGGCCCAAGAGGTGGAAAATAGGCAATTTATTAGATATCGCAACCTATTTAAATGGTATATCTATGCAAAAGTATAAGCCCGGAAAAGGAATATCATTTTTACCTGTTCTGAAAATAAGAGAATTAAGACAAGGATATTGTGATAAAGATTCAGATATATGTTCTACAGAAATTGGAAATGAATTTATTATCGATGATGGAGATATAGTTTTCTCATGGTCTGGGACTCTTCTTATTAATATATGGTGTGCTGGGAAATGTGGGTTAAACCAGCATCTTTTCAAAGTATTTTCAAAAAAGTATGATAAATGGTTTTACTATTTATGGACAAAACATTATTTAACTAAATTTATCCACATAGCATCAGGAAAGGCAACAACAATGGGACATATAAAAAGGGAGGATTTAGAAAAAGCTAAGGTCATAATCCCATCTAAAGAAGAGTACTTATATCTTTCTAGAATCATGTCACCGATTATTAACAAAATGATCCAAAATCGGCTTGAGTCTGTTAATATCGTACAACTTCGCAATATGCTTCTCCCCAAGCTAATGTCTGGCGAAATTTTGATATCTTAGAAATATTATAAAGTGGATGAAAATTATTTAAACTATTAATATTATGCCTGGAAGCAGATTGAACGACACGGAAAGAAGATTAAAGAATTTATGGAATAGCGATTCTGAAATTCTATTTTTGAAAAAAATTTCCATTGACGATGGAACTCCAATAAGGGGACTAAGAAATTGCAAGGTTGAATTTAAATATCCAATAACAGCTTTTTGTGGTAAAAATGGGTCTGGGAAAACAACACTTTTGCAATTAGCAGCATTAGCATTTAATCATGATGAAGTTGATTACAGAAAAGTTTTTTCTGATTTCTTTAAAAGAACTAAATTTGATCCTTCGAACGATGGGACAAGATTGACTTGGTATTACAAGGGCAAAATTATGGGAAAACCAATTGAAGCAATTTCTGTGCACAAGGGTTCGAAAAAATGGATGCATTATGACAGAAGACCTAAAAAGAAGGTTATAATATTGCCCGTATCAAGAACGCTCCCATCATGTGAAAGACGATATATAAGAGCGGATGTCTTGAATGAAGGAGATTTTTATAAGTTAGATGAAAAGTTTTTAGAATATTTTAGAGAGATAATCGGAAGATCATACTCAAATATAAGTGAATACAAGGGATTGTTTTCTAAGTGTAAAAGAAACGAAACATGCCAATACTCTTGTTATAATATGGGTATAGGCGAAAGGATTTTATGTTATATTTTATCAAAATTACAAGAGGCTGAAAATGGATCTGTATTTATTATAGATGAAATAGAAATGGGATTGCATCCAGAGGCACTCTCGATATTAGCTCGTGTGATACAAGAAGTTTCGCTAGACAAAAAATTACAGTTTTTTATAACAACGCATTCGAGAGATTTCTTAGATGCACTACCAAGAGATGCTAGATTACTCATAAATAGAACGGATGAGTCCGTTGAAGCAGTAAACAGTCCCACGACAATATATGCTATATCAAAAATGTCAAGATCACCAACAGCTGAGATGGTTATTTACTGTGAAGATTATGTAGCTGAAAGTATTATAAGATATTCCGCAAAAGGAATTCAAAACAGAATTGTATGTACAGGAATCGGCTCAAAGACAGAACTAGTAAAGGCAGCAAAATTTCATGAATTAAATGGTGATCCAAGATCTTACATGATAATTTGGGATGGGGATGTTACAGATTCGGAGATTGAACAGTATAAAGGAAATGAAACTTTTAAATATACCAGATTACCAGGAGGTATTCCACCAGAGAAATGGATAATTAATTCTTTGAATAACCAAGATGGAATTACATGCTTATCTGATTTTTTATCCCAAAACGAACAAGAAGTGCGCAGATTGCTTGAGATGGCGAATTCTACTTCAGATTGTCATGAAATATTCTACAGAATTTCTGAAAAAATAGCTTGCGATGAGAAAGAAGTGATAACCTCTTTTTGCAAAGCATTATTGAAAGTAAACACACAAGAATTATCTGAATTAAGAGAGGAAATTGAAGGTGCTCTTAATGATATACCATCTTGATATCTAATAAGTTATTAAAAAAACTTAACTTTTGAGTACCATATGATAGAAATGTGATTAAGTTAGGTATAACACCATGTCGTACACAGAAGAGAATTACGAGAATGCGATTTTGCAGCTGTTTGAAAAGTTGGGATATGAATATGTCTATGGCCCAAGTGTAGAGCGCGATTATTCAGACCCGCTCTTTGATTCAAAATTGCGCCTCTCGCTCTGTGCTATAAATCCGAATCTGCCTATTGAAGCCATTGACGAGGCGATTTACAAAATAAGAAATTTTGAAAGCAATCAGCTTGAAATCAAAAACTCCGTATTTTGCGACTATCTTCAAAACGGCGTCGAAGTCTCTTACAGGCTAAATAACGAGCAAAAGTACGACAAGGTAAACCTCGTTGACTACGACAATATAGAAAACAACAGCTTTATTGTTTCAAACCAATGGACCTTTGTAGAACATTCGGAAAAGCGGGCGGATATTATCGTATTTTTAAACGGAATTCCGCTTGTAATTATAGAGCTTAAATCGCCTTCGCGCGAAGAGACCGACGCGTCCGCAGCTTACAGGCAGCTGCAAAACTATATGCGCGAGATTCCCTCAATATTTGCCTACAACGCCTTTTGCGTCATGAGCGATATGGCGGAAACTAAAGCCGGCACAATCACGGCTTCCGAAGACCGCTATATGGCTTGGGAGAGCGTTGACGGCTCTTACGAGACTACAAAATTTGCCGACTACAAAACCTTCTTTGCGGGCATATTCGAGCGGCGCAGGTTCTTGGATGTAATAAGAAACTTTATATGTTTTTTAAGAGGCGACAGGAGTTTGATCAAAATATTGGCGGCATATCACCAGTATTTTGCGGTAAACAGGGCGCTGGAATCGACCCTGCGCGCCGTGGACTCAAACGGCAAGGCGGGCGTATTCTGGCACACGCAGGGAAGCGGGAAGTCGCTATCAATGGTCTTTTACGCAAACCTGTTGCGCCAAAATCTTAAAAGATCCACCATCGTGGTAATTACCGACAGAAACGATTTGGACGATCAGCTCTTTGGCCAATTTGCAAAGTGCAGCGCCTTTCTAAGGCAAACTCCGCAACAGGCCGCAAGCAGGCAGGACTTAAAGGAGCTTCTCAAAAACCGCGAGGCAAACGGCATTATCTTTACGACAATGCAAAAGTTCACGGAGTCTGAAGAGCCTCTGTCGGAGCGCAAAGATATTATCGTTATGGCGGACGAAGCCCACAGGGGGCACTACGAGATAGAGCGCATAGACCCCAAGAGCGGAGAGGTAAAAATAAGCACGGAAATCTTGATAAGGCGGAATCTTCCAAACGCCACTTACATTGGATTTACCGGAACGCCGATCTCGCAAAAAGACAGAAACACCCGCGAAGTATTCGGCGACTACATAGATATTTACGATATGACGCAGGCTGTGGAGGACGGCGCGACAAGGCCCGTCTATTACGAAAGCCGCGTAGTGCGCTTAAAGCTTGATAAGTCCTTGATGGATAGAATCGACCGCGAATACGACAAATTGGCGAAAATCGTGGAAGACTACTCCGTAGAAAAGAGCAAAAAAGAGCTAAGCCGCATGGACAGCATTCTCGGCGCCGAACAAACCATAGACGCCCTATGCCGCGACATCGTAATCCACTACGAGCAAAACCGCGCAAATATACTGACAGGCAAAGCTATGATAGTTGCCTATTCGCGCGAAATCGCGATGAAGATATACAAAAAAATTCTCGCTCTAAGGCCAAACTGGAATGAGAAAATAGCGCTTGTTATGACTTCCTCCAACAACGACCCAAAAGAATGGGGCGAGATAACAGGCAAGAAATCGGATAAAGAGGAATTGGCGCGGAAGTTTAAAGATAACGATTCCCCGCTAAAAATTGCGATTGTTGTCGATATGTGGCTTACGGGCTTCGACGTGCCGTCGCTTGCCACAATGTATGTTTATAAGCCCATGGAGGGGCACAACCTAATGCAGGCCATTGCGCGCGTAAATAGGGTGTTCAAAGATAAGGAAGGCGGACTTATCGTCGATTACGTCGGCATAGCATCTGCGTTAAAGAAAGCTATGAACGACTACACCGCGCGAGACAAAGAGCGGTACGGAGATATGGATATAAGCGATACCGCCTTGCCGCGCTTTTTGGAAAAACTCGAAGTTTGCAGAGATCTATTCCACGGCTTTGACTATTCCTCTTTTAAAACCGCAAAAGATTATGACCGCGCCCAGCTCATTATGGACGGCGTAAATTTCCTATCCGATCCCCAAATACCGGAACGAAAAAAGAATTACATAAAAGAGGCCATGCTGCTAAGGCAGGCGCTGTCGCTCTGCCGTAGCATCGCAAGCCCTGACGATAGGATGGAAGCGGCTTTCTTTGAAGCTGTAAGAACTTTACTTACGCGCATTACCTCCAAGCCGAACTATATATCTTTGCGCGAAATAAATGCGCGCATAAACGAACTCCTTCGCCAAAGCATAAAAAGCGAAGGCGTTGTAAACCTCTTTTCAGATGTAAAAGAAGAGTTTTCTATTTTTGATCCGAAGTTTTTGGTGGAAGTCGCATGGTTAAAACAGAAAAATTTGGCCGTAGAATTGTTGAAGAAGTTGATTGCCGAGCAAGTCTCGGTTTACCAAAGAACGAATGTTGTAAAATCTCAAAAGTTCTCGGAGCTCTTGCAAAAAACAATGCGCTCATATCTGAACGGCTTGCTTACAAATGAGGAAGTCATCCAAGAACTTTTGAAGATGGCAAGGGAGATTGTAAAAGCAAAAGAAGACGGAAATGCATTAGGTCTGACCACAGAAGAAAGCGCCTTTTATGACGCGCTTGCCAAGCCGCAAGCGGTAAAAGACTTCTACTCGAACGAACAACTCGTCGCTATTACAAAGGAATTGACGGAAGCACTGCGAAAAAATAAAACTATAGATTGGCAGAAGAAACAAACCGCAAGGGCACGTATGCGACTTCTTGTAAAACGGCTTTTGAAAAAATATAAATATCCGCCCGAAGGGCAGGAAGAAGCCCTAAATATCGTTATTGCCCAGTGCGAGATGTGGACGGACAACAACGATATGACGGAGCAGGAAAGCGCATAGAAATCAGAACAACTAAAACGGACAAAATATGGCAGAAAGAAAAGTCGGGTATGTATACATTTTAACCAATCCGAGTTTTAAGGAAGATTGGGTGAAGATCGGGAAGTCTGCGCGTCCTGTCGATGTGCGTTCAAAGGAACTTGACAACACTGCAGTTCCGCTTCCGTTCGAAATTTATGCCGCGATAAAAACTTCAAAATTCAACGAGGTTGAAAAGCTCGTCCACAAAACGATAGACCGTTTGACGGATTTGCGCATACGCCAGAATCGCGAGTTTTTCAACGTTCCGCCGCAGGTTGCGTTCGATATTTTCAAAGACATAGCCTTAGCGATAGAGGACGCCGAGCTTATCGAATACAAAAAAGAAAATTCGGAGTCGGTAGACGTCAATTCCGACGAATGCCCGCATGCAAGGCGCGGAAGGTTCAAATTCAGTATGGTCGGCATAAAAATCGGCGAAAAAATCACTTTCACCCCGACCGGAACGGTTGTTACGGTTGCAAGCGACGATACTGTTGAATACGACGGGCGCATTTACAAGCTTTCGCCGTTCGTCGGAACTTTCATGCCCGCCGACAGGCGTAATACGTCGAATGCGTATCAGGGTGCAAAATTCTTTTCCTATAACGGTAAAATTTTAGACGACCTCAGGAAAGAGACGGAATGTGGTCAATAGCCAAATTCTCGAACCTTTCATATATAAAACCCCCTTGATCTTTTATTGATAATATATCGTTATTTACATAACCTAAAAGGCAAATGTGGGATAATATATTATCTGTTATGCGCAATCGAAACTCTACGGTTTGGAGACTATAAAGGTTGTGGCGGGGAATGTTTACGCCATGTGTTTGGGGCGTAACATTAGCCAGAAGGATTTTGTTTCAAAGGTCGGAATTGCGCTTCCGACATACAGGCATTTAAATCCACTTGAGAGATTTTACTGAGTAGACGGATATTTTTCCGACGACAAGCACAACAATCATCAGCGCATTCCCAACAAAATCTGGGACGAGATGTTTGGCCAAAGCGTTCTGCTAAACTTGAAATTTCCAAGCAGACTATTCGCAAGCAGAATTGGGTTTACGGCTTGCTTGAACAGTTATCGAAAATTGAGGGCTAAGAAGTATCTTAGGCGTTATGGGGCGCGATGAAGTGATTTTGCAGATTCTCAATGACACGGACAGCTCCCGCGCAGGAGGCAAATTGTACAGCTCGACAAGCACTGCAATCGCCCACTGGAAGTATAAATATGGGAGGGCTTGCAAGTGAAAATCAGAGTACAAAATCATCAAAATGATTGGTCAGATTTTGGCAAGGGTTTTATCGTAAAAATACGCAAAAATACATGGTTTTCACTGGCGCTTCAACATTTCATAATGCGCATATATGCGCAAGAATTCTCAAATTTTCCTTGCGCGAAATTCGGCGGAAACGGCGCGCCGTGCAATATAGCGTTTGCGGCGCCGTATGATGCGCAGTTCGCCTGACGGCGCGCGTACTGGACTGTTTTGCCGCGGCAGTTTGGATAAACGCCCCTGTGGAGGGAGTTCGTTCTGCCTGTTACAGGGGCGGGCATTTGCCGCTATTTGCGCGCGAGTTTGTTTTTCAGCCTGTTTGCGAGTTTGGGGAGAATTTTTTGGGGGATGCAGAGCAGGGGAACGCGCAGGCCGTTTACCCTGAACGCCTTCAAAATTTCGAGGTTGCCCTTTATGTGCCCCGAAAACTTTGTGCTGGCCCCTCCCGCGCGCTGATTGACGATCAGCTTGTCGACGAAGGCGCTCGGAAGTTTGTGCTTTTCGAGAAACCTCATCATCAGCTCAAAGTCCGCCGCGATTTTGAAGTCCGTGCGGTAGTAGCCGAATTTTTCAAAATTTCTCTTGTAGGCGTAGAAAGTCGGGTGCGCGGGGTGCCAGCCCTTTCGGAAAGCCCCCGCCCTGTATTGTCCGGAGTTCGATTCCCGCAGTATTTTGGCGGTGTCATTCCAGTCGACGAGGTTCAGCCTTCCGTATACGCACTCCGCGCCCGAGCTTAGGAAAGCCTCGGCGATCTTTTCCACCGCGTCGCTTGAAGCGAGCATGTCGTCGGAATTCAGCATCCCGACCGCGTCGCCCGACGCCATTTTTATGCCCTTGTTCATGGCGTCGTAAATGCCCTTGTCGGGTTCGGAGACCCATTTCATGCGCCCGCGGAACTTCGGCTCCAGCTTTTTTGCCACATCCATAGTTGCGTCTTTTGACGCTCCGTCGACCAGCACGTACTCTATGTCGGGGTACGTTTGCGCGAGGACGCTTTCCATCGCGTCCGCTATGGTGTCGGCGCTGTTGAATGCCGCGGTGACTATCGATATTTTCATGGAGAGTTTCGCGTTAAAGTTTCGCCTCGGCCTTCGCGAGCTCAAAATCCGCGTCGGCCATAATTTCCGCGAGTTTCCGGAATTTCGTCTCCGCCTTCCAACCGAGCTCCCTCCACGCTTTTGAGGAGTCTCCGAGCAGGGATTTCGCGTCCGATGGGCGGAAATAGCGCGGGTTGACCTCTATGAGGGTTTTCCCCGTCTTTTGGCTGACGCCCTTTTCGCTTTCCCCGCTCCCGCGCCATTCGATTTCCATTCCGAGCCGCGCGAAAGCGGCTTGCGCAAATTCCCGCACGGTGTGCGACTCTCCGGTCGCGAGCACGTATTCGCCCGGTTTTTCGGCCTGCATGATTCTCCAGATTCCCTCGACGTATTCGGGCGCGTAGCCCCAGTCTCGCCGCGCGTCGAGATCGCCGAGCTCAAGCTTGTCCTGCAAGCCGAGCTTTATCCTGCCCGCGGCCCTCGTGATTTTGCGCGTGACGAACGTCTCGCCGCGCCGCTCGGATTCGTGGTTGAAGAGTATGCCGTTGCTGGCGAAAATCCCGTAGGCCTCGCGGTAGTTGACGGCAGTCCAGTACGCGAACTGCTCCGCCGCGGCGTAGGGGCTGCGCGGCGAAAACGGCGCGGATTCGCCCTGCGGCGCCTGCGCCGCGTTCCCGTAGAGCGACGCCGACGACGCCTGAAAGAATTTTGTCCTGCCCGCGAGCCCCACTTCCTTCACGGCGTCGAGCAGCCTTAGGGAAGCGAGCGCAATCGAGTTTGAAGTGTATTCCGGCTCGTCGAACGAAACCTTGACGTGGCTCTGCGCGCCGAGATTGTAGATTTCGTCGGGCATGGCCCTCTCGATAATCCTGTTGAGGTTCGATGAGTCCGTGAGGTCGCCGTGGTGCAGAAAGAGCCTGTCGTCGAATTTTCTGTCCGCGTACAGCTTGTCGATTCTGCCGGTGTTGAAGGAGCTCGCGCGGCGGATTATTCCGTGCACGGCGTATCCTTTCCCCAGCAGCAGCTCCGCCAGGTACGAGCCGTCCTGTCCGGTGATTCCCGTTATGAGGGCGATTTTATTCATGTCTCGAAAAATTTTCGGTTATGAGCATTGCGGAGTCCGCCTTTGCGCGCATTTCGATCTCCGCGCAGAAGGGGGCGAGCGCGCTCTCGACGGCTTCCATCGCAACGCCCCCGCAGTCCGCCGCGCCCGAGACGAGGGATATGATTCTCGGCTCTTCGCGCGCGGCGAGCCGGACGCTTTCGCCCGCTTTGAGGCGCAGGCGCAGGATCTTGAAGTTTTTGTAGTCGCAGAGCGTGCGGACGGGCTCGTCGTTTTCGGACAGCGGCTCCACGGCGGGGCTGTCGAAGTTGACGGAGTCCACCGCCTCGTCAATGTGCAGCGCGCGCGCCCTGCCTTCGGAGTCCGTCCTGTCCCAGTCGTGCAGGCGGTAGGTGCTGTCGGAGTTCTCCTGGATTTCGAGCGCGATGTTGTCGGCGCCGAGGGAGTGCACCGTACCCTCGCGCACGAACATGAAGTCGCCGGCGTGCGAGTCGCGGAATTCGAGCAGCTCCTCCACCCGCCCGGATTCCGCAGCCTCCCGCAGAAGGGCCGGCGAGACGCCCTCTTTCAGTCCCGCGATGAAGCGCGACCTCACCCCGCAGCCGAGCAGATACCACGCCTCGTTCTTACGCGGCAGGCCGTATTTTTTTTCCGAAACGCCGTTGGGGTGGACTTGCAGGGAAAGCCTTTGGCGCGCGTCGAGCAGCTTGACCACTATCGGGAAAAAGCTTTTGGGCCGCCAGCCGGGGCCCATGATATCGCCGGAGTATTTTTCGAGCGCCCGCCTGAGCGTCATGCCCGCCAACGCGCCGCCGGAGATTTCCGACGACGCCTTGGGGGAGTCGCAAATTTCGAGGGACTCCCCTATCCTGAGCCCTTTGGGAATCGCCCTCCCGAAAAGCGTCTTGAAAGAGCGCCCGCCCCAGATGCGTTCCTCGTATATGGGTTTGAATTTCAGAAGGTCCATGCTCGTTCCGTTTTTGCGGGGGGCCGCCTTAAATCCAAAAAAACGTAGGTTCCGCCGCCGCTTTGTCAACGCATATCGGGCGGCTCATATCGCGCCGGAGTCGGCGAATACGTTTTGGCCGGTGACGGATTCGGAGGCTTCGGAGAGCAGAAAGAGAACCGTTTTTGCCACGGATTCGGCTGACGCCGGCCTGCGCAGGGCGGTTCTCGCGAATATCTTTTTGCGCTGCTCCTCCGTCAGCGCGGAGCTCATCGGCGTCTCCATGAAACCCGCAACGACGCAGTTTGAGCGTATTCCCCTGCGCCCCCATTCGCGCGCGACGTTTTTTGAAAACGCCTCTATCGCGCCCTTTGTGGCGGCGTAGGCGGAGAGCCCCGCGTACCCCGTGTGGGCGCAAATCGAGGATATGTGGACTATCGAGCCCTTGGTGCCGTGGAGTATGAAGTTGCGCAAGACGTGCTTTGTCGCCATCATCGGGGAGAGCGCGTTGAGGCTGAACATGCGCATTGCGGATTTTTCGTCGGCGTCGGAGGCGAGGAAGCTTCCCGCAACCGCGGCGTTGTTCACGTAGCCGTATAGCGGTGTGTCCGCTCCGATAAAGCCCTTGAATATTTTTTCGCGCATGTTTTCGGCGTCGGAGAGGTCGTATTGAAGCAGCTCCAACCCGTCCGGAAATTCCGCAAGCAGCGCTTTCAGCGCGCCGGAATGCGTGCGGCTTACGCCGAACACGCGGTAGCCCGCGCGCAGGGATTGGGCGGCGATCTCCAGTCCGAGCCCGCGCGACACGCCCGTAATCAGAATGTTTTTCATCTTTTTCTCGAAAGTTTTCCGGTGGGGGTGGCGGCCAGCGAATCCCTGAATTCCACGACCCTCGGTATTTTGAATTTAGGCAGCTCCCGCGCGAGAATCGCGCGCATTTGGGCCTCGTCGGGATATTGCCCCGCGCGCGCCACCTCCGCGCACACGGCGGAGCCGAGCAGGGCGTTGGGCCTCGCGAAAACCCGCGCGTCGAGAACCCCGTCTATCCGCCGTATCGCGTCCTCGACTTCAAGCGGGTTTATTTTGTATCCGCCGGAGTTTATGAAGTCGCCCCTGCGCGCGGAGAACTTGAAGGAGAGCGGATTTTCAGAAAGCGTCTCCACGCAGTCGCCTGTGGCGAACCATTCGCCACAGGCGAGCCCGACGGCGGCAAGCGCGTCGCCGCGCAAAAAGAGTTCGCCGTTTTCTATTTTCACGCGCCCGGCGGAGGGGCCCTCGACTGTGAAAACTTCCCCGTCCGAGCAGAGCGCCGTTCCGGCTTCGGTGGAGGCGTATACGTTTTTTGCGCGGGCGTTCGGGAAGATTTCCGCGGCGGCGGACGCCGCGCGGGGGTCGAACCTTTCTCCGCCGAATATCGCGCGGCGCACGAAGGGGAATTTTTCCCCTCCCGACGGCGCGAGATTCCGGTAGAACGTGGGCGTGGCGGATATGTGGGTCGGCTTCCCAAGCCTTATGGCGCGGAAGATTTCCGCGCGCGGCAGCCCGAACAGGCGTATTATGGGGTTGGCGTTCAGCAGCGCCTGCAAGAACACCTGCAAGCCCGCAATATGCGTCGGGGAGTACGCGAATCCCCAGACGTCGCCCGAATGCGCGGCGGAGACTTTCGCGGAGCGCGCCAGCGATTCAAAAGCGTGCGCGGCTTCCTTCGGTCTCCCCTCGGTGCCTGAGGTTTGCAGGGTTGCGCGCCACCGCCTTCTTGGGGCGGCGATTGCGCGCAGCATTTCCTCGGCGGAGGAAAATCCGGCGTTTTTTGCCTCCGACCTCTCCCCGCCGGAGCGCGCGCCGCCCGACGGGTCGGAGAAGCGGACGGGCTCGTCGGCGAGCAGCGATAGGATTGTGTCCAGAAAGCAGCGGTACGGGTCGGCGGAGGCTATTTCGCGGGGGAAGGAGCGCGCCGCCGCCAAGTCCGCGCGGAGGGCGTCGAACGTCGCGATCCGCCCGCCGCCGGAGAAGTCCGCGTAAAAAATCCTGTCGCCTATCATTGGGCGACGTCTAAAAAATCCGGCCCGAAAATGCAAGCGGTAAAGAGCGTGCCAGCCTCAAATCTCCGCGCGGGAGCATCTGTACCCTACGCCCCTTACGGTTTCTATTATGCGGGCCTTGCCGCCGAGCTTTTTGCGCAGCCCCACTATCTGGACGTCTATGGCCCTGTCCGTGACGGCGTACCCGCTGCCGTGCACCTTGTCGATTATCTCATCGCGCGAGAACACCCTCCCGGGATTCGAGAGGAAAATTTTGAGCATTGAAAATTCGTTGGAAGTGAGCCGGATTGGACTGCCGTCGATTTCCGCCTCGTGGAATTTGCACCTGAGCGTTATGCCGCTGCGGGAAACCACCTCGTCGGCGTCTTCCTCGCCCTTGCGGAGGCGCGCGCGGATTCTTGCGATCAGCACGCGGGGGCTGAACGGCTTGGTCATGTAGTCGTCCGCGCCGTATTCGAGGCCGCTTACGATGTCGGCCTCCTCGCCGCGCGCCGTGAGCATTATTATCGGCGACTGTTTGAGCGTCGGGCTCGTCCGGTAGAGGCGGCAGAAGTCGAGCCCGTCCATTCCCGTGAGCATCAGGTCGAGCAGTATGAGGTCGAACGCCTCGCGCTCGAGGATTTTCAGGGCGTTTTCGCCCGAGTCCGTGCAGCGGTATTCGTAGCCGTTTTTGCGGAGGTTGAAGGCGATGAGTTCGGCGATGTTGCGCTCGTCCTCGATAATGAGTATTTTTTTCGCGGCCATTCCTATGCCGATTTTAGCGTTATCGTGAACGTCGAGCCCTCTCCCGGGCGGCTTTCGAGGCCGACCCGCCCGCCGTGGATCAGGGCGATGTGCTTTACTATCGCGAGCCCCAGCCCCGTCCCGCCGAGAGCGCGCGATCTCCCCTTGTCCACGCGGTAAAACCGCTCGAATACCCGCGAGGCGTGCTCTGGCGCGATTCCGCCGCCGTTGTCGCGCACTGAAATGCGCACGGTCTCGCCCTCGCACCTTGCCGACACGCGGACTTCGGAGTTGTCGCCGCCGTATTTCACGGCGTTGCCTATCAGATTGCTCACGGCGATTGTGATCAGCATTTCGTCGCCGAGCGCCTCTACTCCATCGGGGCAGTCCTCGAAGATTTCCACGCCCTTTTGCTGCGCCTGCGTCATGTTGTTGGAAACCGCAGATGCTATTACGGAGGAAATTTTGACCTTCTCGAAGTCGCGGGAGACCATCTTTTCGGCGGAGTCGAGCTTCGTAAGCAGCAACATGTTGTCCACGAGCATCGCGAGCTTGTCGCACTCCGACGAGATTATCTCGCAAATGCGCGAGCTCTCCTCCGGCGAGTCCGCCTCGGGCAGGGATTCCGCCGCGGCGCGCAGGGCGGTGAGCGGCGTTTTGAGCTCGTGCGAAACTCCCGCCACGAACTCGCGCCTGAGAGTCTCCATCTCCTTTATGCGGCTTATGTCGTGCAGGGCGAATAGCGCGCGCGGCCTGTCGGAGGCGTAGGGAAGTATTGAGCTCGAAAGCGCCATAATCCTCCCGGAGTCGAGCTCGATTTCGCAGCTGACGGGCGACTTTTCGGAAAACGTCTTGTCCACGGCGTCGATGAGGTTTATGTTGCGCATCAACTCGCCTATTTTCGGCCTTTCGGCGTCGGCGGGCAGGCCGAAGAGATCGGCGGCGGCCTTGTTCATGCGCAGGATTGAGCCGTCGGAGGCGCAGATGAACACCGCCCCGCCCATGTGGGCGAAGATTTCGTCGAGCTCGCAGTTGCGCTTGTGCAGTGAGCTTATGCGCTTCCTGAGCTCGTCGGACATCGCGCGCATCGCGTCGGAGAGTATGCGGACCTCTTCGATGTCGCAGCGCGGTATGCGCGCGTCGGAGTTTCCGTTTGCGAGCATTTTCGCCGCCCGCGTGAGTTCCGCGATGGGCCTGCCTATGCCGCGCGCCACGAGCAGCGACGCGGCTATTGAAAACGCGAGAGCCGCCCCCGCCAGCGCGAGTATTTCGACCGCGAGCATCCGCTGGGCCCGCGCGAGGTCTTCGAGCGGCACTGAAATGCGCACGCAAAACGGGTACGTCCCGTCGGGGTTGGCCTTTCCCGCGGGAGAGGCGAGATACAGCATTCGCGTCTTCATCGTCTGCGAGTAGCGTATGTCTCGCGCGGCGGTTCCGGACAGCGCCGAGGCGATTTCCCTCCGTTTTAGGTGGTTCGACATTCCGGCGCTGTCGTAGTCGGAGTCGAACAATACGTGGCCGTCGGCGCGCACTATCGTGGCGCGCATATGGGCCTTGCCGGTAAACGCGCCGCACACCCTTTCGGCCTCGGCGACGTCCTTTTCGGATCCGTCGCCGACGGCGTTGACGACCATCGCCGAGATGTCGGCAAGCGTCCGCGACAGGTTGCGCTTGTAGATTCCGTCGAGCATGAAGTACGCGCCCGCGGCGACCGCCGCCGTTATCAGCGCGCCCACGGCGAATACGCCGACGAACACCCGGGTTTTGATTTTCGAAAATATTGGCTTTAACGTCATATTCCGGCGAGTTTTCCAAAGCTTTAAGCGGCAAAAAAGCCGCGCGTCAACCGCGTTTTTGACGTCTAACGCAATTCTAACTTGACGCAAACGAAAAACTCATTCCGCCGTGAGATTATCGCCCGAAAAAACACTTAAATTAGAAGGGAAAATCGAGCATGCCGCGCCCCGAACGCAATTCTAACGGGACGCGAATAAAGGGCGAATCCGGGTTTGGAACAATATGCGGCGATTCGGACGAAAGGCGTCCGGAGAGCAAACAAGAAAAGACATGAACGGCAAACTCACAAGCATATTGGCGGCTTCCGCGTTTTCCGCGGCGGCCCTCCTGCAAGCCCAGGACAAGGCTACGCTCGACCTTCTCGTTTCCAAAGGCGTCATTACGCGCGCCGAGGCCGACAAGGTCGCCAAAAAATCGGTTCAGGTTTCCTCGAAGGAAAAGAACGCGCAAAAGCTCACTTTCTCGGGAAGGACGCAGGTTCAGTACCAGTGGCTGAACTCCGAGGACAGGGCGGGGAACAATTCGTCCGTCTCCAAGAACGGATTCCAGATGCGCCGCATCTACTTCGGCATGGGCGCCGACCTCGGCGCGGGCTGGTCGGGCTCGGTTGTGCTCGACATCGCCAAGACCGGAACCCCGGGCGCCGACTACGTCGAAGAGGCCTTCATCTCCAAGAAGGTGGATGTCGACTACCTCAAAGGCAAGCTCGACCTCGGGTACAGGAAGGTCAACTTCGCGTTTGAGGAAAACACCTCCTCCGGCAAGCTGCTGACTATCGAGCGCTCGATAGCCACCCGCTATTTCGTGGAGCCCCAGAAGTCCGGATACGGGCAGAAGGGCAACATCGGGTTCGGCTCGCACTATGTGGGCGGCTACTGGAACGGCGAAGTCATGCAGATCGACGGGCTTTCCTACGCGGTGGCGGTGACGAATTCTCAGAACTACAACTTCAAGCCCGGCGGCGACGGCGCGGACAACTCCGTCAACGTGTGGCTTTCCGCCGCCTACAAGAACAAGGCGGACTTCGGCGGCGCCAACGTGCTCAGCTACGAAATCGGCGTCAACGGCGGCTTCGGCCCGGGCGCCAACACCGCCGACGCCAGCTACGCCGAAAACGGCTCGATATGGGGCATAAACCCGTACGTCAAGATCAGGTTCAGGGGCCTGACTCTATGGGCGGACTACCTGTTGGCCGACATAGAACACGGCAGGCTGTCGCCGAACGGCGACGTGGAAAACGCCATGCCGCAGGGCTTCAACGTGGGCGTGGAATACAAGTTCGACATCGGCGAATTCGGCGCGATAGCCCCCACCGTCCGCTACTCCGCCCTTTTCACCAACGGCAGGGGCGTGAAGATCTCCGACGCCATAAGCTCGGCGCCCTCCATAAGTTCCGACGGCACGGACTTCTACAATAACGCCCAGAGCATATTCGCCGGCGTCAACTGGTACATCGACGGCCACAACGTGAAGTTCCAGCTCGGCTACGAATGGGCCGAATTCTGGGGCAACCCCGCCAACCCCTCCGCCGACTCGAGGGCGTATGTCGACGCGGTGCGCGCGCAGATGCAGATACTCTTCTGATGTAAAAACGGGCTCCGCGCCCGGCGGCGCGGGGCCTTTCTCTCCAAAAAACGACAGAAAAATTTTTCCACCATGAAAAAGACAATAGCCACAACAATGACGTTAATCGCCCTCGCGGCGGCGGCTTTCACCTCCGCTCCCGCGATGGCCGAAAAGAACATCGTAATCGACGGCTCGACCACCATGGGCCCGATCGCCAAGGCGTTCGCCGACTACTACAAGGAAAAGACCGGAATAGGCGCCACCATCAGCGAGTCCGGCAGCGGCAACGGCGTAAAGAGCCTCATCAACGGCGCGTGCGGCATCGCCAACATGTCGCGCTTCATGAAGGATTCCGAATTCAAGACTTGCGTGGAAAAGGGCATTCTGCCCGTCGCGCACGTCGTGGCGTTCGACGGCCTCGCGGTCGTGGTGAACCCCGCGAACAAGGTCGGGGCGCTCACGATGGCGCAGCTGGCGGACATCTACACCGGCAAAATCCGCAACTGGAAGGAGCTCGGCGGCGACGACGCCGAAATCGTGGTGATCTCCCGCGACACCAACAGCGGCACCTACGAGACTTTCAACGAGCTCGTTCTGCGCAAGAATCCCGTCGTCAAGGGCGCCGAATACGTGGGATCCAACGGGCAGGCGAAGACCCGCGTGGCGTCCACCAAAAACGCCATCGCCTACGTCGGCCTCGGCTTTGCGGACGACTCCGTAAAGACGCTCTCCGTGGACGGGATCCTGCCCTCTCCCAAGACCATAGTCTCGGGCAAATACCCGATAGCGAGGCCGCTTTTCATGTTCACGAACAAGTATCCGAAAATGGGCACGCCCGTTTACGACTTCGTGACGCTCCACCTCTCCGAAGAGGGCAGGGAAATCGTGAGGGATCTGGGCTACGTTCCGGTCGCCGAATAGCGAACCTCATATAAATAAACTATGAATGCGACAACCGCCGACACGGGGGGCGCGCGCGCAAAGGGCGCGCTGATAATGGACAGGCACAGCTGCGCCGCGAAAATGCTTCTGGGCAGGCTCGGGCGCGGGTTTCTCCTGTGCGTGACGGCCGTCCCGACGGCGGCGGTCGTGTTCATTCTGTTCTTTATATTCAAAGAGTCCCTGCCGTTCTTCGAGAGCTTCGGGAACGTCAGGGAATTTTTCACGAGCGCAAATTGGGCCCCCTCGCGCGAGGGGGATCCGCATTTCGGGGCGCTCGCAATCCTCTACGGCACGCTGATGGTGACCGTGGGCTCCTGCGCGGTCGCGGTTCCGCTCGGGATAACGGCGGCGATATGCCTGAGCGAAATCGTGAACGCGCGGATTTCGAGAATTTTCAGGCCGATAGTAGAGCTGTTCGCCGCGATACCTTCCGTGGCGTACGGGTTTTTCGCGATGGCCGTTTTCGCGCCGCTTTTGCAAAACCATGGCGGCATAATGATAAGCGCGCTGATACTGGCGGCGGGCCTGCCGATAGCGGGGGTTTCGTCGATACCGCTTGCGGAATTCGCCTCGTCAAAAATTTTCAAAAAGCCCTCGCCGGCGGCGGCGGTGGCGCTCAGGATTTTTGCGGGCGCCGCGCTCTGTTCGGCGGTGACGTACGCCGCATGGAGGGTTTCGGGAGTCGAGATTTCGAGCGGCACCAACGCCTTCAACGCTTCCGTGATACTGGCGATTATGGCGCTGCCAACGATAGTCAGCATTTCGCAGGACGCCCTTTCGGCGGTCGGGCGCGACATGCGCGAGGGCTCGCTCGCGCTCGGCGCCACGCGGTTCGAGACGATATTCAAAGTCATTCTCCCGTGCGCCAAAAGCGGAATAGCCGTCGCCGTCATACTCGGCTTCATGCGCGTCATAGGCGAAACGATGGTCGTGTGGATGGCCTCCGGCAACTCTCTCAAAATCCCCGAGCCCTTCTACAATTTCTTCGAGCCCGTCAGAACCCTCACGGCGACGATAGCGGGCGAAATGGGCGAGGCCGACCAGACGACGGGCTCGGCGAGGTACCACGTGCTGTTCGCGATGAGCCTCTGCCTGCTCGTCTCCGGCATGGCGCTCAACTGGCTTAGCCAGCGGATAATTTCGCGCGGGGCGTTCGCGCGCAAAAAGGGCGGAAAATGAAGACGTCTACGAGAAAAATATTGGACAAGTCGTTCAGCGCGCTCGCGCTGTCGTCAATGGCGATAATGTGCGCGGCGGCCGTCGCGTTTTTGGCGCCCATCATAATAAACGGGTCGGGGGCGGTGTGGTTCAAGGCCACCGTCGAGCACTTCAAATTCCTGCGCGAAGTCCTGGACAGGGGGTCCGCCCGGGAGCTCGCCGCCATGACGGAAAAGTCCGACGCCGCGCGCGAAAAGCTCTATTCGCTGATGCGCGCCTACGAGTCTCCCGCCGATTTCAAAAAGATTTCCGGCGCGATAGCGGCCGCCCGCCGCGCCGCCTTCGCCGAAGCCGCCAAAAAGAGCGCGGAATTCGTCAAAATTCTCGACGAAAACAAGGGGGCGGCCTCCGCGCCGCTCATAAAAAAGTTCGGGGAGGGGATTTTCGCGAATTACTCGGGGCTCGTCTCGGACGCCGCCAAGAGCTCGTCCAGCCCGGCTATGGCCGAATTTCTCGCGGGCGAGAAAGAGGCGTTGCAGAGCGGCGCGCGCGCGGTTCTGGAGGACTTCGCCAAAATCCGAAAATTGAGCGTGCTCGAAAAGGGAAGGGTGCGCCGCGAACTCCCCGCGGCGGCTCTCGAAAATCTCGGGGCGGCCTCGGAAAAGGTTTCGGAGGACAACGCGGCGTACGCGGCGTTCAAGGAGGGCGTGTGGGAGCTTCTCGGCCCCATGACGCAGGCCGACAAGGAGGCCGCGAAGATGATGCGCAGGAAGTTCGGGCAGACGCGCATGGACGTGGCGCGCAAGGTTCTCGGCGAGTCCGTGCTGCGGATTCGGGTGAACTCCGCGGATTCAAGCGGCAGGCAGACTTCCGAAAGCGTCCTCGTGGCGGAGAGGTTCAAGGGCACTCCGCTCGCGGAAATGGCGAAGTGCGCCGAGGAGAATTTCACGGCGATGATGCAGCCGCGGAACGCTTTTTACTGGGGATTCCTCTTTGACAGCCCGTACGACTCCAACATATTCGGCGGAATTTTCCCGATGATTCTCGGCACGTTCTATCTGACGGTCGGCACCATGATTTTCGCCGCCCCCCTAGGAATCGTCGCGGCGATATACTTCTCCGAGTACGCCAAAAACGGCAGGGTCGTCAACTTCCTCAGAATGTGCGTGGGCACCCTCGCGGGGGTTCCGTCGATAGTGTTCGGCCTGTTCGGGCTGGCGTTTCTCATAAACACCGTGAAAGTGTCTGAGAGCAAAAGCGTGCTGGCGGGCTCCATAACCCTCGCGCTGCTGATACTGCCAACCATCATACGCTCCTGCGAAGAGGCTCTCAAAACGGTTCCAAATTCCTACCGCGAGGCCGCCCTCGGGCTCGGGGCGGGCAAGTGGAGGGCGATATGCACGGTGATACTTCCGGCGGCACTCCCGGGAATGCTCACGGGGATAATAATCTCGATGGGCAGGGCTGCCGGCGAGACCGCGCCGATCATCTTTACCGCGGCGACGAGCACGGGGGCGGCGATTGCGCTCGCCGACGTGTTTACCGAGGCCACCCCCGCCCTGCCGTGGAACATCTACAACATCTGCTCCGAGCACGAAATGGCTGACAAAATCGAACACGTCCAGTACGGAATGGCGCTGACCCTCATCGCGATAGTGCTCCTCCTCAACTCCGTCGCCATCGTGCTGCGCGACAGGCTACAGAAGAAGCTAAGGGGATAATTTTCAGATGAATCTCACACTCGAAAAAAGAAAAATGACCGAAACGAAGACACAAAACGGCGGGGCCGCGAAGGGCGCGCCAGACGCGGGCGACATCGCCGTGGCCGCCGAGAACTTTTCGATATATTACGACTACGGAAAGTTCCGCGCGGTAAAGGGCGTGTCGATGGGGCTCAGGCGCGGGAAGGTGACGGCGATAATAGGGCCCAGCGGATGCGGAAAGAGCACCTTTCTGCGCTGCATAAACCGCATGAACGACCTCGTGGACGGCTGCACCACCTCCGGGCTTTTGGCGCTCGACGGCGTGGACATCTACCACCCGCGCCTCGACGTCGTGGAGCTGCGCCGGAGGATTGGCATGGTGTTCCAGCGTCCCAACCCGTTCCCGAAGAGCATATACGACAACGTCGCCTACGGCCCGAGGCTCGCGGGCGGCGTCGGGAGGGCGGAGCTCGACGAGATTGTCGAGACTTCCCTGCGCCGCGCGGCGCTCTGGGACGAGGTTAAGGACAGGCTCTCGAACAACGCGCTCGGAATGTCGGGCGGCCAGCAGCAGAGGCTGTGCATCGCGCGCGCTTTGGCAATGCGCCCCGAAGTGCTGCTTATGGACGAGCCGTGCAGCGCCCTCGACCCGAAGTCGACCTCGCGCATAGAGGATTTGATTGACGAGCTTTCGGGCGAGTACACGATAGCCATCGTCACCCACAACATGCAGCAGGCCGCGCGCGTCTCCGACTACACGGCCTTCTTCTACGAGGGGCGCCTCGTTGAGTTCGGGCAGACGAAGCAGATGTTCACCAATCCGCAAATGAAGCAGACAAACGACTACATAACCGGGAGGTTCGGCTGATATGAACGCGCATCTCGTAAAGGATTTGGACAAGCTCAAGGCGCAGATACTGCGCGTGGCCGCCGCCGTCGAGGAGAACGTCCGCAAGAGCGTCAGGGCCCTGCGCGAGCTCTCCGCACCGCTCGCCGAGGACGTCGTTTACAGCGACAGGAAAATCGACGAAATGGAGGTCGAGACGGAGGAGGAATGCCTGAAAATTCTCGCCCTCCACCAGCCCGTCGCCAGCGACTTGCGGTTTGTCATAACGGTGCTTAAAATCAACAACGAACTCGAGCACATCGGCGACATGTCCGCGAACATCGCCCGCCGCGTCCCGTTTCTTCTGCGCGGCGGAAAGGCCCCTATCCCGTTCGACATCGACAAGATGACATCGCGCACGGTATACATGCTGAAAAGCAGCATAGACGCCTTTTTGAACGGCGACGAGCACCTCGCGGTCGGCGTGTGCTCGGACGACTCCATCGTCGACGAGGAAAACCGCAGGTGCTACGGCAACGTCGCCTCCGGCATAGCGGAAAATCCGGAGGCGGCGATGGTGTACATAAACTATCTTCTGGTCTCAAAATCCCTCGAGCGCATCGCGGACTTGTGCACCAACATAGCCGAGGACGTGATATACATGAAACGCAGCCTGATTGTCCGCCACAACCTCGACGAAGCGGCGAAAATCATAAAGATGTCCCCCGAATTGGATGGGGGCGAAGCATAACGATAACGTATTGCGGGATTTGCAAGCGCGCCTGGCTTCGGATGAAGCCGCCCGTCTCTTGGGGCGTCGCCCGTGCCGTTTTTCCTCCGCGGGAATTTTTGCGGAGGCGTTTCTTGCGGCAATTCCGCAGGCGTTGCAGATTGCGCGGAACTTTTGCGGGATGTTCCCTGCGCCGGAGCGCGTCGGGGCCTTTCAAAATCCCGCCCGCGCGCCGAGCAAAAAAGGGAGCGCCAAAAATCAGCGGCGCTCCCCACATATATTGCCGATATGTTGCCTATTGACAAAAATTCCGCGGCGCGCCCGCGCGGCTTCGCATTCGCCGGATTTGGAGGTTTGAGCCTCCGCGCCGCGCTTTAACCGACAGCCTTTCCGCCCCCGCGTTCCGGATTTTCCGAAAATATTCGCGCATATTTCGCAAAAACGCATGAATTTGGTTGCCGCCGCCGCCGTTTTTGCCCTATTTTGACTTTATTGGCATGATGGGCTTATGGAGAACGCAGTGACCGAGTTCAGCGAGGAATCCCATTTAAAGGGCAACAAATATTTCAGGGTGGTGCACGGCAAGACGGACAAGTCGCGCTGCGTGGGGCTGCACCGCCACGATTTTGTGGAGGTTCTCTGGATACGCTCGGGCGAAGGAATGCTCATTTCGGGCGGAAAGGAAAGGTATTTCAGCCGCCACCTGCTCTTCATATCGCGCCCCAACGAAGTCCACGTCATTGAGCCCGCGCGCAATTCGACAATAGACTTTTCCTACGTCGCCATTCCCGGGGGAGTGTTTGCGCGTTTCGTCCGCGACTGCCTTTCAGAGGAGGACGAATTTTTCCGCGGGAAGTTCGGCGGCATGTCGATGAAGCTGTCATCGTTTGAGACCGCCTATCTCGACCGCGCGGCCTCGGAGCTCGTCTGGCAGAACGACTCCCTCATGGCGGTCTACCGCTTTCTGATAAACCTGTACTGGCAGATAAAGAGCGTGTTCGCTTCGGCGCTGCCCGGCAACATGCCCGACTGGCTCTCGGACGCCTGCCAGCGCATACGCAATCCCGAAAATCTCGCCCTCGGCCTCGAAAAATTCCGCGAGATATGCGGCAAGGACATGTCGTACATAAACCGCGCCATGCGCAAATATCTCAACTGCACGCCGACCGAATACATAAACGGCGCGCGCCTGCGCTACGCCAAGTGGCTTTTGGCGACCTCGTCGTTTTCCACGGGCGAGATTTCCGAAATTTGCGGGTTTTCCGACCTGCCGTACTTCTGCCGAAAGTTCAAGGAGGCGTTCGACTCCACCCCGGGCGCGTACCGCGGCGAGTATTCGCAGATGGGCGGCGACGCGCACGACGGTTCGAGGGCGGTCGCGCAGGACGCCGCGCGAAAGCGGTGATTTTTTTTGAAACTTTTCCGAAGCGGAGGCATTTATGATAAATCTATACGGTATGCATATCAAGGAGGGCGCATTTTGAAAATTCTGAAAAAGCACAGGCGCGCCGCGGCGTGGGCGGTCGCGTTGGCGGTTGCCGCATTTGCGGCATATTACTTTTTCCTGCGGGAGGGCGAACTTCCGGTCGAATACAGGACGGCGGAAGTCGAGAGGCGCGACATGCTGCTGACCATCGACGCCACGGGAACCGTGGAGCCGGAGGATTTGGTGAATGTCGGCGCGCGCGTGTCGGGCGAAATCGTGTCGTTCGGCAAGGACAACAAGGGCAAAGAGGTCGACTACGGCTCCGAAATTTCGGAGGGTACGGTCATCGCGCTCATCGACGACGAAATTCAGAAGTCAAACCTCTTGCAGGCGGAGGCCAACCTCGAGCGGGCGAAGGCGTCGCAGAAGCAGGCGCGCGCAAACTTAAACGTGGCGGAGGCCAATTTGCGCCAGGCGGAGCGCAACTGGAAGCGCGCCAAGGCTCTCGGGGTTTCGGAGGCGCTGTCGCAGGCCTCTTACGACTCCTACCTGTCAGCGTGGGAGCAGGCCACCGCCGAAATCGGCGTAGCGCAGGCGCAGATTCTTTCCGCCGACGCCGAAGTGATGTCGTGCGAGGCCGACGTGAAGCTCGAGCGCCGCAACCTTTCGTATTGCGTAATCAAGGCGCCCGTGGACGGGGTGGTGATAGACCGCATAGTCAGCGTTGGGCAGACGGTCGTTTCGAGCATGAACGCAAGCTCCCTCTTCCTGATAGCCAAAGATCTCAAAAAGATGGAGGTCTGGGCGTCCGTCAACGAGGCCGACATCGGCAGCATTTTCGCGGGGCAGGACGTCGAGTTCACGGTGGACGCATTCCCGGGCGAAAAGTTTTTCGGCAAGGTCAACAAAATCCGATTGAACGCCACGATGTCGCAGAATGTCGTCACCTACATAGTTGAGGTTTCGACGGACAACTCCAACGGGAGGCTGCTCCCGTACCTCACCGCCAATTTGAGCTTTATCGTAAAGCGCAGCAAAGGGGTGCTCGCGGTTCCGAACGCCGCCCTGCGCTGGAAGCCGGCGGACTCCATGTTGGCCGACGGCTGCCCCTCCGAGGCGCCCGAGGGAAAGAGGTTCGTTTGGGTTGAGGCGCCCGACAACAAGGTAAGGCCGATAGCGGTTTCCATAGGCGTCAACGACGGCGCGTATTCGGAGGTGGAGTCTCCGGATATAAAGGAGGGAATGAAGGTCGTCACGGGCGGGGAAGTCGCATCGAATAAAAGTTCTTCGCAAAACCCGTTCATGCCCAAAATGCCGCAGCGCAAAAAGCGATAGGAGGCCGCTCGATGGGGCTCATAGAGTTGAAGGACATTCGCAAGACCTATTTCATGGGCGACATAAAGCTGCCCGTGCTCAAAGGCATAACGATGTCCGTGGAGAAGGGCGACATGGTTGCGCTCACCGGCGTGTCGGGCTCGGGCAAGAGCACTCTCATGAACATTCTCGGGTGCCTTGACAGGCCGACTTCGGGCGAATACTGGCTCGACGGCGAGGAAATATCGCGCCTTTCCAACGACGGCCGCGCCGACGTGCGCAACCGCAAAATCGGGTTCGTATTCCAAAACTTCAATCTGCTGCCGCGCACCTCCGCGCTCGAAAACGTGATAATGCCGCTCGGCTACACGGCGAGCCACCTCTCGGAAAAGCAGATGCTCGAGCGCGGCAAGCGGATGCTCGAGCGCGTCGGGCTCGCCGACAGAATGGACCACGAACCCTCGCGGCTCTCGGGCGGGCAGCAGCAAAGGGTCGCGATAGCGCGGGCGTTGGTCAACAATCCCAGCATACTTTTCGCCGACGAGCCCACCGGCAACCTCGACACGAAGATGAGCGAGGAAATCCTGCGCATATTCAACGAAATCAACTCGTCCGAAGGCGTGACGATAGTGCTCGTCACGCACGAAATGGACGTCGCCAACAGCGCAAAGCGCATAGTGCGCCTCGTGGACGGGGAAATAGCAAGCGATGCCGTTATAAGAAAATGAAGAGATTCCGCGTATTGAAATGGGCTCTCAAATCCATAGCCCGCAACCCCACCCGCACGTTTCTGACGACCCTCGGGATAATCATAGGCATAGCGGCGGTAATCGCGGTCATAGAAATCGGCGCCGGCGCGCAGGTGTCGCTTGAGAACAACTTTTCCGAAATGGGCGTCAACACAATCCGCGTGTGGCCCGGTCCCGTCACCAGAAGCGGCATAAACAGCGGCTCCGGATCTTGGGCGACGCTGACCGTGGCGGACACCCGCGCCATCATAAAGGAGTGCCCGAAAGTGACGGCGATCTCCCCGCAGATTTCGGTCAGGGGGCAGATCATCTACGGCAATAAGAATTGGCGGCCGTTCAGCATAAGCGGCGGAAACGAGGACTTTTTGGAAATATCGAGCTGGAAAGTGGAGGACGGCATTCCGATTTCCGCCTCGCATGTTGCGAGGGCGGCAAAAGTGTGCCTCGTCGGGCAGACGATAGTGCGCGAGCTCTACGACGGCGCCAATCCGGTGGGGAAAGACTTGCGCATACAAAACGTCGTATTCAAAGTCATCGGCGTCTTGAAATCGAGGGGCGCCAACATGATGGGCATGGACATGGACGACTGCGTGATACTGCCGTGGACTACCATGAAGGCCCGGCTGAAAGGCGCGGGGCAGACGTCGCTGAGCGCGGTCGGAACCACCACGGACACGTCCACCACCACAACCACTTCCGCTTCCGACGTGTACACGAGCGGCGTGAGCCTCTATCCGCAGGAGTACAACGCCATTCCGCCCGTGAGGTTTTCCAACATAGACAGCATGATAATGTCCGTCGCCCACCCCGACGACATCGCCGAGACTATGGAGAAAGTCCGCGAAGTGCTGCGCGAAACCCACAAGCTCGGCGACGCGGACGACGACTTCCGCATACGCTCCCTCGCGGAGTTTGCGGACATGCTCAAAAAGCAGACCGAGAGCGTTGCGAACCTGCTCATGTGCGTGGCGTTCATATCGCTTCTCGTCGGAGGAATAGGCATAATGAACATAATGCTCGTATCCGTCACGGAGCGCACGCGCGAGATCGGTCTGCGCATGGCCGTCGGCGCGCGCGCGCGCGACATTTTGCAGCAGTTTTTGGTCGAGTCGATAGTCATTTGCATACTCGGCGGGATAATAGGGATTGCGGCCGGCCACGGGCTCTCGGTTTTCATGGCCGCAAAAATGGGCTGGCACACGGCGATATCGTACTTTGCGATATGCCTTTCCGTGGGGGTTTCGGCGCTTGTGGGCGTCGTGTTCGGATATTATCCCGCGTGGAAGGCGGCGCGCCTCGACCCGATAGAGGCTCTCAGATATGAATGATTTTATGCGCAATATGAAGGGGAATATGGTTTTAGCGGCAGCGGCTGCTGCGCTGTGCGGGTGCATGGTGGGCCCCGATTTCGAGCCTCCGAAGGCCGACATGCCGAAGGAGTGGAGCGCGGGGCGGGACGGGACGGAGATTTCCGACTCCGCCGAACCGCTCGAAATGTCCCCGGAGGCGCTCGCCGAGTGGTGGGAGATCTTCGACGACCCTACGCTCACTTCGCTCATATCGCGCGCGTTCGAGGGGAATCTTTCAATACGCGCCGCCACTGAGAGAATCGCGCAGGCGCGCGCGACGCTCGGGGTTTCGCAGAGCGGATTTTTCCCCGCGGCCGACTTGAACGCCGGCATGTCCGAGGGGGGGCATCCCATAGACGTCACGCACACGTCGTACGGCATGGGGGCGACGGCGTCGTGGGAGATTGACGTGTTCGGGGGCGTCCGCCGCGGCATAGAGGCTTCGGCGGCGGAGTACAAGGCGGCTATGGCAAACAAGGCCGCCGCGCGCATTTCGGTCGCCGCGGAAGTCGCGCAGAACTATTTCACGTACAGGTGCATCCAGCAGGAAATCTCGATAACCAGAAGCAATCTCGAAACCCAGAAAGGGACATACAGGGCGACTCTCGCGCGCCAGAAGTCGGGGTTCGTCTCGAAGCTCGACGCCGTGCGGGCGGCGGCGCAGGTAGAGAGCACCTCCGCGCAGCTCCCCGCGCTCGAAAGCCAGTTGGAGCTCACGCGGCACGCGATAGAGTATCTTTGCGGCCTCAACACGGGCGCGCTCAAAAAGGAGCTCGAGCCGGCGGGAACCATTCCCGCGCTCGAAAAATTTATCCCTTCCTCGGTGCCCGCCAAGCTTCTCGAACGCCGCCCCGACATAATTTCCGCCGAGTACATGCTGCACTCGGCAACCGCCAGAATCGGCAACGCCCGCGCCGACTACTACCCGAAGTTCACCATCACCGGCAAAATCTCCTACGAGGCCCCGAAAATCGGCAGCATCGTGCAAAACCAGTACGGCACATGGTCGGTCGGCCCGAGCGCCACGTGGAATATTTTCCAGGCGGGAAAAACCGTCTACAACGTGAAGTTGCAGGAGGCGCTGACCCGCGAGGCGGGCGTTGACTGGGAGGACGCCGTCCTCACTGCGGTAAAGGAGGTCGAGGACGCCCTCGTCTCGGCCAAAAAGGAGCGTGAGAGAATAGAGTACCTCAACCGCATAGTGGACAACTACCGCAAGGCGTTCGAGCTCTCGCGGGAGCTCTACACTCAGGGCGAGATAGAGTTCATAGACCTGCTCGACGCCCAGCGATCAATGCTTTCCTCCGAGCAGAACCGCGTGCAGAGCCGCAGGGATTTCGTAAACTATATAGTGGCGCTCTACAAGTCTCTCGGCGGCGGCTGGACGGAGGCGGACGTAAAGGACGATCCCGAGAAGCTGGAATGGATTTTCTTCGATTCCCTCGGCGACAACCCGCCGCAAGAGGGCGGCGCGTGACGGGCGCGCCGGCCGGCAACCCGGAAGCGGGGGAAAATTGTTAGCCGGCAAAGCGGCAGGCGCGCTCCGGCAACAGGCGATGCCGCGCGAACGTTCCGTAAAGCTGGCAATATTTGCGAACGCGGGCGTTGCGTCGAAATTTTCTACGGCTGTTTGCCGGCAGATTTTTGAGATTTCGGATTTGTCCAAGGCGGCGAATTTTCTGATTTCCGATGCCATTGCGTTGACGTTTCCGCGCGCGTAGGCCGCGGGACAATTTTGCGGATTTCTTCCGCAATGGGCCCGGCTGATTTGAATTTGCCGTCGCGTTTTTTTTTCGGATAATCCGCGTAAATGCGGCTTGCGCCGGTTTCGGGGAGCTCGTTCAAATCCGGTTAAATTTTCTTGTCGCGCCCGACGATTATTTCAAAATATGCCATATAACGCGCGCTTTCCCCACGCAATTTTTCCGCCGCCGCGCGGCAAAATGCGCGGAAATGCGCGCGGTTGCAATTCTTTGACCGCATATGGACTATTGCAAAAACGCGGAGGAGCTCCGCAACGTTTTGGAGGCTTCAAAGGCCCTTTCGCCCGCCGCGGACGCCGTCGGGCGCGAAATCGTCTCCGTTCTGCGGGGCGGGGGCAAAATTCTAACGTGCGGCAACGGCGGCAGCGCAGCCGACGCCCTCCACATGTCCGAGGAGTTCGTCGGCAGATTTTCTCGCGAGCGCCGCAGCCTGCCCGCCGTCTGCCTCTGCGCGGACCCCACGCTGCTTACGTGCATACTGAACGACTACGGAGCGGACAAGGTTTTCTCGCGCCAGGTGGAGTCGCTCGGGCGGGATGGGGATTTGCTATTCGGGTTTACGACGAGCGGAAATTCCCGGAACATTGTCGAGGCGTTTGCGGCGGCGAAGAAAAGGGGCGTCAAGACGGTTCTCGTGTCGGGGAAGGGCGGAGGAAGGCTCAAGGGAGCCGCGGATTTCGAGCTGATAGTCCCATCAAGCTCCACGGCGAGGATACAGGAAGTCCACACGCTCCTTCTGCACTCGTGGCTCGAAGCCGTGGACGAAGCTTTTGCCGGTTCCGGAGAATGAAGAACTATCTGATTGCCGAAACGTACGGGCTCGGCGACAAGCTGTATACCGATTCGCTCGTAAAAGAGCTGCTTTCGCGCGCCGACACGGGGAAAGTCGCGATGCTCGTCTCGAAGGCGGGCGGGAGCCTTCGGATGCCGTTTTACGGCGAGAGGGTGGAGCTTCTGCCGATGGAGTTTGCCTGGAACAGGCGCAGGGCGCAGAGGAATCCCCTGCGGCTGTTGCGCTCGATTTTCGCGCCCCGAATAGCGTTCGGCTCGAGGTTTTCCGGCTATGTCGGGCTGTGCCCGCGCGGCGACTTGTGGCAGCGCCTGATCCTCCGACTGCTCGGCGCCGCCCCGATAATTTCCTACGGGTATTCCCGCGGCGAGGGCTTTTTGGAAAGAATCCTCGGCCGCTCGCGCGAGCCCGTCATGGAGGCGCGGATTTCTTTTGCAAGGCAAATCGCGCCCGACATCCTGCCAAAGCCCGGATTTTTGCGCGATACCTCCGCCCCCGCGAGGCGCGGGGAGGTGTTTCTCGCGCCCGAGGCTTCCGACCCAAAGCGCGAGCTCGAAGAGTCAAAGTGGGTTCAAATTTCCCGCGAACTGCGCAAAAACGGCTGGAAGACCGTGCTCGTCGTCCACGCGAATACGGCGGTTTCAAGGGAAAATTTCGGGGAGTTTTCGGAGGTTGCCGACCTTCCGGTTCAGGATTTGATAAGGCGCGCGCAGGGCGTCGGGTTCGCGGTGGCGGTGGACTCGTTCATGGGGCATCTGCTCGCCGCATGCGGGGCGGGAGTCGTCTCGATATTCGGGCCGCAGCGCCCCGACGTGTGGGCTCCCGCGGCGGAGCGCAGGCGGGTGGTGTATAAAAAATTCCCGTGTTCGCCGTGCGGCAAAGAGCTTTCGGAGTGCCCGCTTTACCGGAGGGGCAAAAATTGCATGCAGTCCGTTTCGGCGGAGGATGTGATTGCGGCGTTTTACGATTTGGCGGGCGGCGAGCGCCCCTAAAAGTCGAACGCGCCGAGCTCCTCCATTTCTTTGGGCGACTTCACTACGGCGTACGCCGCGGTTTTGCCCGCGCTTTCGGAGAGCAGATAGTTGCGGACTATACCCGCGCGCGAGGCGGCCTCGATGTCGCGCTCCCTGTCGCCGAGCGACACCGAGCGCGCCATGTCAATGCGGTGCCTGTCGCGCGCTTTCAGGAACATTCCCGGGTTCGGCTTCCTGTCGGGGCCGTCCAGAAGCGGGCAGTGGAACACGTCCGCAATGCGCACTCCGCGTTTTTCAAACTCCCCGAGCATGTGCGCCGTGAGCTTGGCGAAGTCTTCCTCCGAGTAGTACCCGCGCGCTATTCCCGACTGGTTTGTCGCGACGATTATTATGAATCCCCGCGACTGCGCCGCGCGGCATGCGTCGAAAATCCCGTCGACGAACTCGAAGTCCGCGATTTTGTGGACATAGGCTTTGTCGGCGTTTATCACGCCGTCCCTGTCGAGAAAAAACGCGCGCGTCATTTTTTTTCGCGCCCCATTTTGGCGACGATTTCCGACGTCGAAAAATTTTCCAGCCTCTTTATCCGCACCGCCTTTCCTCCCGCGGAGACGACGAACTGCGCCTCGGGCCACTTGTCCAGCTCGTAGCCCTCTTTGGCGATCACGTCGGGGCGCAGGGTTTTGACGAGCTCGAGGGCTGTGTCTCCGCCGAACACGCACACGGCGTCGACGCACGAGAGCGCCGCAAGAACCGACGCCCTCGTCAGCTCGTCCTGCACGGGGCGGCCGGCGCCCTTGAGCCTGCGCACGGAGTCGTCCGAATTTACGCCCACGACGAGGAAGTCGCACTCGCGCCTGGCCTGTTCGAGGGAATAGAGGTGCCCCCTGTGCAGCAGGTCGAAGCAGCCGTTGGTAAAGCCCACGCGCAGCCCGTCCGCTCGCAGCCTTTCGGCGATCCTACCGAGCTCTTCGGCGGTCGCGATCTTTTCGGACGCGGGACGGGCGGTCCGGGACAGCTCCGCCTCCATTTCCCTCATGGAAACCGTCGCGGTGCCGAGCTTTGTCACGGCGATTCCCGCCGCGATGTTTGCGGCCTCCATAGCCTCCTCCACCGTCGAGCCCGCCGCGAGGCAGAGCGCCATCGCCGAAATCGACGTGTCTCCCGCTCCGGATACGTCGTACACCTTTCTGCGCTTGGTTCGCGCGCATACGGCGCCCTGCGCGTCGGGCGCTTTGGCGTAAAACATTCCGTGCTCCCCGAGGGTGACGACAAGCCCCCCGATGCGCGCTTTTGAAAATATTTTTCTCGCCCCTTCCGCAATCCGTTCGGCAAATCCCTCCGAGTCGGGATCGACTTTCGCACCGGAGACGGCTTCAAACTCTTTGAGGTTTGGCTTTACGATGTCGGCGCCGCGGTATTTTGAGAAGTCGTCCCCCTTGGGGTCTACGACGACCCTTATGCCTCTCTCCGCCGCCTTTTCGACGACGAACGCGGCGAGCTCTTCGGAGACGAAGCCCTTGCCGTAGTCGGAGAGCACCGCGATGTCGGCGTCAGCGATTTCCTCCGAGACCGCGCGCTTGGCCTCGGCGAGCTCTTCGGGCGACGGCGGGGCGATTTCCTCGTCGTCTATCCTCAAAATGTGGGTGTTTGCCGAGACTATGCGCGTTTTTGCCGTCGTCGGAACGCCGTCTCGGGCGGCGAGGCGCGCGGAGATTCCGCCGGATTCCATTAGGCTTGCGATTTTCTTTCCGTCGGCGTCGCGGCCGACCCGCGCGACCGCCGAAACTTTCGCCCCCAGCGCGGCGATGTTGGCTGCTACATTCCCCACGCCGCCGAGCATGGAGACTTCGCGCGTCTTTTTGAAAACGGGTACGGGAGCTTCGGGGGATATTCTCTCGACTTTGCCGTATATAAAAGCGTCGAGCATGGCGTCGCCGACGCACAATACTTTCAGCGACGGAAATTTTTCCAATAATGCGGTCAGGTTCTGCATCGGTTTCCGTAGTTTATGGCAATGAAATAACTGCCTATCTCAGTTTTAGTTAAATCAAATAACGTTGACAAACCGAAAGGCCGAAGTCAAATGTCATATTCGATATATGAGAAAAATCTGCGCGCAAATATTTGTCACGAATGTCCCCTCATTTTACAAGTTAAATCTGTACAACGAAATAAACAAAAAGCAGCGCGTATTGGCCGTTTTTACGGACGACGGCGATCCCACCCGCAACGAGGATTTCTACAAGGGGTCGGCGGAGTTTGGAAGCGTCAGTCTGGGCGGGAGGCCGTTTTTGTCGAAAGTCGCGGCGCTGCTTAAAATAATATTTTTTTGCGAATACAAAATGCTCGTCCTGGGGGGGTGGAACAGCGCGTTGCAGTGGATTTGCGCGTTCGCCTCCCCGCGCCGGAAAAACGCCCTCGCGCTGGAATCGAGCATATTTGAGTCTGCCGTAAAGGGGTGGAGGGGATTTTTGAAGAGGATTTTTTTGAGCCGCATATCCAAGGTTTTCGCCTCCGGAAAAATGCACAAAAAACTGCTCGACGCTCTGGGATACCGCGGGGAGGTTGCAATAACAAAAGGCGTGGGAATATACAACATAGTCGACACGCCCCCCTTTGCGCCGAAATCCGAAATACGCAACTTCATATACGTTGGCAGGTTCATACCGTGCAAGAACCTCGAAAACCTCGTGGAGGCGTTCAAAAAATTTCCCGACTGCACTCTCACAATGGTCGGGTACGGGGAGCTCGAAGCCAAACTGCGCGCGTCGGCGCCGAAAAACGTAAAATTCGCCGGCGCGGTCGAAAACGCGCGGCTGCCGGATTATTACAGGCAAAACGACGCTTTCATTCTGCCGTCTTTCAGCGAGACCTGGGGGGTCGTGGCGGAGGAGGCTCTGAACAACGGGCTGCCCGTTATAATAAGCGAAAACGTGGGGTGCAACGGCGAGGCGGTTGAGGACGGCGTGAACGGAGCGGTTTTCAAGTTTTCGGACAAAGACCCCATTGCGGGGGCTATACGGCGGATCAGGGAGCCCGCATTCTACAATAAAATCTCGCAAAATATAAGAAAAACGGATTTCAGGAAAATTGCGGCGAGCCAGGCGGACTGCTATCTGGTATGATTGTATGATTATGGCTCCCAACGTGTTGCAGGCAAAGGCTTTTCTGCTTGCAATAAAATCGAAAAAATAAATTATTTCCGGAATGAATGAAAAGGCAAAAGTGGCCGTAGTCGCGGGGACCCGCCCGGAAGTCATAAAAATGGCTCCCGTGTATCGCGAATTGAAAAAGTCCCCCGTTATGGACGTCGAGTTCATATCGACCGCCCAGCACAGGCAGATGCTCGACCAGGCCATGTCCATATTCGGAATATCCGCCGACTTCGACATGGACGCCATGCGCCCGGGGCAGTCCCTCAATTCTCTGATGTCGCGGCTGATGGCTTCGTGGGACGAATACTTTTCCGCCCGCCGCCCCGACGCGGTTCTGGTTCAGGGCGACACCACCACGGTGCTGGCGACCGCAATAGCGGCATTTCACGCGGGGGTGAAAATCGGGCACGTCGAGGCGGGGCTGCGCACCTTCAACATGCGTTCGCCGTTTCCGGAGGAGATGAACCGCCGCCTTTGCGACCCGCTCGCCGACTGGTGCTTTGCGCCGACGAAATCGAATTGGGACAATCTCGCCCGCGAGGGCATTCCCGCAGAAAAGCGCTTTGTGACGGGCAATACGGTGATAGACTCGCTGCTCTGGATGCGCGGCAAGCTCCGCTCCGACGGAGTTTCGGCTTCGGGGGTTGCCGCGCGCTGCTCAATTCCCGAAGAATTCTCAAAAAAATATTTGGAGGGCGGCGCGCCGTGGATTCTCGTCACGGGGCACAGGCGCGAAAATTTCGGCAAAGGTTTTGAAAGCCTGTGCCTCGCCTTGGGAACGCTTGCCGAAAAATATCCGGACGTCGGAATCCTCTATCCCGTCCACCTGAACCCCAATGTGCAGGAGCCCGTGCGCAGGCTGCTTTCGGGGCGCGCGCGGATAGCGCTGATTCCGCCCGTCGGCTACGAAGACTTCATCTGGCTGATGGACCGATGCGTTTTCGCCATATCCGACAGCGGCGGCGTGCAGGAGGAGGCCCCGAGCCTCGGCAAGCCCGTCATCGTCACTCGCGACGCTACCGAGCGGCCCGAGGGCGTGAAGGCGGGGACGTGCGTTCTCGCGGGCACCGACCCCGAAAAAATCGTCTCCGAGGCGTCCATTCTGCTCTCCGATCCTGCGGAATACGCGCGCAGGAGCTCTTTGAAAAACCCGTACGGCGACGGGCGGGCGGCGGAAAAAATAAGGGAAATTTTGGAAAAATCGCCATGCTTGCGGACTCTCTGACAATCGCGACAATCCCCCTGTACGACAACTCCGCGAAGGCCTACAAGCTCGGCGGCGTCGAGAGCTACATGCGCGCGCTCGCAAAGGCCGCGCACGAGAGGGGCGCGAAGGTCGACGCCTACCAAATTTCCGACTCCGAATGGTCGCGCGACGAGGGTTTTTTCACCCTTCACGGCGTGCCGGTAAAGGGGGGATTTTTCAAGCCCGCCAACCAAAAGCTCTTTGAATACGCGCGCGAGAGGGCCTCGGAGAGGGGGGCGATAGTCATATCGGGCGACCACATGAACGTCAAGACCCGCGACCCGCGCGCGATAGTGGTCGAGCACGGCATCGCGTTCGACTACCCGATAAGCGGAAGCGGCCCGGCGTTTTGGCTCAAATCCTTCATAAAACTTTTGCGCTGCGTGCGCAACGTCGCAAGGTTCCAGTATGTCAACAACACCGTGTGCGTCGACTACAACCATTTCAACTGGCTGAGGACAATATCGTCTCCGCGGGACGGCGCGCGCATGAAGGTAATCCCCAACTTCTGTTCCGGCTTCATTTCCGACGCGGAGTTTGAGGAAAAGCTCGCCTCGCGCAGAACCCGCAAAAGGCGCATAGTGTTCGCCCGCAGGTTCGTGTGGTACAGGGGGACGGAGCTCTTTGCGAACGTGGCGGAACGCCTGCTGCGGGAGTTCGGCGACATCGAAATAACCTTTGCCGGCGAGGGCCCGCAGGAGGGGATTTTGCGCGAAAAGTTCGGCTCTTCCGCAAACGTCAAAATAACATCGTTCCATCCGGACGAGACTTTCGAGTTCCACAAGGGCTTCGACTTGGCCGTGGTTCCGACGATATTTTCCGAGGGCACGTCGCTCTCGCTCATAGAGGCGATGGGCGCGGGGTGCCTGCCGGTCTGCACGCACGTGGGCGGCATGACCAACATAGTTGTGGACGGCTTCAACGGGATGATGTCCTACCCCGACGAGGATTCGTTTTACGAGTGCGTCCGCGGCGCGCTGCTTGCGGCTCCCGAAAGGTTTGACGCCATGGCGCGCAACGCGCGGGAGACCGCCAAAATGGGGCTCGACTACGGGTCGTGGTCGGAAAAGTGGATTTCCTTCATAGACCGGACAGTCGCGGCTCTCGGCTGAAATTTTTTTAGGGAAGGCGAAAATGAAATTATTTGCGGAAAAAGACGCGCCGTTTCTTCTTTGCAAGTCCGACAGAATATTGGTGTTCATAATGTTCTTTTCGTACTTCTTTTTCTACGGGCTGCTGAACCTCAACTTCTTTCTGGAAATTCCCACGGGCATACCGTCGGGGCTGATGAGGCTCACGACGTTCGGAATCGCCGTATTCCTGATTTTGAAGGATTTTTCAAACGGCGAGTACCCGAGAATGACGGCTTCCATAATCTGTCTCGGGGTGTTTTTGCTGTATTACTTCTGCGTGTTCGTCGTGGACGAAAACGTTTTCGGGGCAAACTTCGACATGTCCACCGGCAGTTCGATGCAGAGGGGCAAGCTGGAGGTGGCATACCTGTTTTTCATATCGGCGCTCTCGTACTTCCTGATGTTTTTCGCCGGCCGCAGGCGCATGGCGTATGTGCTCGCAAACCCGTCCCTCGTCTACATCCCGTCGCTGCTCTCTGTGCTGATAATCATTGCCACCAACATAAGGGCGTTCGGCACGCTGGACCTCTACCAGACATACCTCTACGACTTCGGCGACGTCAGGCGCGCGGCGATAATCGGCCCGGTGATGAACCTCATAATGGTTTCCCCGTACCTCATGTTCTTTTCGAGAAACAGGCTGTGCAACTTTTTCTGGGGGCCCCTCGGCTGCGCCGCCGCCCTCGCTTGCGTTCTCATCAGCGACAGCCGCACGACTATCGTCACGATGTTCCTCGTGTTGGCGTTTTATGCGGTGGTCTCAATCCGCCAGATATATTCCACGGTCTATGCGCTCGTGGTATATGCGGCGGGGGCTGCGGTGTTCATACCGTATCTGCTGATGTCAAAGAGCTTCGAGAGATTTGCGAATCTCGAAAACATTTTGGACTACAACCTTAAGGCGGACGACCAGCTGTCGCGCATAGGGCTTATAAAGGACGGCCTTTCGCAGTTTCTCGACAGCCCTATTGTCGGCGGGCACATTTATCTCATAGGCGGGGGATATTCGCACTGCACGCCTGTGACCATCATGTATTCTACGGGGCTGGTGGGGATTTCCCTGATATTGGTCGCCGTCGGCGGCATAATAAGGGGTGCGTTCGCGATAAGGGAGATTTTCCGCGAAAAGTGCATCTGGATTTTCGCCCTCGCGGTGGTGGACATCTGCGGAATGATGATAAACGGCGACACCATGGCGTTTTTCTGCGGCAGCTTTTCCGCGCTTCTTATGGCAAACGCGTTTGCCGCCGACCGCAGGCAGGCTACCGCACGATAGTCGGGAAGATTTTGTTGAGGCAGAATTTTATCGGAACCGCCGCGAGGAGGGCCGCCGCCATCAAAAGCAGGTTTATTGCGAGCGTCCGCGCGGTAAAAGTTTCAGGATAGCTTATCGAGAAAAATATTTTGAGCGCCCCGCGGCACCACGAATAGGCTATGAGGTGCGTGCAGAATATCGTGAGAGTGTTAGCGGCTATCCACCGCACGGGCGCGCAGTACGGTATGCGCTTTGCAAGCAGCGCCATTCCGCCGCAGCCCGCGAGGGATATCGGAATGTACAGCAGCGGGTTGCCGAAGCGCATGGTCGCCATTTCATACGGCAGGTTGTAGGGGCACGCGAAGAACGCGGCGGCGCAGAGAGCCAGCCCCGCGATGGGCGCGAGCGGCGAATCCGCCGCTTTGAACGCCTCCGGCTTTTGCGCGTAGGCGCGCATCAGCAGGCTGCCGAGCTCGAAGTAAAAGAGGGCGACCAGCGCGATGTTGACGCACCAGAATCCCTCCATGCCCCGCAGCAGCAGCGCCGCGCAAACGGCGATTGCGAGCGTGAACGGAAGCAGGAATTTCGGCGAGCGCGAAATTTTCCCCGACAGAAAGCAGAATATTGAGGCGAAAAACAGCGCGGACAAAAACCACAGCACCGAGAGGTTCCCGAGGGCGAACCTTTTTAGGATTTCGGCAAAGTCTATCTCCATGCGGCCGTATTTTGCAAACTGGGCGTAGACGCGGTAGTGCGCCAGCAGCAGCGCGCCGAATATGAAATACGGCAGGATCAGGCGTTTGAACTGGCGCTTTGCGAAGTCGGAAAACCGCCCGTCCAGCCCTTTGGCGAACGCGCCGGAAATTATGAAAAACAGCGGCATGTGGAAGCTGTAAATCCAGTGCGTTGCGCCGGCGGGAAATGTGAGGTGCCCGGCGAGGACGAGCAGTATCGCCGCGAATTTTATCTTGTCGGGGAGTTCGTATCTCATTTTATTTTGCGCGGAATTCCCTGCCGCGAATTATGAAGAGTCTCTGCGTGAGCAGCGCGTATTCCGCCAGCACAGCGACGGCGGCGACGGAATATACGGAGATCGCGCCGCAGAAGTAGAGCCCGAATACGAGGCAGACGTAAAATACCGAAGTCCGCACGGAGGTTTTTATGACGATGGAGTTAGACTTTATCGCGCCTATGAGCGGAAAGCCGAGCAGTATTGCCGGAATGGTCGCGTAGGATTTGAGCATTATTATGCGCATCGCGTCTATTATCTCGCGCGAGGGCGTGTTGTAGAAGAGGTCTATTATCAGCGGCGCAAACGCGATGGCGATTGTCGCGAAAACCGCGCTCGCCGCAGACGCGGCAAAGAATATCTTCCAGAAAAGCCCCAGATTTTTCCGCTTTATCATGTACGGGTACATTGCGATCTGTATGGGCTGGATTACGGCGTTGTAGGCGTCCACGAGCTTCCTTGCGGCGGAATAGACGCCGGTTGCCGCGTTGCCGCCCACCAGCCCGAGCAGGAATGTGCCCGACTCCGCCTGCAGCGTGTTGCATAGGTTTACGAGCGCGAACGGCGAACTTCCGCGTATGTGTTTCCAAATCTGCCCGATTCCCGCGAACCTGAACGCCATTCCGAATTTTATATGCGCCACGGCTATGCCTATTGCGCCGCTGAGCAGGCTGCCGAGCGAGTAGCAGAGCGGGGGGATCCAGACGTCTTCGGGGCCCCTCACGACGAAGAACATCGGCGCCATCGTGAGCGTGCGCGCCGAGAGCGTGATGTAGGTGATGAACTTCATCTTCTCTACCGCCTGGAAAAACCACGAAGGGAAGAGCGCCTCCCCCGCGACTATGCCGAAGTATAGAAAGTAAACCTCGCGGTGGGCGTGGAAGGTCTCAAAGCGGAAGACTATCGCCGACATGACGGCGAACGCGGCGGCGGCGAAAGCGAGCTTTGCGGAAATAACCGACCAGAACGCCTCGCGCGTCTTTTGCGCGTCGGAGATGTTGGAGGCTATGTAGTGGGTCGTGTAGAAATTGAATCCGAATTGCGTGAACGCCATGAAGTACCCTATGAACGCCTGCGCGAAGTACACCAGCCCGAACATTTCCACCCCGAGCGTCCTGAACAGGAACGGAATGAGAATCAGCGGCACGATGTAGTCGAACCCCTTGATGGCCGACAGGCTCAAGAGGTTTTTGAACAGGGGGGAGGCGAGTGTGCGGCGCAGGATTCGCATGTTATCGCCGCAGCTTTGCGCGGATTTTTTTCATCGCGCTTTTTGCGGGGGCGGGCATGGGTACGCGCCTTATGGCGAACGACAGCGCCCTTTCGAAAAGCGACGGCATTTTGACGAATTTTTTCAGGGCGGGCAGCATTCCCTCCTCCCGCGCGAGCTTCAAAAATTCCGCCCGCGGCGCGCCGGACGGCGCGCGCGCGCCTCTGAGCGGCACGACGCATTCGCAGGCGGGCGCTATTTCAAACTCCTTCGTTTTCCCAAGGGCGGAGATCTGCGGCAGGAGCTTTGCCGCCCTTTCCGTGTTGGCGCAAAGGAGGGAGCACCCGCGCCCCGCGCTGAACTCCTCCGAGAGCCTTTCGATTCCCCAGAAGTCGGCTATCGTAAAGTCGGCAACGCGCCCCTTGCCCGAAAAGCGGCACGAGTCGCATGACTCCCTTATGAAAAGCCCCTTTATGAATCCCCAGAAAAGCATGTCGCGGTCTATTTTTTTCTTTGAGCCGTCGGCGAATCGAAATTCGGCGAACGAGCTGCGGTCGGTTCCGAATTTCCTGCCCTTGTTTCTGAAAGAGTATCCGGAGATTTTTTTGCCGTAGAGCTTCTCGCAGCCGCGCAGGTAGCTTTCAGTCAGCTTTGAATTGCTCACGCCGTGGCAGGCTACGTCCACCGTCAGCAGGTTTTCATAGTCCTTTTTCAGAAACAGTTTCAGCGCCGCGATTTGGCACGCCGTCCCCGAGAAGAGAACCTTTTTCCCGTCGCGCAGTCTAGCGCGGGCTTTCAAAAAAATTCCCGACGTGCGGCTTTGCAGGTATTTCGACTTTCTGAACTTCCCGATTTCGGAGAGGCTTTCAATTTCGGAGTGGGCGGCCTCCGAGCGCGACGCGGACTCTACGCCGAAAATCGCGCAGTCGCCGCCATCGCCGCAAAACGCCTGGGCTACCGCGGTGAACGCCCCGCCCGACGAGCTCTCGGCAAAAACCTTTTCGTCGTTGTGGACAAAGGCGTGCGTTGAGATTATCTGCGAGAGGAGCCCGCGCGAATTTTCACCCGCTACCGGGCAGACGGCGGCGCACATTCCGCAGTCAACGCATGCGGAGGCGTCGAGTTCGGGATATTCGAATCCGTCCGCGTCGGGGGACATCGCGAGCGCGGACTTGGGGCATACTTCCGCGCAAGCCGCGCATCCGCAGCAGTCTTTGCGCTCTATTCCGGTTTTGAGCTTCATTTTTGCGGTTCCGCGCCGAGGGCGCATTTCAAATAGTTTTGGGATTTCGCGAGCTCTTCGGCAAATTTGGCGTCCGCGCGCGAATAGTCCATGTCTCCGGATGCCGGCGGAGGGTTTGAGGCGGAAATTATCCGGTCCGGCGGCAGTCCGAACCTCTCGAAAACGTCGTCTATGCGCGTGTCGAAGGGGTTGCTTTTTATCGCGTATACGTCCTTTCTGAAATGCAGCCCGAAGGCGGCCCCGTGGAAGGAGCTCGCGACGACCGCTTTCGCGTTGACGAGGAGGTTCAGGAACTCGCGCGGGCCCGCGTCGAATACGGTTTTGTCTACGCCAAGCCCGTAGTTGTCGGCGATTCCGAGCGCGATGGAGGCCGCCGGCAGCCCGTACCGCTTTTTCACCGCGCGCAGCGTCTGCCGCGCGAGCTTTCTGTCGGGCAGCACGAGATACGCGAAAATGTAGTCGCCCTTTAATATGGGCTCCGCGTCCATTTGGCTTTTCCACCACTCGGAGGAGTGTAGAAATATCGGGTCGAGAACCGCCTCGACGGGCTCTTGGAGTATTTCGGAAAGTCTTTCGGCGCCCGATTTCTCGCGGCACGACAAGAAGTCTATTCCCGAGATTATCCGCCGCATGTTTTCCGCCTCATCAGCCGATATTTGCGATGTCCCCACGCTCGGGGCGTAGGCGACGGTGCGCTTCCCTAATCCTTTTGCGAAGCGCAGCCCGCGGGCGGGCACGATGTACTTGGGGTGCCAGATGGCGTCGCTGCCCGCAACGTATGCGTCGAAAACCGGAGGGTCGCGGTTTATGGCGTCTTCGCCGACGTATTCGCGCGTGAAGCGCCAGCCGCTTCTGAACTGCGCGAACCTCTCGCGCGACTTTTCGATGTTGCGCGCGTTGGCAAATCTTGCGAGGTTTCCGAGAATCCGCCTCGGCAGCTTTGAAAGCCTGTCGACTTTCCAGTCGTATTTTGAATTGTATATGCGGCGAAGCCCCGGGAGCCAGTAGTTTATCACGCTCGTTTTCGCGCCGAGCTCATTCAGGCGGGCGTACAGTGAAAACGCCTGCAAGTCCGAACCGAAATTGCGGAGGTTGTGCTGTGTTATGAGGCCTACGTCCATGCCGAGAGAGCCGTAAATTAAAGCCGCAGTATATTTGCGCGCGCGAAAGGATGTCGAGCATTCTTTTGCGCGGAGAGGGCGGCAGCATTTTTGTTGCAATGCGGGGCCGCCGTAAATTAGAAAAGGGCAATGGATGCACTCGTGGAAAACCGCTTTGCGCGGCGCGGCGCGCTGTTTGCGCTATGCGCGCAGACCGTATTGGCGACATGGCTGCTGTCGGGCACGCGGCCGGAATTTCTGCTGCCGATGTTCGCGGCCGCCCTTGCCGCGTTCGCCTTTTGCGTCGCGGGGGGAATGTTCGCGCGCGACGGGGTTTTTGCCAAAATCCTCGCGTTCGCGTCGCTCTTTTTCATAATAGTCTGCTCCGTCCAATATTTCAACCCGTCCGCGGAATACGTGGTTCGCGAAAAGTTTTCGTTTCTTGCGGGGCGCGCGCACGTCGAATGGCTGCCCGTTTCCGTCCGCGCGGAGTTCGCGCAAGGCAACGCGCTCTCGTCGCTGTGCGTTTTGCTCGCGGCTTTCTTGTCTACGCTTTCGGCGGCGGCGTTTTCCTCCGACCGGCGGGCTATGCGCGGGCTGCTTGCGCTGTTTGCCGTCAACTCCCTTTTGATGGGCGCGTTCGCCGTGTGGCAGCAGGCGGAGAAAATCCCAATGCCTTACGGGATTTTCCACACCCGCGCCGATTTCTACGGGAGCTTCTTTCTCTCCAACGCGGCGGGGGCGTACCTTAATATGGGGGTCGCGGCGCTCGCCGCATG
>CAJMOT010000002.1 GCA_905214995.1 uncultured bacterium | reverse complement strand
CCCAGAGATTGCGGGAGTTGAGAATTTCCACCCTTCCCCCACGCATTGCGCCGGACGAAACGCCTCCGAAATCGCGCAAGTCCGCGACAGCCTCGAAACCGAGGTTCGGGGGCGTCTTTGAAAACAGCCTCTTGCAAAAAGCGGCGGCGGCGCCCGCGCGCTCGCGGGGCGAGTCTCCCGCGGAATCCATTATCCTCAGAATCGCGGGCCAATCCTCAAAGGCGGGGCGCTCGAGAAAAATCGGGCGCGCCTGCGAGAGCGACGGCTTGCCCGGCAGGGAAATCGCGTATCCGACGGCGTCCTTGCCCCTGCGCCCCGCGCGCCCATACATTTGCAGAAGCTCGTCGGGGCGCAAAAGCTTCGGGCCGTCGGGCGTCTCGTACTCCCTGTCGGCGATTACGACGCTGCGCATCGAAAAATTCACGCCGGCGCCGAGGCCGGTGGTTGCAACTACCGCTTTCAACGCCCCCTCGCGCGCGTATTTTTCGACGATTCCCGCGCGGCGGAACGCCGTCAATCCGCTGTGGTGGAAGGCTATCTTGCGCCTGAGCAGCCGCGCGAGCGCGCCCCCCGCCGCGGATTCGATTTCCCTCGGGAGTTTGAGGAAGTCGCGGCACGGGAGCTCGGAGGCGAGGGAATGGGCTATCGCCTCGGCGTCGCGCCGCTTTGGGGCGAATATCAACAGCGGGCACATGTCCGCCTCGACCGCGCGCTGGACTATCGTCGGCCAAAAGCCGCGCACGCCGCGCGCGGAAATCTCGGGAAGGGCGGCCGCGCACACCTCGTCTATCGGAACCGCCCTTTCGAGGCAGCATACGAGGCGCGCGTCGCGGCCTATGCGGCGCAGCCATTCGGCGACGTCCGAAGAATTCTCGACGCTCCCGCTCATCATCAGCAACCGGCAGTCCGCCGGAAGAGCGGCAATGGCGGTCTCGTAGGCCGCCCCGCGCGAGAAATCGCCCAGCAGCTGGTACTCGTCTATTACGAAAAGCCCGCGGGCGGCTCCGGAAAGTATGCGCTCGCGCTGCGTTTCGAGGGTGGCGACCAGCAGCGGGGCGTCCGGATTTTCGAGCCTGTCGCCCGTGGAAATCCCTACCCGCCAGCCCTCCGAAAGCCACTGCGCGTACTTGTCGTTGGCGAGCGCGCGGGTCGGAACGGTGTAGGTCGCAAGCCCCCCGCATTGCGAAAAAAAGAGCTCGAAGACAAAAGTCTTTCCCGTGCCCGTCGGGGCGTGCAGCACGACGTCGCGGCCCGCTTTCAGATGGGCGACGGCCTCCGCCTGCCAAGAATCGGGCACCCGGAAAGTCTGTCCGAACTCCTCCATTGCCCCTCGCGCGCCCCGAAAGGCTATTTTGCGGCGAGCGCCCTCTCGACGACGCCGACGTACATCTTGTGGAAATCAGAGGCGGCATACCACTTTTCGACGAGCGCCTTGTCGGCGAAGGAACCCGCCTCCATCATCTGCGAATACGCCTTGCGGCACTCAAAAACAAGCCGCGCCTCCGCGAAATAGACGCCATTTTCCGTAAACTCGGGGGTCAGCCCCGCGGCGGCGGCCTTGTCGCAATCCCTGCCCGACCTGTTCCCGCAAATTTTGAGGGCGTCCCTGCGCGATTCCGGCAGAATGTTTACCGTGAAAGAATCGCGGATTTCCATAAATCCGTAGGTATACCGCGACGGCCTGACGAAAACGAAGAATGCCGGCATGTTCCACATGAACCCGAAAGCCCCCCAACTTGCGGTCATCATGTTGAACCCGCCGCGGTCTCCCGCGCAGACGAGCATCCAGTCGCTTCCTATGAGCTTTGCGGAATTTTCGGCGACGGACTTGGGGTCGATTTTCTCGAATTTCATGCGGAAAATTTTCAGTCACCCAAATGCGTTGTCAACGAAAAGCGCGCGGCGCGAAAGCCGGAAATCCGCCGCGGGCAAAAAAAGCCCCGCCGCCCGAAGACCGCGGAGCCGTTGAAATCCGAACTATGCGGTTTCCGAAACCCTAATTGGCGTTCGCCCTAAGCACATTCTTGCGGACGGACGACATGAGGTAGTTCAGATAGCGCAGCGGAACGTACGCCTTGTTGCCGTCCACGAGCGACCCCTTGGTGTCGACGACGAGGGTGTCGCCCTTAACTTTTATGGATATGCGCGCTTCCTGCCTGAGCTCGGAGAGGCGGGCCTTTATCGGGTCTTTGGCGTCGGTGACAATCCACCCGCGCTCGGCGAGCGCAAGCAAAGTGGCGTTGCGCAATGCGGACTCGGAACACCCGAAACCCGAATACGTCTGGACGGTCTCGCCGCGGGTTGCCATGGCGTAGCTTTCGTCGCTGATTATGGTGGAGCATGCGGCGGCAAACAGCGCGAACGCCGCAATCAATATGGCTGATAGCTTTTTCATAAGACCTTTCTTTTGCCTAATTCCGCCCGCCGCATTCGGAATGCCGAAAACCGCGCGCCGGAATTAAATTGTTATCGGAAAAAACTTCCCATTATTTGACCTCTATTTCCGTCGCGGGCGAGACTTTTTTGAGGGTCGCGATAAAGCCCTGCCCCACGACCGACGTGTTCTTCGGCGAGACAAACCCGTCTTTCACGAGGAAAAACTGCCGGTGCATGGACGGCTTGAAAGAGTTCATTTCGTTGTTGGTAAACTCTTTGAACAACCCGTCGGTAAAGTATATCGCGCTTATGTCGTACCCCGCGGGAATCGGAACCTTAGCCTTGTCGGAATTGAACACGAAAAAGAATTTTTCCGTCTGCGGCTGGAGCGCGCCGAGCCCGTTTTTGTCGATGAACGCCGTGGGCGAGGAATATGTCTTGCCGTCCCACTTGCGCTGCGAAAGCGGAGTGTTGTTGATGTTCTCCCAAACGGGAATCGCCTTGACGAGTTTCAGGCGCGGGGGAACGTCGCGGATAGTCTTGTAGTCAGGCATGTTGCCAGTCGCCCCCGGGCGGCCGTACCAGTGCGTCCACGCTCCGTTGACGGCGGCGGCGGCGGCGATTTTGCGCGAGTTGAGCTCGTCGTAGACGTTGGGAGTGGAAGAGGAAACCTGATTCTTCTTATACAGGCCGCTCTCATAATTGCGCGGATCCTCCACGAAATCCGTACCGCCGCCTTCCGAGCACACCAAGTCGGGAAGGTATTTTTTCGTCTCTTCAAGGCCCTTTGTTTTGAGGAGGTCGTTTTCAATGTCCGCTATCCAGCCCTTGTAGACGCTGTAAGGCTCAACGATGAATTTGGAGTCGGGATTTTTCTCCTTGCGGCAGCGCTCGAAGAGCCTGCGGTAAAATTCGTAGTGGCCGAGCTTGTGGGTCGGGTAATCGTGCACGACGTCGGGATGCTTCGACGCCGAGTCGCTGCCCGTCCAATATTTGATTGTCACCTGCCTGCCGTTGTTCATCGGCGCCCCCTCGCGCTCGCTCCAGAAGTCGCCCTCCGCCTGCGGCACATCCCATGCGATTCCCGCGAACTTGAACCCCGGCGCCCTTTGCGCCATGGAGTCTATGCGCTCCATAATCCTGTCTATGGTGCGGTCGATTATGCGCTTCTGCTGGAAGTCGAGGATAACAGTCGCCCCATTGGGGGGATTGAACCAGCCGGTTGCGAGGTTTTCAGGAAACGGCTTGGAAGCGTCCTTGAGCGCGCATGAAGTCTCGAATTCGCGTATCTGTTCAGGGGAATATTTTTTAGTTATATTGAAACTGCGCGTATATGTCCCGTACTCGGGGGATTCAAGATAATATTTCAACCCGTCGATATTCTTGCAATTTTCCATGCCCCACTGGTACAAGACGTGCGTGTAGCCCATCTGTCGGGCGTAGTCTATGTTGTCCTGCGGAGAGCCGCGCCAACATATCCCGTAGAAGTTGCGGTAGTCGTCGGGAGTGTAGGAGAGCTTCTCTTCGGCCTCTCCGCCGGCGCCGAACGCCGCGGCGAACGGAACGGCTGCGAGAGAAATCACGGCGAATTTTTTTGCGTCAATCATCATTTTTCGGAATCGGTTTTGTCTTTTGAGGGAACCAGGTCGGCGATGAATCCGAGCCCGGATATGGTTCTGTCTTTCGGAGAGAGCTCCGAATTTTCATATTTTATGAAAGAGTCGAGCATGGGGCTTTTGATCGGATAGTTCGCGCTTCCCTTGAATTCGCGGAACAGCCCGTCGGTAAAGTATATCCTCGCAACGCGATAGCCCTGCGGAACCTTGACTATGCCGTCGGGGGTGTTGAACACAAAGAACAGCTTTTGCGTGCCGGGCTGGACGGCGTACGCCGCATCCTCCGACATGCCCGCCGTCGGAGACGCATAAACCTGCCCGTCCCACTTGCGCTCCGAAAGCGGCGTGTTGTTGATGTTCTCCCAAACGGGGAGCGCCTTTGCGAGCTTTATTCGCGCGGGGACGTCGCGGATCGTCTTGTAGTCCGGCATGTTGCCCGTCGCTCCCGGGCGCCCGAACCAGTGCGTCCACGCGCCGTTTGCCGCGGCGACTCCGGATATTTTGCGCACGGACGCCTCGTCGAAAAAGTTGGGGGTGCTCGACGACACCTGGTCCTTTTTGTAGAAGCCGCCCTTGAAATTGCGCTCGTCCTCCACGAACTGCGTGGAAGATCCCTCTTCGCATACGAAGTCCGCCATGTACTTTTTTGCCTCCTCGGGGCCCTTCTCGGCGGCGAGCTTTTCGATGTCCTTCACCCACCCGTCGTAGACCCTGTACGGCTCGACGATAAACTTGGAATCAGGATTGATTTCGGCGCGGCACCTTTCGAATAGCTTCCGGTAGAATTCGTAGTGGCCGAGCTCGTGCGTAGGGTAGTCGTGCGTGACGTCCGGATGCTTGGACGCCGAACCGCTGCCCGTCCAGTGCGAAATAGAAACCTGCCTGCCGTTGCTCATGGGATTGCCCTTCTTGCCGGTCCAGAAGTCGCCCTCGGCCTGCGGCACGTCCCACGCCGCCCCCGCAAACTTGAAGCCGGGGCGCGCCTTCTCGATTTTGCGGATGCGCTCTATGATTTTGTCAACGGTGCGGTCTATGACCTTTTTCTGCTGGAAGTCCGGAATTATCGTTATGCCGTTCGGCGGCATAAACCAGCCGGTTGCGAGGTTTTCGGGGAACGGCTTGGAGGCGTCTTTGAGCGCGGCGAACGTCTCAAATTTCCTGATTTCTTCGGGGGAATATTTTTTTGAAACGTCGACGGCGCGCGTGTAGGTGGCGTACTCGGGCGATTCGAGATAGAATTTCATGCCCGCGGCGTTTTTGCACTTCTCCATTCCGTTTATATAGAATACGCTCGTATACCCCATCTGGCGGGCGTAGTCTATATTGTCCTGCGGCGAACCGCGCCAGCATATGCCGAAAAAATTTCGGTAGTCGTCCCTGTCGTATTTCGGCGAGTCTGCGGACGCCCATGCCGCGCAGAGCGCGGCGAACGCGAAAACCGCCCCGCGGCTGCAAAAGTCCATAATTTTATCCCTCCGATTTTTTGAATTTCACGACATACGGCTGATTTATAACCCCGGGATCGTTGGGAAGCATTTTGCCGTTTTCAACTTTAATCAGCGGCGGCCGCTTGCTGCCCCATTTCGGGACTTCGTTCGGAGGCATGCCTTTGAGCTTGTTGAAAACCCCGTCGAGGGCGGCGATCTCTTCGACCTCGCATCCCTCCGGAACCGGCACGGAGCCGTCGGGCTTTATGAACGAAAAATAGACCTCGCCGCTCTCGGGGTGGGTGGCCCATATCGCGGAATCCGTCATGCCGGCAGATGGCGAGGAATAGGCGGAGCCGTCCCACTTGCGCTCGGAGAGCGGCGTGCCTATTAGGTTTTCCCATACGGGCAGGAGCTTGGCGATTTTGAGGCGCGCGGGAACGTCGCGGATATAATGGTATCTTGGACAATTGCCCGTGCCCCCTATGCGGCCGAACCAGCTGCTCCACGAGCCGTTGACCGCGGCGATTTTGCGAGCCTGCGGCTCGTCCCAAACGTTGGGCGTGGAAGTGCCGGTGCGCGACTTATCCAGCATGCCGCTTTTAAACGCGCGCTCGTCGTCCACAAAACCCGTCGTGCCGTTTTCCTCGAGGACGAAATCGGGCATGTACTTTTTGGCGTCCGCGCCCTTAGACTTCATAAAGTCCGAATCCATGTGGCGCATCCAGTCGTTGTAGACGTTGTAGGGCTCCACTATGAACTTCACGTCGGGGTTGAGCTCCTTTGCGGCGCGCTCGCGCAAAAGTCGCAGGAACTCGAAATAGCCCTCGGAATACGTGGCGTAATCGTGCACGACGTCGGGGCGCTTGGAACCCGAATCCTTGCCCGTCCAGTGCGCGAGGGTTATCTGCCTGCCCTTTTGCGTGGCTTGCTCGGCGTCCCAGAAATCTCCGAATGGCTGCGGGACGTCCCAGCTGAAGCCCGCAAACTTGAATTTCGGGTTTATCTTTTGGAGCTTTTTGACGTTTTCGATGATTTTGTCTATCGTGCGGTCTATCACCTTCCGCTGCTGGAAGTCGAGCTGCACGCTGAACACGGTCGGCGTGGCGAACCAACCGGTTGCAAGGTTTTCGGGGAACGGCTTGGAGGCGTCTTTGAGCGCGCATGTGGTCTCCCACTCCCTTATCTGCTCGGGAGAATACTTCTTGGAGGGATCCACATAGCGGCGGTACGTGCCGTACTCCGGAGTCTCCATATAGAAGAACATGCCGTCGGCGTCGGGGCTTCTCGCCATGGCGGGCCCCATCGACATGACGTGCGAAAACCCCATCCGCTTGGCAAAGGATATGACTTCTTTCGCGTCCGCCTGCCAGCCCGCGCCGAAGTAGTTGCGGTAGTCGTCCTTCGGATACTTCGATGGCGAGGCGGGCGCCGCCTCCGCGCCTCCGGAAGCTCCGGCGGATGCGGAATCCTGGGCGCGGGGAATCGGGGTGAAAGACGCGGCCATCGCCGCTACGCATGCTATTTTAAATATTTTCATGATCTCAATATTCGATTTTTCGGCGCGCACGGCGGCCGCTATTTGTCTTTGTTCAGCGCTCCGCCCTTTTTGGCGAGCTGCGCGATAAATCCCGCGTTGACGACATACGGGCTGCGGGGGACGATTTTGCCCTTCTTAACCGAAACTATGCTCTTTTTGGCGGGGAAAGTTTTGATCTCCTGCCAGAGCCCGTCTGCGTGGTAGATTTCCTTGACTTTGTATCCGTCGGGAATCTTGACCTCGCCCTTGTCGGATAGGAACACGAAAAACAGCTTTTTCGTCTCCGGCTGGATTGCCCATATCACGTCCGGCGTCATTTCGGCGGTCGGGCTGGAATAGTTCACGCCGTCCCATTTGCGCTGCGACAGCGGCGTGCCGTTGAGGTTTTCCCACACAGCGACCGCGCGGTTGAGCTTCATGCGCGCGGGAATGTCGCGTATCGAGCGGTAGCCAGGGTTGTTGCCCGTCCCTCCCGGGCGGCCGAACCAGCCCGTCCAGGCGCCCTTTGAAGCGGCGGCTCCGGCTATCTTGCGCAGAGTCTCGTCGTCGAATACGTTGGGGGTCGTGGAGGCTACCCTCGTCCTGTCGATCAGCCCGCTCTCGAAATTCTTGGGGTTGTCTACAAATTCGGTTCCGTTGCCCTCGGAACACACCAGATCGGGCATATACTCCCTGCGCTTGTCGCCCTTGGCCTTCATGAAGTCCCAATCCATATAGCGCATCCAGTCGTTGTACACGCTGTACGGCTCCACTATCCATTTTGCTTCGGGATTTATCTGGCTGCGAGCCTTCTGAAACAGCCTGCGGTAGAACTCAAAATGCCCTTCGGAGTACGTGGCGTACTCGTGGGTGACATCGGGGTGCTTGACGCTCGCGTCCTTGCCGGTCCAGTGGGCGAGGGTGACCTGCCTGCCGTTGTGCATCTTCTTGCTCGTGTGCTCGCTCCAAAAGTCGCCGAAAGGCTGCGGGACGTCCCACGCAAATCCCGAAAACTTAAATTCGGGATTCGCCGTCTGGATTTTTTTTACCTTGTCGATTATCTTGTTCGTGATGTCCTCGATGACTTTCTCCTGCTGGAGGTCGAGCGTGGCGGTGAACTGGTGCGGGGGCATGAACCAGCCGGTGGCCATATTCTGCGGGAACGGCTTGTCGAGCGATATGAGCGAACAGGTTGTCTCCCATTCGCGTATCACTTCCGGAGGGTATTTTTTCGAGATGTCTATCACCCTCCTGTAAACCGAGTACTCGGGGGACTCCATCACGAAATACATTCCCTTTGAAAGCGGGTGTTTTTCCATGCCGCCCTGATAGTAGACGTGCTTGTAGCCCATCTGGCGGGCGTAGCGCAGAATCTCATCCGGATTGCTTATCCAGCAGAGGCCGAAAAAGTTGCGGTAGTCGTCCGCGGAGTAGTTCGGTATGTCCGGCGCCGCGCCTTTTTCCGAGACGGCCTCCGCGCTTTGAGGCGCGGAATTTTCGGCGTCCGGAACGGACGTCGGGGCGGCCTCCTGCGCCGCGGATTGAACAGCGGAAAGGGCTGACGCGCATATCGCGCAAAGTATCGTTTTGCCTATATTCATAAATGTGTGTGGTGTGCCGGTCGCATTCGCGCCCAAGAAAACCGGTCAACCCGCTTTTCCAAAAGCGCGTTTGGTATTTGAAATATTTTTGCGCATACTGCGAAAATGTCAAGCCATGTATCGCCCATTTTATGCTTGCGCCGCGAAAGCTGCGGGAGTACGCTCAATTTGTGAAAATTCTCCTCCAACTATCCTGCATTGCCTTTGCCGCGCTTTCCATATGCGCGCGCGGAGCCGAAACCGAAAACTCCCCGAAAAAATCCGAGGGGCAAAATTCCCCGACCTCCCCCGCCGCGTTTTTTTCGGACGTAAACCCCGACTGGCCGAACTGGCAAAAACGCTCGTACAGCTACGGCATGGACAAGTCGAAGGTTCCGGTTCCGATATTCTTCGACTCCCCAATTTCGACAAATTCCACAATAATGGTGCGAGGGGGCGACAACTATAAGAAGAGGTGGGGGCTGCACGTTTTCGAGGCGTACGCCGCCGACGACACGTCGAGAATCACGATGATACTCAACAAGCATTTCGAGGAGGGCCTGCCCGTCGCCGAGCTCTACTATTACGCCTCCGCCTACGGGCAGGGGCTGAACGCCTACAACTGGTTCAGAATAGGCTCCGACGTGCCGTACCACTCGTTCATGTTTTCGCGCGACAGGGCGATTTTCTACGGGCGGACGGAGTTCCGCAACCTGATACGCCTCGACAACATCGGCGCGGAGGACTTGTCCGAGGAAAATACGGACTGGAAGAAGTCGAACGAGGCGGCGAAGAAAACCGTAAAGCGCGAAGACTACCCGACCGAGGTAACATACCGCCACGCGATAACCGCCGAGGGCTACAAAAAGGAGGCAAAATACCTGAAAGCGCAGGCGCTGAAAAACGCGGGCGACGGGACGATGTTTTACGACAGGGACTACGATATAATAGTCGCAAAAGTCGGCGGCAAATGGAAAAAAGTTCCCGTCGAGGAGCTCCCCGAGGGGCATCCTCTGCTCAAATTGGACGGCGGCGGGAAAAGCGCGGATTAAAAAACGGATTTTCCGCGGGAAGTCCGCGCGCGGCTCCCGTTCTTCCGGAATTTCCCATATCCGGCATAGGGTCCGCGCCGCGTCCGAGGGGCGGCATTTGAGTCCGGATATTTGAAAAATAACTATCGCCGAATTTTTTGCTTGCGCCAACCCGATAAGGGTATTGCATATATTTTTTCTTTGCCGAAACGCAAAATGCGCTTTCGGACAAAAAGATAAAAATCAACCTCAAAAAAAAAAGAAAGTATCCCAGGTTCGCCGCGAGGCGGATACGGAGCAAAACAATATGAACATCACAGTAAAAGACCTCCTCGACGCGGGCGTGCATTTCGGCCACCAGACCCGCCGCTGGAACCCCAAGTCGAAGCCCTATGTGTACGACCACCGCTCGGGCGTCTCAATAATCGACCTCGAAAAGACCTACGCCCAGCTCGAAAAGGCGGCGGCGTTTATAGAGGAAACGGTCGCGGACAACAAGGATATTATGTTCGTCGGCACCAAGCGCCAGGCGCAGGAAATTCTGCGCGAGGCCGCCGCGATGTGCGGGATGCCGTTCTGCGTAAACCGCTGGCTCGGCGGCACGCTCACGAATTTCGAGACCATTCTCACCAGCCTCAAAAAGTACAGGAAGTTCCTGAACATGGAAACTTCCGGCGAGCTCGACAAGCTCTACGCAAAGGAAGCCGCCGCCATCCGCCGCGAAATGGCGCGCATGGAGCGCAACTTTGAAGGCATAAAGGACATCTCCAAGCTTCCGGGCGCGCTGTTCATAGTAGACATCAAGAACGAGGAAATCGCGGTCTCCGAATGCCGCAAGCTCGGCATTCCGGTCGTCGCGATGGTCGACACGAACTCCGACCCGTCGCTCGTGGACTATCCCATTCCCGCCAACGACGACGCCGTAAAGAGCATACGCCTCATCACGGAAATCGTAGTTGAAGCCGTCCAGAACGGCCTCAGCCGCAGGACCGTGCAGCCCAAGAACCCGCAGATAATCGGCAAGGCGGAAGTCCGCCCCGAAGCCGAAGCGCAGGTCGAATTCAAACAAATCGACGTCGAAAAAGTCGAAGAACCCAAGGCATAACTTATGGAAATCACCGCTAAAATGGTAAGCGACCTGCGCGCGCGCACGGGCGCGGGAATGATGGAGTGCAAAAAAGCCCTCGTCGAGGCGCAGGGCGACGAGGAAACCGCCATCGAAATCCTCCGCAAGAAGGGCGTCGCCACCGCCGCGAAAAAGGCTGGCCGCACGGCCGAACAGGGCGTCGTAGAGGCCTACATTCACTCCAACCACAAGGTCGGCGTGCTGATTGAAGTTGCGTGCGAATCGGACTTCGTAGCCAAGAACGAGGACTTCCGCGCTTTCGTCCGCGACCTGTGCATGCACATCGCGGCGGCCTCCCCAATCTGCATCAAGCGCGAGGAAGTTCCCGCCGAGCTTCTGGAAAAGGAGCGCGAAATCGCAATGGCGCAGATGGCGGAAGACAAAAAGCCCGAGGCCATCAAGCAGAAGATTGTGGACGGAAAAATCGACAAGTTCATCGCGGGCGTCGCCCTGCTCGAACAGCCGTTTGTCAAGGACGACAAGCTCACAATCGAACAGCTGCTCACGCAGAAAATCGCCACTATCGGCGAAAAGATAGAAATCAAGCGTTTTACCCGCTACCAGATTTAAATGCAATCCGGATAAAATCTCCGGATTTCCGCCCGCCCGTTGAAAAACAGGCGGGCTTTTTTGTTTCTCCGCCTGCGCGTCTTGCGCCGACCCGCTCCAGCCTTTCTTTTGGATTTCAATCAGGCGGAACCGCCGCCCAAAATTTCACCCGCCAAGCGCGGGCACTGCGGCGCTTCCGCATTTTATGCCACCTTAACGCCGCGCGCCCCGCAGGCGGCGTGGCGTCTGCAAAATTCTCTTGCCGCCCCGTTCCTAAAAAAACCAAAAAAACGCGCGGTTTCCGCAACGCGCATATGCATGCGCCCGCGCGCCTTTTTGCAACGGCCGCCGCCGCGTTGTTCACGGCCTCGTGCGCGGAGCTCGTCGACAACCCGATAACGTCCGCATACCTGCTGGCTTCGAGTTCGCCGACCGAAAAGGCGATATACATGAAGTCGCTCGAAGCCAAACAAAAATCCATATCCGAAAGGAGAAGAAAAATCGCCGAAGCGAGGGCGAAAATGTACGATTCTCTAAACAACGGCGATCTGCGGGAGGAAGCCGTCAAACTCTCTGAGAAAAATCCCCGCGACTTGACGGCCGCCGAAGCAAAGCGGCTCGCCTTCCTGTGCTTTACTCTTTTGAGAGATAGAAATCTCGAACAGGCCAATTATAACAACGGGCTGAAAATGAACGCCTACGGCTCGGGAATACACGCCGACCAATGCGGGAGGGCGGTGAGGCTCGTCCCCGTTCAATAAAAAAGGGGAAATCCGGCGCCAATTTTAACTGTTAAACATGCAAATTCCCCATTTTTCTTGAACAGCCTCCGCGCCGGAATATAAGGTGTTGCGCATGAGAGGCGCGATGCTCGCATTTATATTATCGGTTTCCTGCGCGGCGGCGGAGACTTTCAAAACCCGCGTGGAACCGTTAGACGGAGAAAAGTGGTGGGGAGCCGCCACGACCCTCGGCGACATAATGCCCTTCCCAACCGACACCAAGAGCTTCGACCTTCTGAAAAACGACTTCGGCAACCAGGCCTCCCCGCTGCTGCTCTCATCGAAAGGCAGGTACGTATGGTCGGAAGAGCCATTCTCTTTCAAGTTTGAAAAGGGCGCGCGGTCAAAATCGACGCCATGATATGGAGGCTTCCGCATTTCAAAAAACTGCATCAAAAATAAAAACGGCTTATGAAAAAAACCATATACGGCATCGCAACGACGGCCGCCGTTCTCTCGGCGGCGAACGCCGCGCAGACGGTCTGCGTCTCCGCAAACCTCGATAAAAAGTTCCAGACTATGGAAAGCTTCACGGCATCGGACGCGTGGAGCGGAAACTTCATCGGCAAGTTTTTCGCCGACGACAAGAAAGAAAAGCTCGCAAAGTGGCTGTTTTCCCAAAAATACGGGGAAGACGGAAGCCCCGAGGGAATCGGACTGAGCATGTGGCGCGTCAACATCGGCGGCGGCACCTGGGAGCAGGAGAGCGCGGACATAGTTCCCATCCAGCGCAGGGCGGAGTCGTTCCTGGCAAAGGACGGAAAATCCTACGACTGGTCAAAGGCCGCCGGCCAGCAGTACTTCATGAAGAAGGCAAAAGAGTACGGCTGCGAATCGTTTCTGCTGTTTTCCAACACGCCGCCCGTTCAGATGACGCAAAACGGCAAGGGCTACAAGGACGCCGCCGACTTCAAGTCCAACCTGCGCGCCGACTGCTACGACGACTTCGCCGAATACATGGCGGAAGTCGCCAAGCACTTCGAGGGCGAAGGGTACAGCATAGACTACATCAGCCCCGTGAACGAGCCCGGCTGGAAGTGGTCCACCAACGCGCAGGAGGGCACCCCGTGGCTCAATCCGGAAATCAAAAGGCTTGCGGTCGAGCTCGACAAGTCGCTTGGCAAGCGCGGGCTGAAAACCAAACAGCTGCTGTGCGAGGCCGAGCGGATAGACTACCTCTACGGAAGCGACGCATACCTCGAAGGGCGCAAAAAGATGAATAAAAACCCCGCCGAAGACATGGCGTGCGACCAAATCCGCGCTTTCTTCGATCCCGACAGCAAGGACTACATCGGCCATCTCAAATCCCTCCCGCGCAAAATCGGCGCGCACGACTACCACACGCACACGTCCAACGGGCAAATCGTATCCGCGCGCAAAAAGCTCAAGGAATGCGCCGACAAATACGGCGTGCAATTCATACAGACGGAGTGGTGCCTCCTCCCGGGGGTGGTCTGCAAGGACGATATGCCGCAAAAAAATCCCTCCGACATGGACATCTCGCTTTTGATGGCCAAGCTCATCCACACCGACCTCGCGCGCGTCGACGCCCCGAGCTGGGGCTACTGGAAAGCCTTTGAAATAAACGGCGACCACGCCCTTACCGGCGTCGCCCCCAAAGACGGCGACATCTGCCAGGGCGGAAACGTGTTCACCCGCAAGAAGCTCTGGACGCTCGGCAATTACAGCTTTTTCATCCGCCCGGGATGGAAGAGGATAGAGTTAACCGGCGCGGACGACCTCGGCGGAGTGTTCGCCTCCGCCTTCGCCTCGCCCGACGGCAAGAAAGTTGCGGTAGTGGCCGCAAACGTCTCCTACGAGCCCGCGGATTTCGACTTCTCGCTCTCGGGCAAAGGCTCGGACGGGCTGAAAAAAGTTTCGGCTTTTAGGACGAGCGAATCCTCCGACCTCGCCAACCAGCACATCGACCCGAAATTCGACGGCAAGCGGACGTTCAAACTCGCGCCGCGCTCCGTGACCACCCTGCTCTTTGAATAGGAACGCGGTTTGACCGGCAGAGGCCGCCATCCAAGTTCTCGCGCTTATGCGCGAAATCTTGGGAGGGCGGCTTTTTAATTTACGCAAATTTAGGAAACTTTTGCATTGAATATTCCAAAGGCGCGGATTAAAACGTATTTCAATACAAAACCAAGATTCCAATATGATAAAATACTGCATTCTGCCGATAGTTTGCGCGCTTGCCGCGGCCTGCGCGTCGCAACCGGAAACTTCCAACCTTTCCGGCGACCGGTGCGCGCCGCGGGCGGGAAATTCCGCCGCCACCGCCCCCGCAAAATCCGAATACGACGTAGCCGCGATAGTCTGGCCCGCCTACCACCCCGAACCGCGCTGGAAGGAGCTCGGGATTTTCCCGCACGGCACGGGCGAGTGGCAGAACGTCTACGAAGCCAGGCCGAAATTCGACGGGCACAAGCAGCCGATCGTCCCGCTGTGGGGCTATGAAAACGAGGCAGACCCGATAGCCGTCGCGCGCAAAATCGACGCCGCCCTCGCCGCCGGCGTCAACGTGTTCATGTACGACTGGTACTGGTACCAAAACAGGCCGTTCCTCGAAGGCGCGCTGAACGACGGCTTCCTCAAAGCCCCCAACAACGAGCGCATGAAATTCTTCCTGATGTGGGCAAACCACGACGTCGACAACCTATGGAACAACAAAATAGGCAAGGCGGAAAAAGAGAAAGTCAACTGGAGCGCGGACGTCTCCTACGACGAATTTACGAAGACGCTGGTTCCGCGCTTTATAGAGTACTTCAAGAAGCCCAACTACTATAAGATCGCCAACAAGCCGGCGCTCGCGATTTTCCTGATGCGCAACTTCGTGCGCGGCGCGGGCGGCCCGGAAAAGACGAAGGCGGCGCTCGAGTTCCTCGAAAGCGAATGCAAGAAAGCCGGCTTCGACGGGCTGCATTTCATGGCGATGAACGTTCCGCACAATACTCCCGTCCCCGGAAAGGAAAAACCGTCCCTCGGGGAAATCGCCGAATACTACGGCTTCGATTCAATGAGCGCGTACAACTGGGGAAGCTCGCGCAAGGGCGGTTACGCCGCATGGAGGGACAGGAATATCCCGCAATGGGAAAAATATAAAAAGGATTTCGGAGTGTTCTTCCCGATAGTATCCACCGGATGGGACAACAACCCGCGCTTCCCGCCAAACGAGTTCACCGAAATCTGCGAACAAAAATGCCCAAAGGAATATGAAAAAACCCTGCGCATGGCCAAAGCGTGGGCCGATAAAAACATTCCCGCGGGCAATCCCAAGCTCATATTCGTAAACGCATGGAACGAATGGACGGAAGGCGAATACCTCGAACCCGACAATTTTTACGGATACGACTACCTAAACGCGACCGCCCGCGTGTTCGGCGGCAGCGGGCAAGCGAAAGAATAGCCCGAAAATCGGCAGGCGAAATTTCCAATCGGCGCGAACCTTGCCGTTCGCGCCTTTTTCGAACAAAAGCGGCGGCGCCTTGCGGGGCTTAGGAGATTTCCCTCTCCTAAAAATACGGACGCGCAAATGCGGTCGGGCGCCAAAATCCGGACTGAACGCTCAATTTCCTCCGCCCTTTTCCGCCTTCCCCAAAACGCGCGCGGCGGCGCGGCATTCCGGACGCAATCCGATTCCCGCCCGCCAAGCTGGCGCGTCAAAAAAGGCGCGGAGTTCCCCAACGCCGCGCCTTTCGCATCGCAAAACCCTAAAAATCTATTTCTCCGCGCCGCCGGAGCGCGAATACTTTGCGGGGGAATCCGGCGGAGTATACCCGTGCGTGCGCCCCTGGGTGAAAACGATTTTCTTGGGCGACGAAATATTGTTGTAAAGCGCGGTGACCCCTGATGGCGGGCAAGTGTAGTCGCCGAGGCCGGCGTCTATTTCTACGGGGCACTTTATGCGTTTGCCCAAATTGGCGCTGTCAAAATACGCGCGGTTCGGAAGGTACTCCGGCAGCCACCCGCCAAGCCTTCCCGCTCTCTTTCCGCCGAGGTCGCACATCCACGTTATGCTCGACTTGCACCCCGTCACCTTCGGGTCGAGCGCGGCGGCGGCTATCGCCTGGAATCCGCCCATGCTTCCGCCGGAAACCGTCAGCTCCCTGCCGTTCCACTCGGGGCGCGAGCGCAGGTATTCGAGGGCGCGCAAATCGCGCAAAATCATTCCGTCGAAATAGGAATCCTTGGGGGAGGCGAGCTCCTTTTCAAATCCGAATCCGGCGAGCTTCCCCTTCTTCAATTCGTCGTAGTACGCCTTGTCCTTCCCCATGTCCATGCTGTGCGGCGAGACGAATATGGCGATGCAGTCTCCCATGGGCCAATAGTGCATGTCTGAAACCCCGTACCCCTGAAATACCGCGCGCGCCGGCAGCGACTTCTCCGCCGCGTTTTTGGGGACGCTCAAATAGCCGCGCACGGGCTCCCCGAGAGAGTCGATTTTTATCTCGTACACGTCGATTCCGCCCTTCGACTTGTCGGGCAGAGGCGTGAGCTCCGCTTTCATCGGAACTTTTTTGAGCGCGCGCTTGCGGGCCCTCCAATACTTGTCGAAATCCTTGGGCTCCGGCGCGGAAGGCGTTATTTTATCGAAGTCCGCGCACGCGCCGCCGTCGAACTTGTCGGCGTCCTTCAAGGGTTTTCCGTCGTCCCCGACCGCCTCCATTTTAAGGTGGACATACCCGGGGCTGTCGATAGACGTCTTATAGACGAACGGCCTGCCCGCGTCGGAAACGAACTCTCCCGAATCGGTTTTGCCGTCGTCGCCCCTGCGGACATATTTTATTTTCTGTCCGCCCTTGGGCTTGCCGTCCTCCATCAGCGATACGGAAAATACGATTTCCTCCCCCGATTTGTACGAAAGCGCGTCTTTGTCGCAAACGCCCTTGAAGTATGTCTTCGCCGCAAGCGTCGACATAAGCGCAAACGTCGCGGCAACCGCCAAAAAAGATATTCTTCTCATGCCGACAGAATACGCGGCGCGGCGACGGCGGCAAGGGAAAAAATAAAAAAGGCAGGGCGCCGCAGTTTTATTCTTGATTGGCGCAAAAAAACGGGCTTTACTTTAATTTTTAAGAATACCGCGCAATATGAACGAAAAATTTTTCAGGAAAGGCCCCCTCAACGCCGCCAAAAACAGGCCGAGTCTGCCGAGCGAAGCGGAACTCGCCGGCGCGCCCGCGGCGGACGAGCGCAAGACCGTAATCCTCGATGAAGACCTCGAGGGAGTCGAGCTTGAAGACAGGGTGTGGCTCTATTGGAAAAGGAACCGCAACTTCATAATTTTTACCATAACCGCGGCATTCGCGATAGTCATCGGCGTACAGGCTTGGAAAATGTATAAGGCGAGCGCCTCCGAAAGCCTCGCCGCCGCGTACTGCGCCGCCGCAACTCCCGAAGAGCTCGCCAAGTTCGCCGCCGAAAATCCGGGCACCGCGCTCGCGGGAGTCGCCCTGCTCCAAAACGCCGACGCCGCTTACAAGGCGGGCAAATACGCCGAAGCCGAAAAGCTCTATTCCCAGTCCGCCGGCGGGCTTGGGGGCTCGCCGCTCGCGCAGCGCGCAAAAATCGGCGCCGCAGTATCCGCGATATCCGCCGGCAATGCCGAAAACGGCATGGCGGAACTCGAAAAGATTTTCAAAAGCGCGGCAAAATCCGCATATTCCGCCCAGGCGGGATACCTCCTCGGCCTCGCAAAGGCGCAAAGCGGCAAGAACGACGAGGCGAAGGCCATATTTAAGGAGTTGTCCGACAGCGAGCAAAACGGCGTATTCGCAATACTCGCGGGGCAGGAGCTAGCCAATTTGAATTAATATCGGTTTGTAAGGTTTGTAGTTGGCGGCGCGCAAAAATTTTTGCGCGCCGCTTTTTTGCGCGGCTGCGGAAAGCGGGCAATGGCATCCGCACGGCTCACAAAACAAAACGCTTGAAAAGGCGCGGCGCGGAATTTCATGGGCATTTTTCCCGCGCGCAACAGCAACGGTTTAATTTGCGCCCGATATTGTGCCGCCCCTTATGCAGCGCGGGAACCGCGCCAAACAAAAACTTCCAACGACCCCGCCTAAAAAAATCAAAGCCGCCCCGCGCGGATTCCGCGGACGGGCTGCCGGATTGCGCAAAGCCCTTTGCAAGCGGACTGCGCCGCCGCCTATGCGCAACCGCGCATTACTTGGAAAGTTTTTCCAAAATCTGCGCCGGCGTGTAAACTCCCCCGCCCTCGAATACGTCCACGTCGAACTTAGCCTGCAAGCGCACGGCGAGCTCCGCGAGGTCGAAAGAATCAAAACCCAAATCCGCGCGCAAATCCGAATCGGCGGCGAGGGAATCGACGGGCGGGCGCCCGTTATTTGTCAAAACGGCGTTGACGGCAGAAAGAAGTTCCTTTTCAAAATTTGCGGACATATAAATAAAAGGCGATTAAAAATCCAAGCGCGGCGTTGGTCAAATTAAAACGGAAATAAAAGCTTGACAACCTCCCAAAAATTCAGACGGTTAAATGCTTTCAAAATTGACCAGTGGTGTAATGGTAGCACAAAGGTTTCTGGCACCTTTTGTTGGGGTTCGAGTCCCTACTGGTCAACCACTTGAAAAAAACGCAGATGCCGGCGGCCGCAAATGGGAATTTTTAGTTTTTTGCGGATTCCCCGCATTTTAGATCAACGCCAAAAGTTGCGGAATAGGGCTTCTTGGGATATAATTTTGCGTCGCCCCAAAAGCCGATGGGAATGGCGGAAAATGCCGCATTCCACGAATTCCCCAGACGGCGATTTTAACCCGCAACCGCATTCGCAAGCCGTCGCGCATTTCGGGGTTGAACGATCCTGATTTATAACGCGTATCCTATCAGTTATCCGCCCAAGCGGTTTATTGTTCGCGCCACTTCCGCTCGGATCCTCCTCCCAATGCGCTAACCGGGCGGCATTTTTCATTTGGCGGAAAGCGCGCGGCCGGCTTACAGCATTCCGCGCTCGTGGATTTTCAGGACTTTCATGGACGACGCGCGCGCGGCGGAGGATTTTCCGCTCCCTCCGGAAGTCATAGAGCCCGGCGACCCTCCGAAATTTCCGCCCGAAGATGAAGTCCCCGCCGCGCCGGACGAGGACGAATTAGTGCGCGAACCGTCCGAGCCGCCAGAGTTTCCCGACGAAGTTTCAGTTCCGTAAAACGCCACTATCTTGTATTCCGCGATTCCCCGCCGCGCCGTCACCTCTATTTTGAGCAGGCCGGCCGACGCCGCAGCCATGGCGCGCGGGACAAACCTCGCGCCCCTGTTCTCGATGTCCGAAAGGCTTTCGACCCAATATTTGCCGTCGTCCACGGTTCCGATTTCCCCGCGTATGGCGCGGTAAAGATCGGGGTCGTAGTCCTCGGATTCGAGCTCGCACAAAATGGCAAGGGTTTCCTCAGATGCGGAATTTAGGTTGACTTTGGAAAAGTTTTCGAGGGAAAAGTTCTCGGAAATAATCCTGTAAAAATCCGTCGGATTTCCGTCGGCGTCGAAAAATATCTCGTTCGCGTTCTTCACGAAGGCGAGTTCCGAAAACGACTTGAACGCCCTGTTGGGCGGGCGCGCCGCGCCCCTGTCGTAGTCGTCGTACTCCGCTCCGAACACGCCGCGCGCGTCGTCGGAGTCGCACCAATCGACTATGCAGTCCGCCGCCTGCTGCGCGGACGCCGACGACATCCCCCATTCTTCGAATATCTTTACGAGCTTCTCGGCGTCCATTGAAGAAAGCGGTATTTTGCCGCTCTCGTCGGAAATTTTCACGTCAGCCTCGCAGCCGTCGAATTCGACGCGACCGTCGGCGAGCGGCTTTCCCCAGCCCTGGCTCTCGGCGTAGAGCCCTCCGTCGATTTCGGCGTACTCGCGCAGGACGGCGACGGCGGCGTTCAGCGCGCTCTCCGCGTCGAGCTTCAATTCGGCTTCGAGCGCGGCGGACGCGCGCGGTTTCAGCCTCAAAGCGGCGAACTCCACAATCCCCGCGGCGACCGCCGAGGTTATGGCAATCAGCCCGAGCGTGAAAATCAGCGCCGCCGCCCCGCGAAATCTGCCGAACGTCATTTTATCCCCCCGTCGGTAAAATTGTTCAGGCGCACTATGCGCTCTACGGTCTCGCCGCCGTCCCTGAAAATTATTTTCAAGTATTCGGGCATTGCGGAGCCGGCGGAAGTTTCGCGCAGGGCTGATTCCGCCTTCCAGCCGCCGACCTCGTCGTAATAAAGATACTCGAGCCCCGCGACGCGGCGCGAGACCTCGCTCCTGTACACCGCGCAATCCTGCCCATACTCCTCGGGGTTCACGAACTTCCACACTATGTAAAGCGCGCCGTCGGAGTGTTCGAGCCAGCAGAGCTTTTCGGGGGAAAAACCCGTGGGGGAGACGTAAAACGGGTGGTCGTGCGCGCACCCGAAGGCGAGCAGCCAGTCGCCCGCGCCCATGCTCTCGGGCTTTTTGGCGACAAACACGGTCTTGTCGGAGTTCGACGCGAATGTCTCGCCAAGCTTAGAGCTGTCGGAAATCGCCGACGACGAAAACGACGAGCGCAGAAAACTCTCCACCCCGTCGGCGTGGGATTTCAATCCCCCTCCCCTCTCGAGGCTCTCGGACAGGCGCGACATGTCGAAGAGCAGCGCGGCGCCGCCGAACATCAGCAGCGCGGATATGGAAATCGCGAGCACGCACTCGACGAGCGTAAAGGCGGGTCTCGGGCGGGCGGTCATCTCGCGGCCTCCATGCGCAGATCCTCGAGATAATCGGTTCTGTCGGTTATTATGTCGTCCCTCTCGGTCGAGATTTCATACCACCCCGGGCGCACGACAAACACCGTCCTCTTGCGCTCGAACGACCTCCCGCGCACGGTTATGTCGAGCCTGAAAAGGTCGGCGATTTCCGTCGGCTCCGCCTCGCCGCTCGCCTTCAAAATTTCGCCGTCAAACCCGTCGACGTCTATTTCGTCGGAGAGCGAGTCGTAGTCGGACACGCCCAAAACGGCCTCCACCCCCCTGCGGAAGTCGGCCTCCTTCACGGGGTCGGAATCCGCCATTGAGAGCGGATAGACGCAGTTGTAGCAAATCTGCGACACCGCGAACGCCGACGCCGCAAAGAGCGCGAGCGCAAGCGCCGCCTCGGCGAGAGAAAATCCCCCGCGGCGCCGAGAAAAAGCGGGCTTCTCGCGGAGCGGAAAACCCCGCCGCGCCGCGCCGACGCCTTCTCCGCCTCCCGTTCTCATTCGCCGTCCCCCTTCGCCAAAGAATCGTCCTCGTCGCCGGAGAACGGGTCAAAAAACACGGTGCGCGCGAAGTCGGAAAACGAGAGCGCCGCGTAAAACGGCGTCATCGCGGAGTCGGGCGAAAAGCGCACCTCGCGGATTTCTCCGTCCGGAAACTCCACTCCCGGGTTTTCCACGATTTCGGGGTCGCGCGCAAAAAACGATATTTTCACGAAGCTTTCGCGGGGCTCGCCGCCGCTCTCCGAGCCTCCTTCGGCTCCGTTCTCCGCGGCTTTGGCGGCGCGCTCGTCGGCCTTGCGCAGGTACAGGCGCGCGATTTCCCGCCGCGTCTTGAAGTCGGAAATCAAAAAGAATCCGCGGGGGTCAAAGCGCAGCACGGTCTGTTCGCCGAGGCGCGCGGACTCCGCGCGGGCTCGAATCACCGCGGTCTTCAAAACGGACTCCGGCGGCCTGTCCCCGACCGCCGCCGCATCGGGCAGCCACATGGACGCCGTCAAAGCGGATACCGCCGCAACAATGGCTATTGCGAGGATTATCTCCGCGAGCGTAAACGCGCGCGAAACTCCCCGAATCGCCGAATGGCAGCCGGCCGAAAGCATGGCCTACCAGTTGCCTATGTCGTCCTCGGTGCCGTTCTTGCCGTCGGGACCCATAGACCACACGTCGTAGCCGTCCTTGCTCTTCGCCGCGGGCTGGCGGTACTGGTAGGCGTTGCCCCACGGGTCGAGCGGAAGGTTGCGCACATACGGCCCCTTCCACCTGTCGGACACGGCTTCGGGAGCCTCCAAGAGCGCCTTCAAGCCCTCCTCGGTCGTGGGATACCGCCCCACGGCGAGCTTGAAAGTCATAAGCGGCGTCTGGAGCGAGCCGTTTACGAAAGACTCCGTAATCTTCGTCTGGCTCTCGGACATCGTCTTGTCGAGGTTAACCACCACGATAAACGCGAGCATCGAGATCATCGCTATCGCAAGCAGCACTTCCATCAGCGTGAACGCCGCCCGCCCAAACCGGCGCGCGGGCGACCTCTTTCCGTTTTTAAAAACTTTCATAAACGTACCTGTCTTTATGTTTACAACGCAAAAAAGCGCCGTTTGTTTCACAATGCGGGCGGAACGCAAGGCAAATGCGTCGGATCTTTTTTCAAAATATCCTAATATCCGGCTTTGCAAAGTGTCAACAAATAAGGGCGCGTTCCCGTCCGAAAACCGGCGCGTCCGGCGCGCGGCAAAAAAATCGCCCGCGACGTAAAAATGGTTGCCAATTTCTCAAACGCCCTTTTTGATTTTTCCTTAAAGAAGTTTTCGCAAGGGGGGCTTTTCCCGCAAAACCCCAAAGAAAGCGGGGAGGCTGCGCCGATAAATTTTTACCGCACAATGAAAGTCATCAGAGCAAAGAGCGCCGGATTTTGCTTCGGAGTGGAGCGCGCCATAGGCATAGCCATAGGCTGCACCGACGGCGGCAGGTGCAAGGTGTACACCGACGGCCCCCTCATCCACAACAGGCAGATGATGGAGCGGCTGCAAAACGACGGAATCCTCGAAATAGGCGACTACAAGAGCGAAAAGCCCATAGAGGGCGAAATAGGCGACTCCGACAAAAACAGCATACTCGTATTCCGCGCCCACGGGGTGTCGCCCGAGCGCAGGGAATACCTGAAATCCCTCGGAATGCCATGCAAGGACGCCACTTGCCCCGACGTGGGGAAGATCGCAGGCATCATAAAAATGCACTCCAACAAGGGATATACGATAGTCATAGTCGGCGATCCCAACCACCCCGAAGTCATAGGCCTGCTGGGGTACGCCGGAGGCCGCGGGGTTGTGGTGAAATCGCGCGAAGACATAGACGGGCTAGACGGCATAGAGGGCGAAATATGCATGGTCTCGCAGTCCACGATGTTCACCGACGACTACCGCGAGCTCTCCGAATATTTTAAGGCGCGCTTCCCGAACACCAAAGTGATAGACACCATCTGCGGGGCCACAAAAGAGCGCCAGAAGGACGTCCGCCAGCTCGCGCAGGAAGGTGCGGAGGCGATAATAGTAATCGGCGGCAAGCACTCGGCCAACACCGTGAAGCTCGCGATAATGGCGCGCAGGACGGGGCTGCCCTGCTACCACGTCGAAACACTGAGGGAGCTCGACCTCGACGCCGTGAAAAAGTATTCCGCAGTAGGCGTCACCGCCGGAGCCTCTACCCCGGACTTCCTGATAGACGAAGTCTGCAAAAAGCTCGAAAGCCTTTGATTTTCTTACCAACCCCATATTCCCTATTATCCCGGAAAACCAATATGCAAATTCTCAGAATTTTAAAAATGGCCGCGTTGATAGCCGCGGCGCTCTCCGCAACCGCATGCGGCAAGAAGCAGGAACCCAGGCAGCCCCGCGAGCAGCCGACGGTTCAAAAGGCAAAGGCGAAAAAGAAGAAAGCCAAGCCCGCGAAAAAGGCGGAAGACAAGCCAGCCGAGGAAAACCGCGATCCCAACCGCGACGAACGATTCATATCCTTCGACATAGACGCCGAAAACGTCCACTCCGGCGGGGCGTTCGCCGGCAGCGCCGACATAAAAGTCCCCTTCAAAAACCCCTTCGACACTTCGGACGTCGCAGTCGAGCTGTCCCTTAACGGGGTGTCGAACGGCGTGTCGGTGAACGTGCCCATGCACTACGAGCGCGGAAACTCCGACAAGTCCACGTGGTCGTTTTCGACGATAATCCCCAAGGCCGGCGAATACCGCTACTCGATTTCAGTCAGGGCCTCCGGTCAGAACTTTTTCTCGCCCGAATTCCCGCTGAAAGCCGTCAAAGGCTCGGGATTGGGAATATACAGGCTTTCCAAAAAGGAGCCATCGCACTTTTATTTGAAAGGTTCCGAAAACATCCGCGGCATAGGCGTCAACTTCCCGGCTCTGCTCTCCGGAGAGGCGAGGGAAAAGGCGCTCGACGCCCTCGCCGAAGCGGGGGCTAACATGCTGCGCGTAAACCTCTGCGCGCCGACGTCGCTGATAGTTCCGTCCGGCCCGCACGCTGGCAAGTACAACCAGCCGATGCTCAAAAATTTCGGCGACCTGCTCGCCTCCGCCCAAAAGCGCGGCATGAACGTCATAGTCGCTTTCGCCGATGCCTCCGACTTCGGGGCGCCCTACGCGAACTCGTACTTCGCCAAGAGCGGGCTCGCCAAGACGCCCGACGAATTCTTCTCATCGCAGGACGCCGCGCGCGTGTACAACGACCTCGTAAAATACGTCGTCAACAGGTTCGGATCGAGCAAGGCGATCGTGATGTGGGAGCCCTTCTCCGGAATCGACGCCTTAGACCCGGCCAAGCTCGACGAGCGCGCCGCGTGGCTCAATACGGCCACCTCGGCAGTGCGCGATTCGGACGCGGCGGCAAAACGCCCGATAATGCTGACCGCCGCCACCTCGGGGGAGCTCGAATACCTGTGGGGCGGCGACGCGTGCGCGTTCCTCGGCTTCGGGCTCGAGGGATTGAAAGACTTTTCTCAGGGCGCGTGGGAACACTCCGAATTCTTTTCCAAACGCTACAAAAAGCCCGCGGGCGCGATCTCCGCAAATCCGGAAGTCGGCGCGCCCTCCGACCCGTCGTTCTCGCACATCAGAAACTCGATGTGGGCGGGGCTGATGACGGATTCCCCCGTGGCGCCGCTGGCCGACTACGGCAAAGTCGCCGCGCGCGCCGCGGCAAACGAGGCCGTCGCCGAAATATCCGCCTTCGAAAAGCATTTCAAGACTGCCGAAGCCGACCTTGAGACCCTGCGCCTGCCTGAAAAAATCGTGCAGACCTCCCCGTCCGCCGAGGAAAATACGACTGTCGCATATCCGGCGTTTGCGGAAACTTTCCCCGAAAGGGAATCCTCCAACGACATCGCAAAGCTGGACATAGACCTCTCGACGGGCGCGATTTCCGCGAATACGCTTCCGAGCGTATGGAAGTCGGAAGCCATGATAGCGGTAAACGCCGAAAACGTCCCGACCGACAAAAATTCGCTCGACATAGAGATAGAGAGCGTGCCGGCAGACGCGGGTTTCGACCTCGTATGCCTATCTAATGACGCCGAGGTTTTCAGGGCGAAAATCTCTCCCGAGGGCGCCAAGAGCGTGCGCGAGCGCAACGGAAAGAAATTTGCCGAAATAAACCGCAAAGTCTCCGTCCCGCTCGCCAAAGGCGACAACGCGCTAGCCTTCAAGCTCGAGGGCGCCAACGCCTCCATGCGCGTCGGCAGGCTCGAATTCCCCAAGACCGGCTCCATGCGCGGCGTGTCTTCCGTAAAGCCCTTCGCCGCCAGGGACAAAAAGACGGGAACCGTCTACATGTGGATCCGCAGGGCCGGCGCGGAATCGTCGACGATCGCCAAATACAAGCTCTACGCGCGCGGGATTCCGGAAATCAGGCCGTTTGAGTATTCCCTCAAAATGGAAGACGCCCCCTCCGCGCGCTTCAAGGTGACGTGGTGGGACACCCGCGGCAAAAAGCCGATAGCTTCCGGCGTCCTCAAAACCGACGCGGAATCGGCGCTGAAACTGCGAACCCCGCCTTTCAAGAGCGACGTCGCCTGCGTCATAGAGCGCGAATCTCAATAGAAGCTCCGCGCAGGGCAAAACCGCGCGAAAGCAAAACGTGCGCCCCGACTTGGGCGCACGTTTTGCTTATTTTGCCATTGTTCCTCCCGACATTTCCAAAAGATGCGCATATCCTCGTGCGCGGATTCGCCGGGTTTCTTTCTTAGAAACTTTGGAACCGCATTGAAAAACAGCCGCGCAAATTCCAGAGAATTTTCAATAATTTCCGCATTTCAAGAAAGATTCGGCTAAACAAAGCGAAAGGGAAAATGAAAAATCTAACGGCGCTCATAATTCTCGCGATATGCCCGGCAATGTTTGCGGCAAACGTCTCTCCGGAACAAAATTACAAACAAGTTGAAAAACTTCAGAAAAGCGAAAAAAATGAAGTGTCATTCGAATATCATTTAAAAGCCGCCAAGCAGGGAGATGCGAACGCGCAAACCGTACTTGGAGAATTGTCAAAATAAGCAAGCGGACAACAGTTTTATGTAGGAATATTTTATTTTTAAAATTTTTATTCTTTCAAACTGCAATACAAAGCGCGCGGGCGTGTTTATCGCCCGCGCTTCATTTGGGGAGAGCAAATTTTTCCGCCATTTGTTTTGGCGCGCCAAATGCGCGGAATATTCAGGCGGAGAAGTTTTCACGCCTTTGCGCTTGCCCGCAAATTTAGCTTTGCGAAAGCGGGTTATGGAAACGCAAACCTCGCCGCTTCATTTCAAGGCGCCGCAAGTTTAAATCGCGGGAATCGGGGCTACGGCGACAAACTTGCCGATTCATTTAAAAAGTCCGCAATTTTAACTTTGCGAAGGAGGCCTGTAAAAGGCGCGAAGCTCTCCCGCCCCTATCCCGCGGCATGGCAAATGCGGCGTTCCGAACGCGGCTTGAGCCCGCAAAAAAGCCGCGGCGCGCCTGCCGGCGACGCGCGGCTTCAAATTTGTCCGGTGGGCGTTGGGCTATTTTACGACTGAGTGCAAAATCAGCGGCATTCCGCCGTATATGCCCGCCGGTATCGGCCCCTGCGTCCACGTTCCCTCCTGCCCGCTTCCGGCTTCGGGATAGTGGAACCACATGGCGTTGCCCCATGTTATGCGCTTTTCCGGCGGAAGGGTTGCGTCGTAGAGGCACCGGTTCGCCCAGACGTTGCCGACCTCCGCCTCGATTTTATTCCTGCCGGGCTTTAAGAGCTTCGTGATCTCGAGCCTGTACGGGCTCTTCCACACGCTTCCGGCGAGCTTTCCGTTCACCCACACGCGCGCGACGTCGCCGACTTTCGCAAAGTCTATGTACGCCTTCTTGTCGGCGCCGAGCTTCCCGGGCGCGACGTCCGCGAACATCGAGTATTTCGCGACTCCCGAATAGTGCTTTATGCGCGGGTCGGAACTTTCCGTCCAAGACTCCGCCGCATTGAACTTCGCGCGCTTGGGCCCGCCGAGCTTTTCGTCGAACTCGACTTCATAGGGCGGCCTGATCTCCGTGGGCTCCGGCACATCGCCGGCGGAAATTTCAAGCTTCGATCCGTCCGCGAGCTCGGCGTCGATCTTTCCGTTCCTGAAAAATTCAGCGCGTATCCTGCCGTCCTCCGAGACGAACGGCACGGGTTCGATCTCGGGAATTTCCCTCTTACCGACAGAGGCGCCGGCGGCGTCGGAAGCGGCCTCGGCGTCGCCGAACGGCTTGTCCGAGACAAAAATCGAATCGACGTATCCCGAAAATCCGCGCCCCGCCGCCCGCGACGGATGCGGTATGCGCGGCGACTTCAGCCCCGATTTGGCGAATTTGCCGTTGAGGTAGAGGTTCGGCACGCCGTCGCGGTAGACGACCGCAACGCGCGTGTTGTCGGCGATAGGCGCATTGTGCACCAAAACCGCGTTTCTGTAATTCGCCCCGTGCTCGATTACCGCAACGCCGTTTTTGCCGGCGAGCGCGCCCACGCCCGTGTGCCCGTCCCCGAGCGAGAGGTGCATTCCCTGCGCGGGAATGGCGTCGACGTCCCATCTGGGGCTTATGATGCCGCCGTTTTGCTCTTTGAGCTCCGGCAGTTCCGCCTTCGGCGATACGGTAAACGCCAGCGAAAAATCGTTAGCCGCCGCATCGCCCGAAGCGTCGGAAACCTCGGGGAAGCGCGGCGCGCCGCCTATCGAATAGCTCTTTATGCGCGGATTCTTTTTTGAGTTTTCAAAAACCACAAAGGCGTTGGAATGCGCCGGAAGCGTCAGCGGAACGGAAGTGTACCCGCCGGCTTCGGAAACCGCCGCGGGGACGTACCTCTCTCCGGTCTCGGGATTCCAGACGCTCGCGTCCATGCCCGCAACGTCGAACGACGCGACTATCCTGCGGGTCTGGGGCGTCGCGTTCAGCACCCAGTACCACACGGTTCCGTCCCTGTGAAGCCTTTTGCTCCAAAGTATCTGAGAGCCCCACGCCTTAGCCGAGTTCTCTATCTTCCCGCCGGAATCGCGGCAGATGAAAGAGGGCTTTATGCCCATCGCCTCCGCCGCCTCCCTTGCCGAATAATTGGCGTAAACCGTCCCCTTGCCGATTTTGCGGACGGACTTCTCGGGGCCGCCAAAGAGCTCTTTGTTGAGCGCCTTCCATTCGCGCTCCGCCCTCTTGCCGCCGACGAGCGTGTCGTATCTTCCGCCGTAGAAATACCCCGCTATCGACGCTCCGGCCTCGGCGTACTCTTTCAACTTTTTCAAGGTGTCGAGGCGCAGGAACCTGTCTTTGTTTATGGACATCAAGTCGTACTCCATGCGGCCGGGGCTGACGAATTTGCCGTTTTCCACGCGCAGGTAGTTGCGAACGCCGTCGCCGTTTACCATGTCGATTTCCACGTTTTCGGGGGCGTCTATCGAGCCGTTTTCGACCGGAACCCTGTCGGACACGAAATTGAGCATGCGCGAACCCGCCTTGCCCTTTTGCGCCATGTACTGTATGCGCGCCAGATAGTCGAAGAACGGCCTGGATAGCTTAAACCACGGCATCTTGCGGTTGAGCACCGACCCCCACGGCTCCATCTGCCAGCCGGGGACGCGCTCGTCGGGCTGGTGGGTGTAAGAGTGGAATACCATCACGTTGTAGCCCGAAAGCACTATGGTATCGGAAGTCCCTTTGAGGGACGCCGGGCAGTCCGTCCAGTTCCCGTCGTTCTGCGAGAGCGACTCGCACGTCGTAAGCTCCTTGCCGTAGAAGTGCGCCGCGCTCGGGACATTTCCCCACCTGCCGTTGCCCTCGGTGGAAAACCGCGCGCCGTCTACGCCGTTTATGCGCCGCATTCCCTGCCATATCTCGTGCTGCGGAATGTCGGAGACTTTAAAGCCGTACATCGGGTCGTTCATGAACGTCTCCGCCGCGGGCTCGCTCTCATACAGCAGCCCCGCGCCCCTTATGCGCTCGCCGAGCCTGCCGTAAAAGTTCTCCATCACAAGCTTTGAAGTCAGCGCGCGAAGGTCGGAGCCGAACGCCTCCGTCTGCTCCTTGCCGTCCACGCAGTCGCCGACAAAAGTCGGGGCGAATTTCAGCATGTCGTAGCCGTTTTCCTTTTTGAAGAGCTTGTCGAGCCCCTCCGTCCAGCTCTGGTTGCCGCACTCCCACGAGTCCGTCTCGACATACTTGAACACTTTGCCCGCGCCGTCTCCGGCGGCGTCTATCATCTTTTTTATGTAAGAGTCGAAATGCGCGTCTACGGCTTTTGAGCTCATCTTGTCGATTTCGAGCCCCGCGCCCCCCTTGGTCGCGGGGTGCACGCGCTTGCCGCTCGTGGTGTACCCGAGGCGCATGACGTTCCAGCGGCCCGCGGGGAAATTCCACTTGAAGCTTCCGTCGGACCCGAGGGCGTTTTTGAACACGCGAACGTCCTTGCGGTCGATAACCGCCTTTTCGGGAACCTCCAAATCGTCGTATGGCAGCGGCATTGAGGTTGAGGAGCGATGGGGGATTATGTTGACTTTTGCCAGCTGCGCCTGAATGAGCGGCATCTTCGAGGGCGCTTCGCCCTCCGGAACGAGCTCGAGCGCGCGAATCCCCAGGGAATCGGCGTTGTCCTCCCAGTCGCGCGCGCTCTCGGTCCGAACGAGCCTCCAATATTTTGCCCTTGCCGCGGGAAACTTTACGAGCGCCTCCGCGCTCTCAAATTTGACGTCGGCAACTTTTCTGAAATTTTTGCCGTCGTCGGATATTTCAAGAACCAGAGGCTTTGGCAGGTTCCAATGCCTTTTGACTTCAAGCGCAAGCATTCCCGCCTCAAACGGCTCTCCAAATTCCATCAGGAAGCCGAAAGACTTGAAATTCTTCTTGTCGGCCCCGACTTCAAACGCCCTGCCGTCCCAGCCTTTTATCGGCTCAAAGGCGGCCGTCTCGGGAGTGGCGGGGCGGATGCTTTCGAGGGCGGAGAGCATGGGCGCGGAGTCGGGGCGCACGTTCGGCCACGCGACAACCGCGATGTCGTCGTAAAAGCCCATGTTCGCGTGCGGTTTCGGAAGCTTCAATTCGCGCGCGCCGCCGCCGTCAACCTTCAAGACCGTCCACGAGAGCGTCTTCATCGAGTTTTCCGGCGTTATCCACGGCCCGCCCGCCTCCGACCATCCGTCGCAGTTGTGTATGCCTATGTCCACCCCGTATTCCGCGCCCTTTTGGACGGCGTATTTAAAGGTCTCAAACCACTCGGGAGAGTTGAAAACGAGAGGCCCGGGGGCGGTCTTGCTGCGCATCCGGTTGCTGCAATTCGCGCCGATGTTGAATATTATGGCGGCCCCGTACCCGTTTTCGGACATCGCCTTCAAGTCGGCGTCTATGCCCTCCTTGGAGACATTGCCCTCTATCCAGTGCCACCACGTCTGCGGGCGCGACTTGCCCGCGGGGTTCAGGAAGTCTTCGTACTTCGGCGCGCTCTCCGGCGCGTCGGGATTGTAGTTGGCATACTTGTAGAACTCGGCGTCGGACGCCGCGGCAATAGCCGGCAAAATTCCGATAACCGCCGCGATCGCGGCCGTCGCTGTCTTATTTTTCATAAAAATCCTCCTCATGCGCCCGAAATTTTCAGGCAACGCAAAATATTTTCATGCGCATTATTATCGTACAACAAAATCGTTGCAAGCGTTTTCTAACAAATACAAACGGAATTCCAAAATTTGCCGGAAAATAGCGGCTTGAAAATGCTTGACCGTCAATGCAAAATCCTAAAAAGAAACAATAGTCCCGATGTTTGGGGGCCGATTTTTAGCCGAACTCCGCAAAGTCCCGCCTATCGGGAAATAACGGGGGGCCGCTTAAAAATGCGCGAAGAAACAATGCCGGGCGCCCGTGCGAGCCGACATTTCAACACACAAAAACAACGAGCAATGAAAAACGAAGAAAATCTGTTCGCAGAATTCAAACCGTCTACTTACGAAGAGTGGAAAGAGGAGTCGGTAAAGCTCCTCAAAGGCGCCCCCTTCGACAAGAAGATGTACTCGAAAACGCCGGAGGGAATAGTCCTCAAACCCATATACAACAAAGAGGACATAAATTTTGAAGTTTCCCTGCCCGGCTACGACGGCTATGTAAGGGGCGTGTCTCCGGAGGGCAACAAGGGCTCCCCGTGGAAAATCGACCAGCAGATTTACGCCTCCACTCCGAGAGAGTTCAACAAACTGGCGCTCGACGCCCTCAACAGGGGGCAGACGGCCCTCGAAATGCGCCTCGACTGCCCGAGCTCCCGCGGCGTCGACGCCGACGAATCCGAAGCCGGAAGGGTCGGCAAATGCGGCCTTTCCGTATCCGTCAAAAGGGATTTTGACGAAGCCTTGAAGGGCATTGAAACCGACTGCGTGGAAATCAACATCTCCACAGCCTCGCGCGCGGCGGGCGTGGCGGCGATCCTCTACGCCTCCCAAAAGGGCAAGAAGCTCTCCGGCGGGATAAGGTTCGACCCGATAGGAACCCTCGCCGAGCGCGGGAAGCTCGACCGCAAGCTCGAATGCGCGTTCGACGAAATGTTCGCTTTGGCCTCCTACAACGCAAAGAACATGCCGTCCTTCGGGGCGATAGGCGTGGACGCCATGCCCTACTCCTCCGCGGGCGCGAGCGCCGTCGAAGAGCTTGGGGCGGCAATGGCGACCGCCGCGGCCTACCTGCGCGAAATGCTCGCGCGCGGCATGTCCATAGACGAAACCGCCCCCCTCGTGAGGTTCAGGCTCAGCCTCGACTCCAACTTCTTCATGACGATCGCAAAGCTCAGGGCCGCGCGCGTCCTGTGGGCGAAGATCGTCGAGGCTTTCGGGGGCTCGGAAGAGTCCCGCAAAATCCGCGTCAACGCCAAGACTTCCGTCTACAACAAGACGGTCTACGACCCGTACGTCAACATGCTGCGCACGGCGACGGAGGCGTTCTCGGGCGTAATCGGCGGCTGCGACTCCATGACGGTGTCGCCGTTTGACGAAATCATTCGCAAGCCCGACGAATTCTCGTCGAGAATCGCGCGCAACCAGCAGATAATTTTGCAGGAAGAGTGCAACCTCACCGACGTCATCGACCCCGCGGGCGGCTCGTACTTCGTCGAAACGCTCACAAAGGAGCTCTCCGGCAAGGCGTGGGAGTTCTTCGTAAAAATCGAGGCCGCCGGCGGAATCGTAAAGGCGCTCGAATCTGGAATGGTTCAGGACGCCGTCGCCGCAACGGCCGCTGGCAAAAAGAAGCTCCTCGACACGCGCAGAAGCTCGGTAGTGGGCGCCAACAACTACGCCAACCTCGGCGAAAAGCTCCTCGAAAAGCCCGCATGCGAATGCGAAAAAATCTTCAAGGAGCGCGCGGCGGAAGTGTCCGCCGCCAAGTCCGGCGCGAAAGTCGACCTCGGCTCCGCAAAGGGCGCCGAGGCGATTGAAAAGCTCGTCGAGGCCGCGTGCGAAGGCGCGGGCATTTCCGCCCTCTCCAAGGCCCTCTGCCATTGCGGAAGCGCGGAGACTTCCGTAAAGCCCCTCGAAATCCGCAGGGCGGTCGAGCACTTTGAAGCCCTGCGCAAGGCGAGCGCCGACTTCAAGGAAAAGACGGGCTCCGGCCCCAAGATCTTCCTCGCGACCATGGGGCCGCTCGTCCAGCACAAGATAAGGGCGGACTTCATACGCGGGTTCTTCGAGGTCGGAGGCTTCGACGTGATCTATCCCAACGGATTCCAGACCCCCGAAGACGCCGCAAAAGCGTTCGCCGAAAGCGGCGCGAAATACGCCGTCATCTGCTCCACCGACGACACGTATCCGGAGCTCGTCCCGCCCGTGGCCAAGGCTATAAAGGCGGCGAAGGCCGGCTCGGTCGCGCTGCTTGCGGGCATACCCAATCCCGACTTCGAGCAGTCCTACAAAGACGCCGGACTCGACGGCAGCATAAGCATAAAGAGCAACAACTACGAGACGCTCAAGTCGATGCTCGAAACCCTCGGCGTACTCAAATAAAGGGAAGAGAAAGGAATTCTTAAAATGGAAAATCCCGATTTCACAAAAATGGCGCTCGAGGCGCCGAAACCCAAACAGACCCTCGAACAGTGGAAGGCCGACATCGAGAAAAAGACGGGCCGCAAGTTCGACGAGCTGATCTCCGACACGATGGAGCAGATTCCCGTAAAGCCGCTCTACACTGCGGCGGACTACGAGGGAATGCAGCACCTCGGGTTCACCGCGGGCATCGCGCCGTACCTGCGCGGGCCGTACGCGACAATGTACGTCGTGCGCCCGTGGACGGTGCGCCAGTACGCCGGCTTCTCGACGGCGGAGGAATCCAACGCCTTCTACCGCCGCAACCTCGCGGCGGGCCAGAAGGGGCTTTCGATAGCCTTCGACCTCGCCACCCACAGGGGTTACGACTCCGACCATCCGCGCGTCGTCGGCGACGTCGGCAAGGCGGGAGTGGCGGTCGACTCCATAATGGACATGGAGGTGCTCTTCGACAAAATCCCGCTCTCGCAGGTGTCGGTCTCGATGACCATGAACGGCGCGGTTCTGCCGATTCTGGCGTTCTACATCGTCGCCGGCCTCGAGCAGGGCGCAAAGCTCGAACAGCTCACGGGCACCATACAGAACGACATTCTAAAAGAGTTCATGGTGCGCAACACCTACATCTATCCGCCGGAGCCGTCCATGCGCATAATCGGCGACATCTTCGCGTACACCTCGAAGAACATGCCGAAGTTCAACAGCATCTCGATTTCCGGCTACCACATGCAGGAAGCGGGGGCTACCGCCGACCTCGAAATGGCGTACACGCTCGCCGACGGGCTCGAATACCTGAGGTGCGGCGAAAAGGCGGGGCTCAAAGTGGACCAGTTCGCGCCGAGGCTCAGCTTCTTCTGGGCGATCGGCAAAAACTACTTCATGGAAGTCGCCAAAATGCGCGCCGCCAGAATGCTTTGGGCTAAGATCGTCAAGGGCTTCAATCCCGAAAACCCCAAGAGCATGGCGCTGCGCACGCACTCGCAGACGAGCGGCTGGTCGCTCACCGAACAGGATCCGTTCAACAACGTCACCCGCACGGTGATCGAGGCGATGGGCGCCGCCCTCGGCCACACCCAGAGCCTGCACACGAACGCGCTCGACGAGGCAATCGCCCTGCCGACCGACTTCTCCGCGAGAATCGCGCGCAACACGCAGCTCTACTTGCAGGACGAAACCGGCATCTGCCGCGTGATCGACCCGTGGGCGGGCTCGTACTACGTCGAGAGCCTGACCGACGCGCTCGTGAAGCGCGCGTGGGGGCATATACAGGAGGTCGAGTCGCACGGCGGCATGACCAAGGCAATCGAGGCCGGGCTGCCCAAGCTGCGCATCGAGGAAGCTTCCGCCAGGAGGCAGGCGCGCATCGACGGCGGGCGCGAAACCATCGTCGGGCTCACCAAATACAGGCTCGAAAAGGAGGCTCCGCTCGACATTCTCGACATCGACAACACCGCCGTGCGCGAAGCCCAGATCAAGAAGCTCGAAACGCTCCGCAAGAACAGGGACAACGGCGAAGTCCGCCGCATACTCGAATCCATCACCGAGTGCGCCGCAAGCGGCAAGGGCAACCTGCTCGAACTCAGCGTCGCCGCGGCAAAGGCCCGCGCGAGCCTCGGGGAAATCTCCGACGCGTGCGAAAAGGTGTTCGGCAGGTACAAGGCCGTAATCCGCTCCATAAGCGGCGTCTACGAAAAGGAACTTATGAAGGACAAAAAGAACGCCGACATAGTTTCGGAAATATCCAAGCTGATAAAGACGTTCGAGGAAAAGGAGGGCCGCAAGCCCCGCATACTCATCGCCAAGATGGGGCAGGACGGGCACGACCGCGGCGCGAAAGTCGTCGCGACCGCCTACGCCGACCTCGGGTTCGACGTCGACATGGGCCCGCTCTTCCAGACCCCCGAGGAAACCGCCAAGATGGCGGTCGAAAACGACGTTCACGTCGTGGCGATGAGCTCGCTGGCCGCCGGCCACAAGACGTTGCTTCCCGCGCTCGTCGCGGAGCTCAAGAAGCTCGGCAGAGAGGACATCATGGTCACCGTCGGCGGCGTCATTCCCGCGCAGGACTACAAATTCCTGCTCGACCACGGCGCGAGCGCCATCTTCGGCCCCGGCACGGTCATTCCCGAATCGGCTAAGAAGGTTCTCGAACTGCTGTTAGCGTAAACGCGGAGCGCCCGCTGCGGCGGGCGGTTCCGCGACAATTCCCGCGGACGCGCCGTGTCGCGGGGCAAAAAATTTCGGCGGACGGGGTTTCCCCGCCCGCCTTTTTTTGGCGGAAAAATTCCGGAGCAAAGCGCGGCGCGCCGATTTTCGGCTTGTGTTGCGCGGCGATTTTTAAAGCATTGTTTCGCATGGAAGACAAACCTCTTGTGAGCATAGTATTGGGAAGCGTCAGCGACTGGGACACGATGCGCCACTGCGCCGCGACCCTCGAAAAATTCGGCGTCCCCTACGAGCGCAACATCGCAAGCGCGCACAGGACGCCCGCAAAAGCCGTCGAAATCGCCTCCACCGCGCGCGCGCGGGGGGTCAAAGCGGTAATCGCCGCGGCGGGGGGCGCCGCGCACCTTGCGGGAGTCCTTGCGGCGCACACGCAGCTGCCCGTAATAGGAGTTCCGATGAAGGGCTGGGCGACGGACGGAATGGACTCGCTGCTCTCCACCGTGCAGATGCCGCGCGGAATACCGGTGCTGACGGTCGCGATAGGCAAGGCGGGCGCGGTAAACGCGGCAATCGCCGCCGTCCAGATGCTCGCGCTGTCCGACGAATCCTTTGCCCAAAAGCTCGCCGACTTCCGCAAGGCGCAGACCGAGGAGGTTTTGTCGGCGCGATTCCCCGATTAAAAAAATTCTCTCCGCCGGACAACTCCGCCGCGATTTTCAAAGCTTCGGCGGCGGATTTGCCCGCGCCGTGGGCTCCGGTCCGAACAAACAAAATGCCAGAAGAAAACGCTTCCCCCTCCGACGCGGGTTCGGAAAAGCTTCCCGAAAAAATCGGCTTTCCGCCGGGCACGCTCTTTGGGCGCCCCGCAAGGCTCGACGTTCTCGCCGCAAAAAAGGGGCTTTTCGCCGCTCTGAACAAGCCCGCCGACACATTGTTCGAGCCCTACGCGGGCTCTCCGCAAATACCCTCAAAAGGCAAATCAAACTGCAATCCCGAGCAGCTTTCGAGCGTAATTGCCGCCATGAGAAAGCAGGCGGGGAAACCCGAGCTCGAACGGCTCGGAATGAGGTCGCCATTCTGCGCCCTCCAATGCGATTTCGAGATCTCGGGCGCATGCGTCGCCGCGTGCGGCAAACCCGCCGCGGCCGCCCTGCGCAACGCCGCGGGGTCGGGGTACGTCTCGTTTGAATTCATATTACTCGCGCGGCGCGCGCCCGATCTCCCTGAAAAGTTCGAGGCCGACCTGCCGATGGTAAAAAACGAAAACCGGCCCGTATGGGCGGTCTCGCACAGATACGGCAGAAAGAGCAAAACCGTTTTCGAGCTAGCCGAAAACCTGCGCGACTTCCAGCTATGGAGGGCTTGCACCGCCGCCCCCCGACCGCACCAGATACGCCTGCACGCCGCGGAAAAAGGGCTGAAAATAATCGGCGAGAGCGCGTATTCGCGCGGGGGACAGATTTTTACCTCGCAGTTCAAGGGCGACTACAAGCTGAAGCGCGGCGAGGAATTTGAACGCCCCATTTACCCCCATCTGTTTTTGCACCTCCGGAAAATCTCTTTCGACGGCGCGGCATTCGGAAGCCCCGAATTCGGCCGCACTGAAATATTCGCGCCGCTTCCCAAAAATTTCGCGCTCGCGCTGCGCAAATGCGGCGGCTCTATCGCGCTCTAAATCTCCGCGGTCCGAGCCGCTTTCAGAGAGGAAGCAAGCTGTCCCGCCTGCAAACGCGCCGCCTACGGAAAAACCCAAATTCCGCAATCCGTTTTTCGCCTCAGCAAAGACGCTCAACATATTTTTGCCCAATGTATTATACATCAAAAATGCTTGACATATTTTGCGTTCTAAAAATAATAATGTTCATATGAAGCGCATTTGCTTATCCTTATTTATACCATATCTCGCGCTTTCGGCAATCGCCCGGGAAACCGAATATGTAGATTTGCACTGCATAAAGGATTTCGCGGTCGACGGAGTGTGAGCCAACAAGCCGTACTTCAACTCCGACGCCATTTGGCAGACCTCCGACGGAACGCTGCAAGCGCCCGACTCAAACACAACCTATGGGTGGACATCAATACGAATATTGAAACGGGCCTCGTTTCCGGATAGATGAGGGGAAGTATGCGTTACGTTCCAATCACCCCACCCCGCAGACGCGAGGCGCGACCATTGGAGGGGGCAAAGCGCCCTTATGGCGATTGCTTTGCAATGCGCTTATCCCACTTGATTATTGGAAAAGACGATTAAAAAGAAATGTGTCCGATATGGGATTGACTGGATTGAGCAAAAGCCGAAACCCGAATTTCACTAGCCGTTTATTTGTTTGCGCGCGGCGCAAAATCAAATAAACGGCTTCTCTCTTCCGCAAGGCCTTTGCTGTTGCGGCGATTGCTTCAAGCCTGCCGATGCCCAAATTTGAAAGTAAAACATTTAAGCAACGCTTAGGCGGGATTACGGATATTGAAGAAACAATAAGGCGAACCTCATGTAAGAGGTTCGTTAACGCCGCCTGAGTTCAGGCGGCGCAGACTGCCGGCCTTGCGCCCTTGCGGGCGCAACCCTTCTATGGGCACCGCCGCAGGCGGACGCGCCTTGCGCCTGTCTGCGGCGTTTTTCGGGAAATATTATTTTAATTCCGCCGGACGTTAAGATATTGGTTTATCGACTGATTGAGATAGTCCAGATAGCGGTACGGCACTATGGGTTCTCCCGCCGCGGTCGAGCCGCGCGAATCGAATGAAACGCTGTTGTCGGAGATGGAAATCTTCGCCTTCGCCGAAACGCCGCCCCTTGAAATGCTGGCGTCAAAGCCGCCGTCGGGCGTCGACTTGGCGTTCCACCCGCGCCGCGAAAGCGCGTCGGCAACCGCCTTCGCCAGAGTCTGCTTGTCCGCGGAATATGCGTAAGAAACCACATAGTTGCCCTTTCTTGCGCTCTCGTACCCCATTTCAGCGGTGCCCGTATTGCACGCCGCCGCCAGAAAACAAAGCGCAGCGGCCGTCATCGCGGTGATTTTTTTCATGCTTTTCCTTTTGTTATTTGCCGGCAACCGTCCCCACGTTGTCCCTTATGGCGCATTCCGTACTGGGGGCGAGTTCGTTGAAAAATTTTTCGGTAAATCCCCTGAACATCGCGTTTGAAGTTATCGCGCAGTATTGCAGGTTTTTGGTGACGAAACCGTATTTCGGCGTCCTCACGCCTTTCCCGCGGTCGTCTATGCCGGTCGCGGCGGAATTTGCGCTGACCGTTATCCCCTTGCAATTTTCGAGATACGCCTGGCACGAGTATTCGTCGCCGAGCTTGGAGGCGTCCTTGCCGTTTCGCCTAAAAACGTTGCCGGTCACTGCGGAATCGGAGATATTGCGCAGCTTTATCGCAGCGCCCCAGTTTCTGTCGAATGAGTTCCCCGTGATGTTCCACGCGTCGCCCGCCGGCAGGTCTAGCCCGTGCGCGCCGTTCCATTCCACGCGGTTTGCGGTAAACATGACGGTCGCGGCGACGCTGTCGCCGACGAATCCGCCCTGCCCGTTGGCGGAAAGCTGGTTGTCGCTCACAAAGCCGTCCCAGCCCTGCACGCGGATTCCCGCCCCTCCGTTGCCTATGAAAATATTGCGCCGCACTATGAACAGCCAAACCCTTTTGAGGTATACGGCGTCGCCCGAAAATCCGGCGATGTGGCAATCTTCAATAACGCAGGAATCCTCCCTCGGGCTGTATTCCCTGTCGTTGTTGAGATATATTCCGTGAGATTTCTTTTCGTTGTTTCTCCCGAGGCCTTTTAAAAAGAGCCCGCAGACCCGCCCCCCAAAGGCCCCCGTGATGTCTATTACGCAGTCCGCGTCGGGCGATTCGAGTTTCAGCACGGCGCCCGCCGAGCCGCGGTAGCCCCACTGCGGCTCGGCGAACATCATCGCGTTCGGCGGCAGCTTGAGCCTGGAGCAGACATATTCGCCGGCGGGAAAATAGACGGAGCCATGAATCTTTCCCGCCGCGTCTAGCGCCCTTTGTATGGCGGCGGTGTCCGAAGTCTTGCCGTCTCCCTTGGCGCCGTAGTTGCGGACGTTAAAAACGCTCGTCCGGCGCACGGTGGGGGTTTTGTCGCCGTCCGCAAACGCGGCGGGGGAGATGGCGGCCATTCCGCCGGCAAAACCCGCCGCGGCAGCCGCCTTCAAAAATTTTCTCTTTTGAAAATCGCACTCTTCCATAAAATTATTTTTTTTCAAATTCGGGAATTGTCAACGTTTTTTCTTGAAAACGCCCGTTGCGGATGGCATAAAATTTCGGCAATAATTTACGAATCCGCGCCGGTCGCGGAAATCCGGCTTTCGCAATCATATGAAACACACCATATCGGCACTCGTGGAAAATAAGTTCGGCGTCCTCGCAAGGGTCGCCGGAATGTTCAGCGGCAGGGGTTTCAACATAGAAACCCTCAATGTCGGGCCCGTATGCGGCGGCAAGTATTCGCGCATCACCGCCACGGTCAACGACGACCGCAACAGCGTCGAACAATGCGTAAAGCAGCTCAAAAAGCTCGTCAACGTCATAGAGGTCGAAGAATACTCCGTGCCGGGCTCGTTCGTCGAAAGGGAGCTCGTCCTCGTAAAAGTCAGGGCCGACGGGAAAAACCGCGCGGAAATCGTCCAGACAGCCGACCTCTTCCACGCGCGCGTCGTGCACGTCGACAAGAAATCCCTGATCATACAGTGCACCGGCAATCCCAACAAAATGGCGGCTTTTATGAATATGATAGAGCCGTTCGGAATAGTCGACATGGCGAGAACCGGCAATCTCGCGCTCTCGCGCTTCGGCGAATAGGCGGCCGCAGGCGGATACCCGCTTCCGGCGCGAAAATATCCGCCATTCGCGCGCTTACGCCGTCTCCCCCGTTTTTCTTTCAGTGAACAAACGGGGTTTTTTGTTGTCGAAACTAAGAGAAAATCCGGCGCGGCGCCGGACCGGAACTCAACCCGCAAAAGTTATGAAAAAATTATTGGCAACGCTCTCGGCGATTTTGGCCCTTTCAATATCCACGGCTTCGGCTTCAGACAGAATCATAGATTTTTCCGCCCTGCCCCAGACCATACAACAGTTCGCAAAGGCGAATTTCAAGGACAAGAAAGTGGCGGTGGTCAAGGAGGATACGAGCTTCTTCGGCGCCGTCACCGACGGCTACGACGTCGTGTTCGCCGACGGAACCGAAATAGACTTCTCCTCCGACGGAACGTGGAGGGAGGTATCGGCGAAAACCTCGTCCGTTCCCAACTCCATAGTTCCCGAGCAGATTCTCGGCTACATAAGGGACAATTTCAATTCCTCTCCCGTAATCCAAATCGAAAGGAAACGCTACGGATATAAAGTCGAGCTCGCCTCAAAACAGGAGTTGAAATTCAACAAGCAATTCGTCTTCCTCGGCATGGATTAGGCACGAGGCCGGCCACAAGGGGCGGCAGAAAAGGAGGGAGGGCGCGAAGACGTGCCGTCCATTGAAGAAGCATAGTCATTGCGGCGATTGCCGCGCAATGCGCTTATTCGCTCCGCAATTTCCCCAAAAAAACGAACCTCCCGCAATGGAGGTTCGTCAATACTTCCGGAGTTCGTTCCAAAAAAACTGCGGGTTCCCGATTTGGCGCAATGCTTTTGGGCTAAAAACGCGGCGCAAGCGAAACAAAGGGTCGAAGCGTATTTGACATACGCGAGAGTCTTTGTTATCGCGCTGCAACTCGTTTTTAGCCCAAAAGCATTCGCCAAATCAGGGGATGATTTTGTTCAGGGGGTATTCTACTATTCCCTCGGCGCCGTTGTCTTTCAGAGTGGGAACGATTTCGCGCACGACCTTTTCGTCGACGATGGTTTCGACGGCAACCCAAGCGGGGTCTGAGAGCTGGGAAACGGTGGGCTTGCGGAGCGCGGGCAGGGAGGCTATTACTTTGGAGAGATTGCCTTTGGGAAGATTCATTTTGAGGCCCACTTTGCTGTTGGCTTCAAGCGCGGCGCGCAGGAGCATGGCGATGGACTCTATCTTCCTGCGCTTTTCGGGATTTTCCCATGCGGACTTGTTGGCGATGAACTTGGTGTTCGTGTAGAGCATGGTCTCGATTATGCGCAGGTTGTTGGCGCGCAGCGATGAGCCGGTCTCGGTGATGTCGGCGATGGCGTCGACGAGATCCGGAACCTTGACTTCCGTCGCGCCCCACGAAAATTCCACTTCGGCGTCAACCCCGTTGTCGGCGAGGAATTTCCTGGTGACGTTCATCAGCTCGGTGGCGACGCGCTTGCCATGGAGGTCTTTCACGGTCTTGATGTCGGAATCCTCCTTGACGCAGAGAACCCACCGCGATTTCAGGGAAGTCGCCTTGCTGTAAACGAGGTCGCAGACTTCGACGACGTCGCTGGAGTTTTCGAGAATCCAGTCGTAGCCGGTGAGTCCGCAATCAAAAAAGCCCTGTTCTACGTACCTGCTGATCTCCTGTGCGCGGACGAAGCGGCCGTCGAGCTCGGGGTCGTCGATGGAGGGCTTGTAGGAGCGGGAGCTCTTGGAGATTCGCCAGCCCGCCTTGGCAAAAAGCGCTATCGTTGATTCTTCGAGGCTGCCTTTGGGAAGGCCTATCATTATCAGTGGAGTGCTCACGGTATTTTGTATGTTTTTGGATTTCGGCGCGCCGTTTTCCGCAAAAAAAACGCATTTTCGCGAATCCGCGCATTTCCGCGCAGCCGCGAAAACGCCGTTCGGACTGCCGCCCGCGCGCCGCGCGCGTCGGCCGGATTGGTGCGGGCAGACGGAATCGAACCGACATCACCAGTTTGGAAGACTGGGGTTTTGCCACTAAACTATGCCCGCGATAAATTAAAGCCGTAATATAAATACCCGACCCAAAGGCGCGTCAAGAATATTTTTAGAAGAGACCGAACGCGCCCGCGGAAAATGCGAAAGCCATGTAGACTACGATCAAAAATTTCAGCATTGAAGCGGCGAGCGAGCCCGCGAACGCCCCCAGCCCCGCCCTGCCCGAGGCGCGCAGTCCCGACCCCCCGAGCCATTCGCCGAGGAACGCCCCGACCAACGGCGCGATAAAAATCCACAGCGCGGGCGGCGGCAGGAAGATGCCGACGAAAACCCCTATAAACGCGCCGAGCCCCCCGCGCCAGGTTGCGCCGAACTTCTTGGCGCCCATCCAAGACATGAATATGTCCGCGGCCTGCGCGAAAGCCGCAAGCGCCCCGCATATGCCGACATTCCACCACCCGAGCTGCGAGTCCGGAAGCGCGAGCTTGAATGCCAATATTGCCGCGAAAGAAAGCAGCGGCCCGGGCAGAACGGGCAAAAACGCCCCGACCGCCGCGGCCGCGCACGCGGCGTAGACGAGGGCCGCCCCGATAGCGATGTAAGCCGTCTCCATTTATTTCTTGAAATATGGGCCGAACTCTGGTTTTATCAAGAAAAGTTTATAATTTCTAACAGGCGCCGCTCATGGAAAATCCCGACCAAAAATTATTGGAAATACTACGCAACGAAAAATTCATCGCGTTTTTCGACCTCGGACTCGTCGGAGAAAACGGCGTATCCGAAATCGGCGGGCTCTGCAAGGTGGCGATGCCGCGCCAGGTCAGGGACATCGACTACATTTCGCTGACTTTCATATTCGACACCCCGAGCGAGGGAACGTTTGCGCTCGCAAAGCGCATAATGTCGAGGCTCACCGCCGAGGCGTTCAAGAAGGCAATCCCCTCCGTGAGCGCGATAACGAGCGTCCCCGCGACGCTGAGGTCGGGCGACAATTACATACACCAGATAGACGTGATTTTCTCGTCGCACGTTCCGGACGCAAAAGACGCCGTAAGCAAAGTCGTCTACGCCGTCCGCTCGTCCGGCGGCCTCAACACCGAGCCGCCGCAGTGGTGGGACGAAAATTCGTCGCCGACGCCCACGGAAGCCGAAAAGGCAAACTGGGCGGCGCGCATAAAGGCGCTTCTGGGAATTTCCAAGTAGGCGAGAAAGGCTGCGTCACGCCGTTTCAAGAGATTGAAGCGGCTGTTTTTTTCAGGAAAATTCAGGACAATGGAAATTTGGTTCCACCCCGCAAAGGCGCTCGGCGCCCTAACTAAAAAAGCCGCCGAGGCCGCCGGCTTCGGCTCCGGCTTCGACCCGATGATACGCCCCGCCGACCCGAAATTCGGCGACTTCCAGGCCAACGGCGCCCTGCAATACGCAAAGGCGCACAGGGAAAACCCGAGAGCCGCGGGCGAAAGGCTGCTCGCGGCGATAAAGGCGTCCCCCGATTTCGACGAATCGCTCGTCGAAACCTCCGTGGCGGGCCCGGGGTTCGTGAACTTCGCGCTCACGAAAAAATTTCTCGGGGGGTGGCTTGCAAAGTACAGCGGGGAAAAGGCGCTGCGCGACGCCGCCCGCGGATTTTACGGCGGCAGAAAGACGGTGGTAGACTATCCGTCGCCGAACACCGCAAAGCAGATGCACGTCGGGCACCTCCGCCCGATGGTAATCGGGGAGGCGGTAAAACGGCTGCTCGCATTCTGCGGCGCGGACGTAATCGCCGACAACCACATAGGCGACTGGGGCACGAATTTCGGAATACTCATATACGGAATCAAAACATCCGGCTACAAGATTGACCCGGAAAACGAGAACTCTCTCGAAGAGCTCGAACAGATGTACAAGCGCGGCAGCGCGCTGGCAAAAGAATCCCCCGAAGCTGCCGAGGCCGCGCGCGCGGAGCTCGTGAAGCTCCAAAACGGCGATCCCGAAAACGCGGAGCTGTGGAACAAAATCAACGAGACAAGCTCCGCGGCGTTTGAAAAAATGTACGGGCGCATGGGGCTTACGATTGACGTGTCGCTCGGGGAATCCTTTTACCGCGACAAGGTGGGCAGAATCTACGCCGAACTCTCGGAATGCGGAATCGCCGAGGAAAACCAAGGGGCGCTCGTGGTGTTTTTGCGGGAGCACGACCGCTTCAAGACGCAGCCTTTCATAATAAGAAAGAGCGACGGGGCGTCCAACTACGCTTCGACAGACCTCGCGACCCTCCTCTACCGCGTCGAGCATTTCGGGGCGGAAGAGGTCGTGTATGTCACCGACGGCAGGCAGCAGGACCACTTCCAGCAGCTCTTTATGACGGCGGAAAAGTGGTTTGACTGCAAGGGGTACAGGCTGCCGAAGCTCCGCCACGTGTGGTTCGGCACGATCCTTGGCGAGGACGGCAAGGCGATCAAAACCAAGAGCGGCGAGCCCGTGCGCCTCAAAGCCCTGCTCGACGAGGCCGTAGCCCGCGCCCGCAAAATAGTGCTCGAAAAGAATCCGGACACCCCGCCGGAGGAGGCGGACAAAATAGCCGAAACCGTCGGGGTCGCCGCTCTACGCTACGCCGACCTGTCGCAAAACCGCACGAACGACTACCTATTCTCGTGGGACAAGCTGCTGGCTTTCGACGGCAACACCGCCCCCTACCTGCTCTACGCCGCGGCGCGTATACACTCCATTTTCCGCAAGCTCGGGATATCGCCTGACGCCGACTTCTCCGCCGCGGGAGAAATGGAGACGGAACAGGAGATTGCGCTCGCGCGCAAGCTCGTGGCGCTGCCCGCCGTGTTTGAGCTCACCCTCGCCGAGCTGCGCCCGCACTACCTGTGCACATACCTCTACGAGCTCGCCGGAACGTTTTCGACTTTTTACAACGCAAACAAGGTAATGGTGGACGACGAATCCGTGCGGGCGCGCCGCCTGATGCTGTGCTCGCGCGCGCTGCGCGTGCTGGAAACGGGGCTGCGCGTGCTCGGAATCGAGCCGCTCGAAAAGATGTAGCATGAAAATATCGACAAAAACCGGCGACGCCGGCCGCACAAAGCTCATGTTCGGCAGGGATGTCTCGAAGGCCTCGCAAAGGGTGAGGGCCTACGGGGCGCTCGACGACTTCTCCGCAACCCTCGGGCTCGCGCGGTCGTTCGCCGGCGGAGAACTCGCGGCGTTTGTCCTCGAATTGCAGAAATCGCTCGTATTTCTCATGACCGAGCTCGCCACGGACAAGGCGGATTTCCCGAAGCTCGCCGAAAAAAACATTCGCACGCTCGGCGGCGCCGATCTGGAAGTTTTGGAGAAAAAAATCGAGCCCGCCGAAGCCGCGGGCGACGTTTTCTCGGGCTGGGCGCACTCCGGCGAAACGCATTTGCAGGCCGCCCTAGACATGGCGCGCGCACGCTGCCGCGCCGCCGAGCGCGAAATCGCAGCCCTCGCCGAGAGCGGGGAGCTCGCCCGACCCTTCCCCCTCGCCTACATAAACCGCCTATCCGACCTGCTCTGGATCCTCGCGCAACAGTCGCTCAAAGTCAGGCGGGAAGACTGATTTCAACGATAATACGCATATGAAAAAAATACTCTTCGCGGCAATACTCTCCGCATTCTCCTGCGCGGCGGCGCTCGCCGCCGGCGACTGGGCAAACTTCGGCAGATACGCCGAGGCGAACAAAGCCGTCTCCAAGCCGCCTCTTGCGGTGCTGATGGGAGACTCAATAACCGACGCATGGCCGAAGAAAACGCCCGGCGACTTCTTTGCAAAAAACAATATCGTCGGCCGCGGGATAAGCGGACAGGTGACTTCGCAGATGCTCGCGAGGTTCCGCCGCGACGTCCTGGACCTGAAACCCAAATACGTGGCGATTCTGGCGGGAACCAACGACATCGCGCAAAACCAGGGCTATATCGCCGTGGAAAACGTTTTCGGCAACATAGTCTCGATGGTCGAAATCGCCAGGGCAAACGGGGTCATTCCGATAGTGTGCTCGGCGCTTCCCGCCAACAAATATCCGTGGAGGCAGGAAATCAAGCCCGCGCCGCTCGTGAAGAAGCTCAACGAAATGCTGAAAGCCTACTGCGAAAAAAACTCGGTAAAGTATGTGGACTACTATACTCCGATGGCGGACGACAAGGACGGCCTCCCGAAAAAATACGCCAACGACGGTATACACCCGACGCCAGAAGGATACGCGGTGATGGAAAAAATCCTCCTTCCCGCGCTGAAATAGGCCGCGAAACGCAATTTCCAGATTTCCCCCAAGCCGCAGGATCAGGCGGCTTTTTTTTGCGGATAAAACAACGAGTTCTAAGCCAAGCCATTGCGCCGTATTCGGTTAAGTGAAAAAATGTAAAATTTCTCGCATTCCAAAGGCAAGATCTCCCGGACGCTTGCATATTTGGGCAAAACCGGATAGGGAAACCGTTCAAGTTTGAAAGCGTTATCCGAGACGGCAAACCGTATTGGCTAATTTCCGTCGGCGAAGAAAGCGAATATAAGGAAGCGGGAGGGAGAGAATGCGAACAACAATCGAATTCAAATCCCGAAACGGAAGATCGAATATTCAGGTGTAAAACGCAATACGGACATGTATTGGTAAAGAATTTCCCGTCTAATCTTGGCGCTTTTAGACAATTTGGATGGCATGAGAAAGATGTCGTCGAAGAGGCGGTAGACAATATAGTTTACAGAAAAATATTAAATAAAGTCAGGGCAAATCCGGTTAAAGAAACGGAATTTTTCGCCCCCGAACCGCCCAAGAAAAAAGAACGCGATATGTCATTGGCAAATATCCTAAATAAGATAAATAAATTGCCGCAATCGGAGCGGGACGCATATATTTCCATGTTAGAATCCGACTCTTCTCCCCAAAAATAAATAAAGGCATTCGCGAATTGAATTTAAACCGGCATTTTTTGGACCGCGCGCGGCAAACGCAAAATCTATTAATAGAATTTTACGGCGGAGTATTACATACGCGAGTATGAAATTAGCGTAAATTTTGCACGAAACGGACGCAAAAAACCGGAACGGAAAACCGTTCCGGTTTTGAAAAATAGAGAACGACGCTACTTGGCGAGCTTTATCTCGTCCCAGACTTTTATGTATTTGGCGTTGTCCGCGCCGAGGTCCTGGATGATTTCGCCCTTCTTGTACATTTCGTCGGAAATGAACATTCCCGGGTGGTTCCTATTTTCCTCGGAAACGAACTCCTTCGCGCCGTCAACCGGGCAAGTGAAGCAGGTGAACTCGATATTGCGCGCGGCGTTCTCGGGCGTCATCATGAAGTCGATAAACTTGTACGCAAGCTCCTTGTTGCGCGCGGTGACGGGAATCGCCCAGTCGTCGCAGCACATTGTAAACCCTTCCTTCGGGCACATCCACGCGAGTTCCGGAGCTTCCGCAAAGACCTGGAAGAGGTCGCCGCTGTACCCCTGCACTATCTGGAATTCTCCGGAGCGTATGCCTACCTTGTAGACTTCATTGTCGAATTTCGCGAGATTGCGCTTCCACTCTATGATCTGCTTCTTAGCCTCTTCGAGGTGCTTTTCGTCGGTGGTGTTGATGGAATGGCCCTTGAAGAGCAGCGCGGCGCCGATAGTCTCGCGCATGTCGTTGAGCATTGTCATGCGGCCCTTGAGCTTGGAGTCGCCGAAAACCGCCCACGTGTCGGGAATCTTTCCGAGCTTGTCCTTGTTGTAGGCGATGCACGTAAAGCCTATCATGTAGGGGACGCTGTACTCCATCTTCTTGTCGATGGCCAGATTGTCGAGGTATGCCTTGTTGATTTTCGCGAGGCTCGGAAGTTTGGAATGGTCGAGCTTCTCTATCATCTTCTGCTCGTACATGATTTTTGCCATGTAGCTGGAGGGCTGGATGAGGTCGTAGCCGGCGCCGCCCGCCTTGAGCTTGGAATACATGAACTCGTTCGAGTCGAATATGTCGATTACGACCTTGCAGCCGTACTTTTGCTCAAACTCCTTTACGAGGTCGAGGTCTATGTAGTCGGACCACATATAGACGTTGAGTACGGGCTTCGACGGCCCGCAGCCACACATTGCGATCGCCGCGCAGAGGGCGGCGGCCGATGCGACATATTTGAGTATTTTCTTCATTTCCTTTTATTTTAGCCTTTTTTTAGGGTTAAAACTTTTTGCGCGTCAAAAACTGCCCCGCTATCGCCACGGTGAACGTCAGCGCCATAAACACGACGCTCAGGGCGTTTATTATCGCCGGCGGGCCGTGCTTCATCATGCTGTAAACCTTCACGGGCAGGGTTGTGCTCCCCGGGCCTCCCACAAAGAACGTCACGACAAAGTCGTCCATAGAAAGAGTAAACGCCATCATCGCCCCCGCCGCTATTCCAGGCCCCAAAAGCGGCAGGACGATTTTCACGAATATCCTGAAATTGCCCGCGCCCAAATCCTGCGCCGCCTGGATTATGTTGAAGTCGAAGTCTTGAAGGCGCGCGAGCACCGTGAACGTGACAAAGCTCAGGCAGAAAGTCGCGTGTGCGAGAATCACCGTCGTTAGCCCCAGATCCACGCGCATGCTCACGAACATCAGGAGCAGGCTAATTCCCATCAGGACGTCCGGCACGCACATCGGGGCGTACACGAGCACGTAGTGCGCCGACTGGAGCTTGGATAGCCTGTACTTGTTCAAAGTCCACGCCGCGCAGGTTCCGACCGCCGTTGAGATGACGGTCGCCGCAAACGCCACAATCAAGGTGTTGAGGGTGGCGTTTATGACGGCGGAGTCCTTGAAAAGCGCCTCGTACCATTTCAGCGAAAACCCCATCCACTTTCCGCCGTATCGCGACTCGTTGAACGACTGGCTGACGAGCATCACAATCGGCAGGTACATGAAAACCATCACGAATATCGTGACGAAAAGCGACGTGTAGCGCGACTTCATTTTGTGGAGTCCCCCGACGACCTGCGTATGTTGATGACGTTTTTCAGAACCCCCTTCTGTTTGAGGAAAACCAGAAACACCGGAACGGATATTATGACCGAGAGCAGCGCCGCCAGCGCCGCGGCCTCCGGCAGGTTCCTGTTGGCGGACGCGCGGATTGCGATCTTGTTGCCGAGCATTTCGCCGTCAACGCCGCCGACGAGATCGGGAATTGCGTACGAGCCCATCGCGGGAATGAACACCACCATTATCGCCGTGTATATGCCGCGCTTTATCCCGGGAATGAATATGGAGACGAACGCCTTGAAGCGCGACGCGCCCAAGTCGCGCGCGGCCTCTATCAGGGAGAAATTGAACTTTTCCGCCGCGGCGTAAATCGGGAGAATCGCGAACGGCAGGCAGGTGTAAACCGACACGGTTATGACCGCCCCAAGGTTGTTAAGCAAAAACACGTCGTCGGAAATTATCCCGAGCTTCAGCAGCGCCGAGCGCAAAAATCCGTCGGGGTGCAGCAGAACCCTCCACGCGAAAATGCGTATCAGGAAGTTCGTCCAGAGCGGTATTATTATGACAAGCAGCAGCCAGTAGCGGTACTTCTCGCGCTGCTGGGCTATCCAGTACCCGACGGGAATCCCGAGCAAAAGGCATATCGCCGTTATCGCGCACGAAACCCACACCGTGCGCCACAAAACCGAAACGTAGTCGCTGCGCAAGACGTTGGCGAAAGTATCGAGCGTCCACCCGGGGCCTATTCCGCCCGCGGGATCGGCCGTCTTGAAGGCGATGGCGAATACCAGCAGGGACGGTATTACGAAAAATACGGCCAACCACAAAAGCGACGGCGCGGTGAACAACCACTCGGTGAACCTCTTTGCGCCCGCGCGCGCCGAAAAATTCGATTTGTCGTCGGCCATAGTTTAAGAACCCTAATGCGGGGCCTCCTCGGGGAGCGTCGTGACGTCGTCGGGGTGCCACGCAACCCACACTTTGTCGTCCCAAGTGGGCTGTTTGTAGTCGAGATAGCAGCGGTTGTGCTGGGTGACGATATTTATGCGGCGCCCGTCGGCGGACTTCACCCAATAGCGGGTCTGCGCGCCCTGGTAAACGATGTCGATTACCTGCGCCTCGAACATGTTGAGGTTTTCGTTTTCGGGCTTTTTGTCAAAAATCCTGAACTTTTCCGGCCTGATGCTGACCGTCACCTTGTCGCCCACCGACAGGCTGTGCTCGTTGTACGACGGAAATTCGCCGAGCCCGAAGAAGTCTATGCGGCAGTATTCGCGGTTGGTGACGGACGCGACGGAACCCTCGAAAAAATTGGTGTCGCCGATGAAGGACGCAACGAATTTGGTGCGGGGGTTTTCGTAGATTTCGGCGGGCGTCCCTATCTGCTCTATGACGCCGCCGTTCATGACGGCGATTCTGTCCGAAAGGCTCATCGCCTCGCCCTGGTCGTGCGTGACGTATATGAAAGTCGTCCCCACCTCGTCGTGGATTCTGTCGAGCTCGAGCAGCATGTACTGGCGCAGCTTGAGGTCGAGCGCGGCGAGCGGCTCGTCGAGCAGAAGGAGCTTTGGCTTGTTTATGAGAGCGCGCGCTATGGCTATGCGCTGCTTCTGCCCGCCGCTTATGGTGTCGGTCTTGCGCGAGGCGAGCCCCTCGAGGCGGATGATCGAAAGCATTTCGTCCACCATTTCCCCGACGCGCTTTTCGTCCACTCCCGCCGTGCGGGGGCCGAACGCTATGTTGTCGAAGACGGTCATGTGCGGGAAGAGGGCGTAGTTTTGGAACACCGTGTTTATTTTGCGCTTGTTGGGCGCGGTGTCGGTGATGTCCTTTCCGTCGAGAAAAATCTTTCCGGAGTCGGGCTCCTCAAAGCCGCCGGATATTCTCAAAATGGTGGTCTTGCCGCAGCCGCTCGGGCCGAGAAGGGAAAATATTTCGCCGCAGCGCACCCCGAAGCTCACGCTTTTTACGACATGGTTGTCTCCGAAGCGCTTGTCTACTTTTTCGAGCTCAAAGAATTCAGGCATTTCCCTTTTTTGAAAAAATGAAATCAAGTAAAAAATATATATGACGCGAAAATGGAAGCTTTTTTTTAAAAAAAACGAATTTCTAACAAAATCCGCAGGCTCCGTTATTGCGCGGAGGCAGGCGAAAAAAAAGGAGCCCGCGGAAACGAGTCCCGGGGCTCCCCGCAAAAGTCGAAACTTAGCCGCTACTTTTTGCAGCCGCACTTTTTCGCGCACGGCTTCTTGGCAACCGATTTCAATGCGCAGGCTTTCTTTGCGCAGGCCTTTTTCGCCGGAGCTTTCTTGGCAGCCGCTTTCTTCGCGGGGGCTTTTTTGGCTACGGCTTTCTTGGCCGGAGCCTTCTTGACCGCCGCTTTCTTCGCGGCCGCCTTTTTGGCCGGAGCCTTTTTAACGGCCGCCTTCTTGGCGGGAGCTTTTTTGGCGGCCGCTTTCTTCGCGGGAGCCTTCTTTGCCACAGCCTTCTTCGGAGCTGCCTTTTTTACCACTTTTTTTGTTGCCATGATTCTATTTTTTTTGGGTTGTTTTCATGTTAACGTTGCGCGCGAATGCGGGGAACTTTGCAGCTCCAACGCGCGTACAACGAAAATCCTCGCGCCCGAACGGGGCGGAAACTCCGCGGCTCCTGCGCCGCGCAAAAAAATCCGAATCCGGCAGTCGCCTTAAATGCGAAGGGGGAGACGCCCGACGGCATATCTTCAAAAAATACCCCTTCGAAAAACGGTCTGTAAAAAAGCGCCATCTCAACGTGCCGACGAGCAAATTTATCAATGCGTTTTTTATATAGAATACGATATGCGAATGATGCAATATAAAAATTGCGGCTTCGCGAAAATTTATGGGCGCAGAAGCGGTCGCGAGTCGAAGCTCTTTAAAACTTTTCCCACTTCAATAGAATTGCCCGCGAAAAATTCCGGCGCGGAAAGCATTTTTGAGCACGGCCTCTGAATGGCTCCGAACGCGATGTCGCCATCTCCGCACGCGATTCTGAGCCCGTCGGCGCGCGAGGCCGCGACGACCTCGCCGCATTCCGCGCCGCCCTTCATGCGCGCGGCGGCAAAGGCTTTCGAGAGCTTGACCGCCTCTCCGCCGATCTCCGCGACGGCGAACGAGAACGCCCGCGCGCGGTTGGCGATTTCCTCCGCGGGCAGGCGGAAATCCAAAAACAAATCCTCCTTGCCAATCTTGCGGGTGTACGTCGCGCGCGATTCGTCCTGCGGCTTGAATTTCGCCGAGCCGTCCGCCACGGAGGAAATGTTTTCGGCCAGCAGGCGCGCGGCGGCGGCGGCTATCTTTCCGCGCAGGGACGCCGAGCCGTCGGAGGGTTCTATCGCGACCTCCTCCGCCGCGCATACGGGGCCGGAGTCCATTCGCGGCTCTATCGCCATGAGGCTCACGCCGGTGGATTTGAAGCCGAGCGCTATCGCGGTCTCAACGGGCGACGCCCCGCGCAGCTGCGGAAGCAGCGAGGCGTGGAGGTTCAGGCACGGATATCTGCCGTACTCCAATACGTTTTTTTTGAGCATTCTCCCGTACGCCATCACGACTATCATCTCGACGCCGAGCCCCCTCATGCGCGCGGCGTCGGATTCATCCGGCGAACCCTCGGGGCGCAATAGCTCAACGCCGTTTTCGAGCGCCCACGCGGAGACGTCGTTTGGCGACAATTTTTTTCCCCTGCCCTTTGGCCTGTCGGGGTTGCTGACCACGCACGCGAGCTCGAAACCCGGGCATCCTCCGCCAAACAGCGCCCTTATGGAATCGAGGGCGATGGCGTCGGAGGCCATGAACGCGACCCTCATCTGCGTCCCTTTCCCGCGCCCGCATAGCGTTTGGGCTTTCCCACGAGCTCGAGCTTTATCGAAACCCCTCCGAGGCGCAGCTTTTCGCGCAGGCCCTTTACGAGGTAGCGGCGGTACGAGTCCGCCAGAACGGAGGCGTCGTTGCAGAACATTCTTATCGTGTACGGGCGCGAGGCCGTCTTTACGCAATAATACGCTTTAAATCGCTTGTTCGCCACATACTTTGGCGGGTTCGCCGAGAGCAGCTTGGAGACGCAGGAATTAAGGGCGTTTGTCGAAGGCGCAGAAAGCATTTTTCTGCTCATCGAATACGCGCTTTCGAGCAGGTTTTCTATGCCGGAATTCTCCTTCGCCGAAACGAAGTGTACGGGCGCGTCGGCGATGTCCGGAAGCGCGCGGCGCACGGCCTCCTCGAATCCCTTTTTAAATGCGGCGAGATTCTCGTAGCCGCGCAGCGGGGCGCTTTTGAAAGTCTCCGCGGCGTAGTCCCACTTGTTCACGACGATTATGGCGGCGGCTCCGGCCTCCACGATTTCCCCCGCGAGCCTCTTGTCCAAATCGGCGACGCCCTCCATTGCGTCGAGCACCAGAAACACGACGTCGCTCCCGCCTATCGCCCTGCGCGTGCGCACCGACGACAGGTAGTCGAGCGAAGAGTTCGTCTTGCGGTTGAGCTTAAGCCCCGCGGTGTCGAACAGCCTGAACTTCATCTCGGCGCCGTTTTTTGAAACAGCGTCGATGTCGAGCTTGACGCTGTCGCGCGTGGTGCCCGCCACCTGGCTTACTATCATGCGCTCCTCGCCAAGCATCCGGTTTGCGATGGAGCTCTTGCCGACGTTCGGCCTGCCCGCGACGGAAATTTTGATTCTTCCCTCCCCGCCGTCTTGCGCCGGCTCGATTTTGCCGAAGCGCGCCTCGAGCATTTCCATGAGCGCCTCCATTCCGCAACCGTGCTCGGCGGAGACTTCCGCCACATCCGCAAATCCGAGGGAGAAAAACTCGGAGCTTCTCGCGGAGTGCGAGGGAACGTCGACTTTGTTGACGGCGAGAATCACGTCCTTGCCCGCGGAGCGCAGGAGGGCGGCGATCTCCTCGTCGAGCGGCGTCAGGCCCTCCTGCGAATCCACCACGAACACCACGGTGTCGGCGGTGTCTATCGCGAACTTCGCCTGCAAGTTGGTCGCGCGCGCGATTACCTTTTCTCCGCCGGAGGCGGAGGCGAACATGCCGCCGGTGTCCATCAGCGCCACTCCCTCCGAAAGGGGTTCTGCGACGATGTCGCGCGTGACGCCCGGCCTGTCGTGCACTATCGAAACGCGCCGGCCGAGAATGCGGTTGAAGAGCCGGCTCTTGCCGACGTTCGGGCGCCCGACGAGGGCGACGCTCTTTGGTGCGGGCGCGCTCATAAATTTTTCCCCTATCTCAGCTTTGCAACGGCCTTCTCCATCCTGTCGGCGGCCTCGACGAGATTTTCGTAGCTCGTCGAAAAGCTCGCGCGCAAAAACCCCTCGCCAGACGGCCCGAAAGCCGACCCGGGGACGACCGCAACCCGCGCGGATTCGAGAATGTACCTGGCAAATTCCATAGAGTCCATTCCGACGTCCGGAACTTTCGGAAAGGCGTAGAAGGTTCCGCGCGGCAGGCCGCACTCCATGCCCATTTCATTGAACCTGCGGACGATGAAATCCCTGCGCCTGCGGTATTGGTCGCGCATCTTTTCCATCGAAGGGGCGCCGTTTGCGAGCGCCTCTATCGCGGCCTCCTGCGAGACTATCGGCGCGCACATAAGCGCGTACTGGTGGGCTTTCATCATGCCCTCTATGAGCTCGCGCGGAGCGCACGCGTAGCCTATTCTGAACCCCGTCATCGCAAACGCCTTCGAAAACCCGTGCAGGAAAATCGTGCGCTCCTTCATGCCGTCGATCGCCGCGACCGAATGGTGCCCGCCCTCGTAGGTGAGCTCGGAATAAATTTCGTCGCTGATTACGAGCATGTCCTTTTCGCGCGCGAATTTCGCAAGCTCCGCAAGCTGCTCCCTGCCGGCGACGCCGCCCGTCGGGTTGGTGGGAAAGTTTATGACTATCGCCTTGCATCCGGGAACCCACGCGCGGCGAACTTCGTCCATGTTGAACGCAAAGCCGTCCTCGGGGCGGGTCTTCACCGGAACCGGTATCCCGTGGCAGAGCTTCACGCTCGGCGAGTACGACACGAAGCACGGCTCGTGGTACATTATTTTGTCGCCCGGGTTTATTATGGCTCTGAGCGCGCAGTCGAGAACTTCCGAAACCCCGACGCCGACGAGGATTTCGCCCGCGGGATCGTAGGACGCTCCGTAGTTTTTTTCCACGTATTTGGAAATCTCGTTGCGCAGGCGGCGCAGGCCGAGGTTGTCGGTGTAGGATGTCTTGCCCTTTTCGAGGGCGAATATCGCCGCCTCGCGGATGTGCCACGGGGTGACGAAATCGGGCTCGCCTATGCCCAGCGACACGGCGTCCTTCATGTTCGCGGCTATAGCGAAAAATTCGCGTATGCCCGATTTCGGAAGGGTCGCGACGTGAGAGGCGATAAATTTCGATGGATTGCCGTCTTTCATATGATTGGCCTGAAATGGAAACGAAAAGCCCCAATGGGAACGCGCCACTACGGGGAATATATGAGCCTGTCGCCGTCCGCGGCCTCGCGGTCTATTATGAACCCCTGCTGCTTGTAGGTTTTCAGAAAGAAATGCGTGGCGGTGGAAGTCACGCCGCCGATTGTCGCGAGCTTTTCGTATACGAAGCTCGCCACCCCGCGCAGGGACTTGGCGCGGACGAAGATCAGAAGGTCGTACCCGCCGCTCATAAGATAGCAGGAGTCCACCTGGTCGAACCTGCTGACGCGCTGAGCGAGCCTGTCAAAGCCGCCGTCGCGCTCGGGATTTATGCGCAATTCTATCGCCGCGTGCACGACGGACTCGTCCGCGTCCGGATTTATCACCGGACGCCATCCGAGCAGCACGCCGTCCTCCGCGAGCTTCTTCATGCGCTCGTCTAGCTCGTCGCGCGTGAGCCCGAGAATTTTGCCCATCTGCTCGGTGGAGAGCGGCTCGCCGTCGAGCATAAGTTTTAACAGTTTGTCCATAGGTTGAAAAGAATGACCGTTTGAGTTTTTTTTTAAACACTTTTTTTCGGCGGCGCGCCGAAAACCGCGGGCGGCGCAAAAAAAACCCCGCGGGGCGATCCTGCGGGGCTCTTCCTCTCTGGGAAAGTAAAGACTCCGTCAGCGCCCCTTCGCC
>CAJMOT010000001.1 GCA_905214995.1 uncultured bacterium | reverse complement strand
TTGAAAAGCGCCCCGAAAAACCCCGCCGAAAAAAACGCGGCGTAGGCTATGCCGAGGGCTGCGAGCGCGCTGCCGCCGAACCTCGGCCTGTGCGGGATTATGCGGTACTCCATTGCCATGACGACCCCCGCCACGACCAGTATTATAAAAGCGTCCCTGAGCTGCTGGCTGTCCGCTACCGCCCTGCCGAGCCAGTAAAAGGCCGGAGAAAGCCCCACGGCCGCGCACGCCCACGCCACGTATTCAAGCCAACTGTCGCGCAAATCCGCGCCCGCCGCCCCTCTTCCGGCTCCGGAACCCCCGTTTTTGGAATCCTCCGACATAGCAATTCTCAAAAGTTGTGTTTTTTTTCGGACAAGAAAAGACGCGGCGCCGCAGGGTTGCAACCAAAAATCCCTCAAAACGGGTAATCGGACGGCCATGAATTTCCCGACGTTCCCCTCCCCCGAGAATCAAAACCGGCTGAAGCGGCTATGGCGGAAAAAACCTCTGAAATCTCCGGCTGGCAAATTTTCTCCTTCGGTCGCCCGCATATCCCCGCCTCCGCCTTTTTTTGCAAAAAGTGTTGACCTTTTCGTAACATCGATTATTTATCGCGGCTTTTACTAAAACTAAAAAGGCGGCACCATGCTGGTTCAAATACTGAAATCAAAACTTCTCCGCGCCGAGGCGACGGACGCGAGGGTGGATTACGAAGGGTCGCTGGCAATAGACCAGGACCTCATGGACAAGGTCGGAATGCTTTCCTACGAAAAGATACTTGTCGGCAACATCGCCAACGGCAAGAGGTTCGAGACCTACGCGATCCCCGCCGAGCGCGGAAGCGGAACGGTCTCGCTCAGGGGAGCGGCGGCGCACCTCGGCAAGCCCGGCGACCTGCTCGTTATAATGTCGTTCGCGCTCGCCGACGCCGAGGAGGCAAAAAACGCCAAACCCAAGACGATCACGCTCGCGGAGCGCAATACCAAAATCGTAAAGAGCCTCAACATAGGCTGAAATCCCGACATTCCGAGGACGCCGTCCGCGGAATTTTTTAACTTACATTAAATAAATAACTTCACACAATCAAAATATGGCATACAAACTGTTCATTCCCGGACCCGTCGAAGTGTCCGAAAAAACATACAAGGCGATGGCGACCCCCATCATGGGCCACAGAAGCAAGGACTTCGTGAAGCTCGTGGAGGACGTGATGCCGCGCCTCAAACAGCTCTTCTACACCGAAGACCCCGTTTTTCTAAGCACGAGCTCCTCTTGGGGCGTGATGGAAGGCGCCGTGCGCAACGTCGTCAAAAAGGGAGTGCTCAACTGCTGCAACGGCGCGTTCGCCGACAAGTGGTACGACGTTTCCAAAAGGTGCGGCAAGAACGCCGGAGAGCTGAAATTCGACTGGGGCAGGCCCGTCGATCCCGAAGCGCTCGAAAAAGAGCTCTCCACCGGCAAGTACGACGCCGTCACAATAATCCACAACGAGACTTCCACCGGCACGATGAGCGACATCAAGGCCATTTCGGAAGTCCTAAAAAAATTTCCCGACGTGGTGTCGATAGTCGACACCGTAAGCTCTTTCTCGGCAATGCCGATCAAAAAGGACGAGCTCGGAATCGACGTCATGGTGACCGGCTGCCAGAAGGCGCTCGCCATCCCCCCGGGGCTCTCTTTCTGCTCCGTCTCCGAAAAGGCGATGAAGCGCGCCGCCGAGGTCGAAGGCAGAGGCTACTACTTCGACTTTCTCGAATTTAAGAAGTTCTACGACAAGTCGCAGACCCCCTCCACGCCGATAATCTCCATGATATTCGCCCTGCGCAGCAAGCTCGACGACATTTTCGCCGAGGGCGTCGAAAACCGCTACGCGCGCCACCTCGAAAACAACAGGATAGTCCGCGAATGGGGCAAGGGCTACGGCTTCGAGCTCTTCCCCGAGGAAAAGTACGGCTCCATCACCCTAAACTGCTTCAAGAACAATCTCAACGTCGATATAGTCGCCGTCAACGAGGAGCTCAAAAAGCGCTTCAACATGATGTTCAACTGCGGCTACGGGAAAATCAAGGGCGCGACTTTCCGCATATCCAACATGGGCGACGAAACGCCCGAAACTATGCGCGAACTGCTCCGCAACCTCGACTCCATACTTCCGGAGTTCCTCAAAAAGTAAAGGGTTCGCCGCCCTTTTCGGATTGCGCGCGCGACGGGTTCGCGCGCGCAATCTTCGCAAATCGCATTACCCCCCGCTATTTTTACCAATCGTACATGAAAAAGCTCATAATAGCCGAAAAGCCGTCGGTCGCCTCCGATATCGCCAAAGTTTTAGGCAGGGCGAAAAAAATCGACGATTATTACGAAAACGACGAATATGTCATAGCCTCCGCGCTCGGGCACCTCGTGGAACTCAACATGCCCGCGGACATCGACAAAAAATACGCCCGCTGGTCGCTGTCAAACCTCCCGATAATTCCCGACAAGTTCAAGTTAAAACCGATTGAAAAAACCAAGGCCAAGCTGTCGGGCCTCAAAAAGCTCTTGGCGCGCCCCGACATCGACGGCGTGATAAACGCCTGCGACGCCGGCCGCGAGGGGGAACTGATATTCACCTACATCTACGAGATCCTCAAATGCAAGCTTCCGCGGCAAAGGCTCTGGGTTTCGTCCATGACGCCGTCGGCCATACGCGAGGCGTTCGCCAACCTCAAAGACCAGTCCGAAATGGAATCGCTGCAAGACGCGGCGCGCTGCCGCAGCGAATCCGACTGGCTCGTGGGCATCAACGGAACGCGCGCGATCACCAGCCGCATGTACGGTTCGAGGGGCAAAAACCTCGCGAGCGTCGGCCGCGTCCAGACCCCGACGCTCGCCATGATAGTGGACCGCGAGCGCGAAATACAGAATTTCAAACCCTACCCGTACTGGCGCATAATCGGCAAATTCGGCATAGAAAACGGCGAGTACGAGGGCGTCTACCAGCGCCCCGACTACAAGGCCGCCGACAAAAACCCCAACGACAAGGCGGACAGAATCTGGAAGCACGAGGACGCCGAAAGGGCGCTCAACGAGGTCCGTGAAATCGGAACCGCCAAGATAAGCGAAAAGAGGACGGTCGCCAGGCAGTCCGCCCCGAGGCTCTACGACCTCACTTCGCTCCAACGCGAAGCCAACAACAAGTATTCCCTGCCCGCGGGAAGGACGCTAAGCATAGCGCAGTCGCTCTACGAAAAGCACAAGATGATCACCTATCCGCGCACGGACTCGCGCGCGCTGCCGGAGGATTACAGGGGCGTCGTCGCAAAAACCCTCTCCGCGCTCGATTCGCCCTATGCGGAATTCGCCAAAAAAGCCCTCGACGAGGACTACGTCAAAAAGGCGGGCAAAAGGATTTTCGACAACAGGCAGGTCAGCGACCACTTCGCCTTGATTCCGACCGACATGCCGCCCAAGAAGCTCACCGACGACGAGCGCAGGATTTACGACATGATAGTCCGCCGCTTCATCGCCGCCTTCTACCCCGAAGCGCAGTTCGACGTGACGGTCAGGATGTCGGCGGTAGGCCCCCACGTATTCCGCACGGAAGGCAAGGTTTTGCGCGTGGCGGGGTGGCTTAACGTCTACAACAAGGAGGCCTCCGACGACGAAATCCTCCCGGCGCTCGCCCGCGAAAAAGAACAGGGCCGGCTTGTTGAGGCGCGGCTAAAAGAGGAAAAGACCAAGACTCCCCCGCGCTACACCGAGGCCACCCTGCTCTCCGCCATGGAAGGCGCGGGCAAGCTGCTCGACGACGAGGAGCTCGCGCTCGCGATGAAGGAAAAAGGGCTCGGAACCCCCGCGACGCGCGCGCAGATAATCGAGACTCTCATCGCGCACAAGTTCGTGGAGCGCGACCGCCGCGACCTCGTGCCGACCGCGCGCGCAGAGAGCCTCATAAAATTTCTCAACGTCCTTTCGATAGACTCGCTCACGAGCCCCGCCATGACGGGCGAATGGGAGCAAAAACTGCGCCTGATAGAGCGCAACGAGCTCTCCCGCGGCGCGTTCATGAAGGGAATCGGCGCGATGACGACCGACATAGTGGAAAAGGCGCGCAGCTTCACGGAGGACGGCATCGAAAACAAGGAGACCGACATTCCCAATCCCATAGACGGCGGCAACCTGATAGAGACTTTCAGGGCGTATAAGTCGAAAGACGGGAAGTTCACTATATATAAGACCATCGGCAACCGCAAGATGTCGGAGGACGAAGTCAGGGAGCTGGTGGCAAAAAAACATTACCGCCACGTTTCCATGTCGCTGATGCCGGCCCGCCCGACGGCTTCCGAAGCAAGCTCGGCAAGCCGTTTTCCGCCACGCTGAAGCTCGACGAGAATTTCGCGCTCAAATTCCACTTCGGCGACGGTCAGGACTCGTCCGACCGCAAGCCCGAGAATCTCGCGGAGGCGCCCGTCGTCGCAAAATGCCCGCGCTCGGCAATGGGGCTGTGCAGCTGCAAGGACGGCGTGCTGGTGGCGACCGACACGGCCTATGTCTGCCGCAGCGACTCTTCGCCCGAAAAGAAGTGCTCGTTTAGGCTCGGGAAAAACATGCTCTCGCACGTCATAACGATAGCCGAGCTCGAAAGCCTCGCCGAAACGGGCAAGACGCCGGTTATCGACGACTTCGTTTCAAAGCGCACAAAGAAGAAATTTTCCGCCGCCCTCGCGCTCGACCAAAAAGGCGGGATATCTTTTGAATTCGCCAAGAAAATCCGCAGGGGCGGTCAATAAACCGAGACAGACGGACATCGGACCGGTTCTATCAATAAAAAAAAAGGGCGGGACGCTTTTTGCGCTCCGCCCTCTTTGGCTTTCGCTCTACGCCCCGCCCGCCTCAGCGAAATGGGTTTTCGCGCGCGCCGAAATTTATACTGACCAAGTATAAACCGTAGATTATGTCATATAGGATTTATTATTTATAATAATCATTACTATTATTAAAAATAGCAAAGATTTTTTCCAATTTTTCCGCCTGCGAAAAAAGCTCCATTTGACGCGGGCAGATCTCCGGCAAATCCGCCGCCGGAAAAATTTGGAAATATCGGACGGCAAATTTCCGCTGAGCGCGGAATCGGAACTGAGAAGAAGCGATAAAAAACATATGCCCCGCAACCGCCGCGCGCGAATTTTGATTTGCAAAAAATTGCCATTAGCAAAATCGCGGCGGATTACGAAAGGGCAAGTACGGCGGAGAGCGCGGAAATTGAAAAGTATAAAAAAGCCGCAAAATGCCTGCGGGCGCGGAGCATTTTCGACAGCCTGCAGTTAAGGGAGGAAAGCGCGAAAAGCGTCGCCGCGAATCCGGCGGCGGAAAATTTCGCCTCCCCTCCCAAATTTGCGCACTTTGCAACCGCGGCAATAATCGCGCAAGCCGCGATATTTGAAAGCGCGATTCCCTCCATGGAAAGATTTCGGAATCCGGAAACTCCGAGAAGACATGGCGGATTTGGGCGCCGAGCGCGGAAATAATTATATGGGCGGCAGCGCGCACGCCGCCCGCCTTCCGCCGGCAAAATCCGCAAAAATGCCGCCGCCAGACAGGGGGCGAAAGTTCCGAAAAACAGAACGCACGCCCCGCGCGCGCCCTCCGGAGGCAAAAAACCGGCGCTGCAACGAGAATGTTGAAGACGCCGTGGGCCCGCCGCAAAAGCCGAACAGATGAAATTTTCCAAAATTCGGGCGGGGCTTCCCCGCTAAATCGGCGCATAGGGCGAACGCAAAACCTCCCCAACGCGTTGCACGCGAAAACCGCCGCTGCAAAACGGGAAATGGCCAGTCGGAAACGGCGCATCTTACAGCCCTTCCGAGCGCGCCTCCCGCGCAAGCCGCCGCCGATTCGGCGAAAAACCTTTTTATTGGAAAATGCGGTTTGCGCACGGTCAGCCCTTTGCCTCCAAAAACGCGAAGAGCAGCCCTGCGATGTCCCCGCCCTCCATATAGGGCTGCATTCCGTATTTTTTCAAGGCCTCGGTGGTTGTCGGGCCTATTGAAAAAATCTTGGGGCGCACCGCGCCGTCTTCGAGCAGAAGCTTTTCGGCATTCGCCGCAAAGCTTTCAACCGCGGACGGGCTCGCGAAAACCGCCGCGTCCGCGCCGTACTTTTTGAAATCCGCGACATCCTTTGAATTTCCGTCTACGGAGAGCTTTTCGGTCTTGTAGACGACCGCCGTGTCCACTATCGCGCGGTGCTTCCGGTCGAGCGCATTCGGAAGATCCGGAAGCGAAAGGCTGCCCTGCACGCACAAAACCTTCAAGTTGTCGAGCGTCTCGTACTCCGCCATCGCGTCCGCCATCGCGAGCGCCGTGGATACGGCGGGCACGACGTCCGGGCGCAGGCGGAGCCTGCGAACCTCCTCGGCGGTGGCCTCGCCCACGCACGCTATTCGGGCGAGTCCGAGCGAGCGGATGTCGTCAAAATTTTTGAAAAACTCCCTGAAAAATCCCCGCACTCCGTTTGCGCTCGAAAACGTTATCCAGTCGTATGAGCCCATCTCGCGCATGACGTCGGCGACATCCTCGTCCTGCGCCTCGTGGACCGTTCTGATTAGGGGAATCTCCAAAACCCCAACGCCCTTTGCCGACAGGGCGGAGGCGAGGGCTTCGTTATTTTCGCGCGTCAGAAGCACGCGCCGCTTTTTTTGCGCCGGCATGTCAGAAAGAGAAGTCGTCGGAATTTTTGAGGGACTTTGCGAACGCCGCAATCAGCCTCACGCAACCCTCGATGTCGTCCAGGTCGGCGACTTCGGACGGCGTGTGCATGTAGCGCAGCGGAATGCCCAAAAGCCCCGTTGCCACCCCTCCGCGCGTCATCTGTATCACGCGCGCGTCGGTGCCGGTCGGGCGGCTCTCCGCGCCGATCTGGTAGGGGATGCCCTCGCGCTCGGCGCACTCGGCGAGCCTTTCAAAAACCTTCGGGTTGATGTTCGGCCCGCGCGAAATCACCGGCCCCTTCCCGAGCCTTATGTGGCCGAACCTGCGCCTGTCGCACGTCGGGAAATCCGTAGCGTGGTCCACGTCGACCGCGAGCCCCACCTGCGGGTCTATGCCGTAGGCGGCGGTGAGCGCGCCGCGCGTGCCGATCTCCTCCTGCGTGGTGGCGACCGCCACCACGCGGTAGTCCGTCTTGGCGGAATCGCGCGAAAGGCGGCGGAGAGCCTCGAACGCGCAATAGCACCCCGCCCTGTCGTCGAACGCCCGCGCCGCGTAGCGCGTCGGCGAAAGCCTGCGCACGGCGGTGTCGTACACTACGGGGTCGCCGATTCTGACGAGCTTTTCCGCATCCGCGCGCGACTGCGCCCCGACGTCTATCCAGACCTGGTGCGTCTCGGGAACCTCCTTGCGTTCCTTGGCGTCCATCAGGTGGACGGCGCGCTTGCCGGTCACGCCGTAGACGTAGCCGTTTTTGGTTATCACCGCCACCCTGCGGCCCGGCAGCATCACGTTGTCGTGGCCCCCGAGCTGCTCGAAAAACAAAAATCCGTCGTCGTCGATGTAGGATACTATAAACCCAATCTCGTCCATGTGTCCGGCGAGCATCAGGGTTTTGTCGCCGCTTCCGTAAACCGCGTAGCGGTTGCCGAGCACGTCGCGCCTGACGCCCCCGACGGAGGCCGCGCCGACATACTTTTCAACGACGTCGGCGGCTTCGCGCTCGGAGCCCGTAGGAGAGCGCGAGCGCAAAAGTTCGAGTAAAAATTCGTCTATTTCCCTGTCCATGTCCTTATGTTATCGGAATAAAGTCCGGAATGTGAAAGGCTACTTTCCGCCGCCGCGCAACTGGCCGATGGAAATCCCCGCGAGCTTATAGGAAATCAGCCCCAAGTCGTACTCCGAACCGTGGAAGTGGAATGTGCGCTGCAAGTGGAACTGCGACTTGCCCGGGTCGAGCGACAGCGCGGGGGAATAGGTGGAGATTTCGTAATAGGCGTCCCCCGGGGCATTGGAACCCGCCGCCGGGCCGTTGTTGAACACGCTTATGGCGTCGCCGTCGAAAGCTCCCGACGCCCTGCGCCAGGAGGACGGCAAATACGCGCGCCTGTCCGCGGGCTTTATGTATATTATGACGGTCAGCACGCTGTTGGCCTCGTCGAAGCCGAGGGCGATTCCCTCGCTGCGCAGCGCGGAAATTCCTATCGCGCCCAAGCCCTTGCCGTCCGTCTTGTATTTTATAAATGCGGGATCCACCGTGAGCCTGCCGTCCGAATTCCCCGTGCCAGAAGTCTGGAAAAAATTGTCGCGCACAATGTCGCCGAGCTCCGCAGGATCCCCCGGGCGGTACGGGACGAACGCGTATGTCTTGCGGTTGGCGTTGAAGCACGACTGCACGCTTATGTTCAGCATTCCCCCGTCGGGCGTCCACGGCTTTTCCCCGAGATTCGTGAGCTTGTTGAACGACTGGAACGCCACCATGTCTACCGACTCCGGAATTTCGATTCCGAGCACGTCCGAAACGTGCTTGCGGTTGAGCGCCGATATTTCGCGCTCCGCCTTTATTTTGAATTTCGTCCCCTTTGCGTTTTCGAACTCGGCGGTCTTTTCAAACTTGGCTCGGTAGGAGTTCCTGCCGACGAGCGACCACGGCTCGGACGACATAAAGGCGGGGATTTTCCAGTTTTCCTCGCTCTGCAACGCCCCGTCCTCGAAGAATATCGAAAATTCGCCGCCCTGCGGCCCCACCCAGAAGCGGTCTTCGCCGCCTATCTGCGCCTTATGCGCGTCAAGCTTTTTAAACGCCAGCTGCACCCTGTTTATCCAGCCCAGGCTCGGCCCCTTGGAACCGTCGTAAGAGGAAGTCATTACCCTCGCTTGGAGCGCGGGGGAAACCGCCACGACGGAATCGCCCTGCGATAGAATCAGCGTTTCGACGCCGTACTGCGAAAAGAAAGAGAGATCCTGCCCGAACGACCAGAGCTCGACGTCGTCGTTTTTCAGGGCCGTTTCGCGGATTATCCCGCACGAGCATAGCAATGCGGCGCACGCCGCGGCGAACGCGGTCAGACTTGATTTTTTCATTCCCGACTTTTGCCAAAATAGGGGAAAGGCTTCAACACTTTTTTGAGGCGCGGGCGGCCGCGGCGCAAATTCCGCATCCATGCGCCCCGCGAACTCCGCGCGGCGGGGCGCGCCCTTTGAAAAAAATGCGGTTTTTTTGCTTTACAGCCGCCGCGGACTTCATTGTATTGGAATCTTTCTTAATCCAAAAAGAAATGCAGAAGACTAAGAAATCCATAGCTAAACGCTTCAAGATTACGGCATCGGGCAAAGTGCTTCGCCGCAGTCCCGGGAAGCGCCACCTGCTCGTCGCAAAGAGCGTCAAGCAGAAGCGCGCAATGGGGCACGACAAGCCGGTGACCCCCGGAATCGCGGCGATCGTCAAAAAGGCCGTTCCGTTCGCGTAATCGAAGCACAAAACGCAACCGCGCCGCAAGGGTGAAGGCGACCCCCAGGCGACCAAAAATAAAATCAAGGAGAAACAAACATGCCAAGAGTAACAAGTTCGGTAGCTTCCCGCAAGCGCAGGCTGCGCACGCTGAAGTCGGCGAGGGGCTATTTCGGAAACAAGTCGCGCCTCTTCCGCTACGCGAAAGACGCCGTAAAGCACGCGGGCAAATACGCGTACAGGGATCGCAGGGTTCGCCGCCGCGAATTCCGCAGCCTCTGGATAACCAGAATCAACGCCGCCTGCCGCGCCGCCGGCCTGAAATACAGCGTATTCATGGGCGCGCTCAAAAATCTCAACATCGAGATGGACAGAAAGCAGCTCTCGGAGCTTGCCATAAACGACGAAGCCGCTTTCGCCGCCCTCGTCAAAAAAGTTGTGGACTCCATTAAGAAATAGGCGCCGCAAAACCGCTTTGAAAAAGGCGCGCTCCGCGACGGGCGCGCCTTTTTTGCCGCCTGGGGCTTTTGCGCCGTTGCCGCAAAAGGCCGCGCGCGCAAAACAAGACAATCGGCAGGCGGATAATTCGGGAAATCCGCCGCGAATATATGCCATATTTCCCTTTCAGCCGCCGGAAAGAAACGCGCGGGAAAATTATTTTGCGAAATCCCACGAAACAATGCGTTCCGGCGCGTCAGAAAATGCTTGCCTATTCGCCCCCGAAGAAATTGACTGTACCAATTTAAACGCGCGCGCCGCGTGCGGAGCGCGCGCCTTTTCATTTTCAAACGGAAAGTTTTCAATCGACATGGAAAACAAAATCAACGAAATTTTGGCGAGGGCGAAGGCGGCCCTGCCCGCCGCGAAGACCAAGACCGAAGTCGCGGAAATTTCCGCATCGATAACGGGGCCCAAAGGCGAACTCACCGCCGCGATGAAGCTTATACCCGCCCTCGACAAGGCGCAGCGCCCCGCCGTCGGCAAGCTCATAAACCTCGCGAAATCGCAGATAGAGCCGCTCATCGCCGAAGCCTACGCGCGCCTCGAGAACGCGGAAATGGCGAAGGCGCTCGGAGACAAGCCCGACGCCACCCTTCCCCCTTGCGGAGAAGCCCGCGGGACAATCCACCCGCTCACCGCCACAATCCGCAAAATCTGCGACATCTTCAAGCGCGCCGGCTTCACCGTCGCCGAAGCCTCCGACCTCGAGACGGAGTGGTATTGTTTTGACGCGCTCAACACTCCCGCCAACCACCCCGCACGCGACGCGCAGGACACCCTGTTTATGCCGCGCGGGGCGAAAGTATCCAACGTCTCGAAGCATGCGGACGAGCTCTACCTTTTGCGCAGCCACACCTCGAGCGTGCAGATACGCGCGATGATGAAGGAGGGCGCGCCTATCAGGATAATGGCGCCGGGCCGCGCGTTCCGCCGCGACACCGTGGACGCCACGCACTCCGCGAATTTCCACCAGATAGAATGCCTCTGTGTGGACAGGGGCGTAAAGCTCACCGACTTGAAGGCGATACTCGACTACCTCTTCAAAAACCTGTTCGGCAAATCCGCCAAGACGCGCCTGCGCCCGAGCTTTTTCCCCTTCACCGAGCCGAGCTTTGAGGTGGATTTCATGAGCTCCGACATCGGCAGGCTAAGCGGCAGGTGGATAGAGATAATGGGTTGCGGAATGGTCGACCCCAACGTGCTTGAAAACGTCGGCCTCGACCCGAAAGAATACGGCGGGTACGCCTTCGGGCTCGGGGTCGAAAGGGTGGCGATGCTGATGCACTCGATAGACGACATCCGCCACTTCTACGCCAACGACGTGCGCTTTCTGCGCCAATTCCGCTCGAGATAACAAGGAGAACCCCACAATGAAGGCAAGTTTGAAATGGCTTAACAAATACGCGGACCTCGGCGGGATTTCCGCAGAAGAAATCGCGGAGGCTCTGCCGATGCTCGGGCTGGAGGTCGAAAGCGTCGAGACTCTCGGGCTCAAGCAGCTCGACCGCGTGGTAGTCGGCGAAATACTCTCGCGCGAGCCCCACCCGGACTCCGACCATCTCGGCGTCTGCATGGTGAAAGTCTCTCCCCACTCCGACCCGATACAAATCGTGTGCGGCGCGTCGAATTACAAAGTCGGCGACAGGGTTCCCGTTGCGCTCGCCGGCGCAAAGCTCCCGACGGAAGACGGAAAGGGCTTCGAGATAAAGGTCTCGAAACTCCGCGGCGTCGAGAGCAACGGCATGATGTGCTCCGCGCGAGAGCTCGGCCTCGGGCAGGACCACAGCGGCCTGCTGATACTCGAAAGCCGCCCCGAAATCGGGACTCCGATAAACGACGTTTTCACCGACTCCGACACTGTGTTTGAAATAGAGCTCACCGCAAACCGGGGCGACTGCCTAAGCCACATCGGAATCGCGCGGGAGCTTGCCGCGAAATTCGGAAGGCAATTTAAAAAACCCGAACTCAAATATAATCCAAAATATTCCGCCGCGCCTGCGGGCGGGCTGCTCGAGTCCGTCGAACTCAAAACGCCCAACTGCCCGATGTACTGCGCGGTGTCCGTAAAGGGCGTAAAAATAGCCCCGTCGCCGGAATGGATGCGCCGCGACCTCGAAGCCGCGGGGCTGCGCTCCATAAACAATGTCGTGGACGTCACCAACTACGTTCTTATGGAGTACGGGCAGCCCCTGCACGCCTTCGACGCACGCCGGATAAGCGGCGGGAAAATCATAGTCCGCCAAGCGGAAGAGGGCGAAAAAATCCAGACCCTCGACGAAAAGATCCACACGCTTTCTACGGATGTGACGCTGATATGCGACGGCTCCCGCGCGGTGGCTATGGCGGGCGTTATGGGCGGGCTGAACTCGGAAGTCGAGGACGACACCGCCGACGTCGTGATCGAGGCCGCCTATTTCAACCCGGGCAATATCCGCTCGACGAGCCGCAAGTACTCCATAAGCACGGATTCCTCGTATCGCTTTGCGCGCGACGTGGACCCGCAAGGAACGCTCGAGGCCGCGCGCCGCGCCGCCGACCTCATCGCCGAAACCGCGGGTGGCGAAATCGTCGAGACCGCGTGCCTTGTAGGCTCGGCTCCGAGGGCGGCGCGCGACATCGAAATCTCCCGAAAATTCATAGAGGACAGCATCGGTTTCGAGGCCCCTTCGGAGGAAATCGAAAGGGTGTTCCGCAGCCTCGGATTCGGCGTGGAAAGCGCCGGAGACGGCAAGTGGAAGGTGAATGTCCCGACTTTCAGAAGCGACGTCGACAGGCCGATTGATCTCGTGGAGGAATACGTGCGCATGATAGGCTCCGACAGGATTCCGGAAGTCCCCGTAATCTCGCAGGCTCTCATACGCGACGACGACCCGCTCTTTAAATACAACTGCGCCGCCGCCGACTACCTCTGCTCCCGCGGGCTAAACGAGTGCCAAAACTACACGCTCAAAGACAGCTCCAAACAGGCCCTTCTCTACGCCGGTTCCGAGCTCCTCAAGCTCGCAAACCCCCTGACCTCCGACCAGGACAGCCTCAGGGCATCGCTCATAGACGGGCTTCTCGACGCCGCGGCGACCAACCTTTCCAACGCCAACGGATTTTTCGGATTCTTCGAAAACGGCGAGATTTTCAGGCCCGACGCCTCGGGGGAAATTTCGGAGCTCTCGGCGACGGCGTTCGTTCTCGTCTCCGGCGCCTCCGAAACTTCGTGGCGAGAGCCCGCGCGGCCCGATTTCTACGCCGCCAAGCGGCTTGCATGCGACCTGCTCTCGATTCTCGGGGTGGACGCGGGGCGGCTGAATTTCTCGCAAGTTGAGGGCGAACCCGTATGGGAGGCGGGATTCGCCGCCGGCTGCGGCTCCGAAAAGCGCGAGGGCTTCAGAGTCAGGTTCGGCGCGGTCTCCGTGGCGCACCTGCGCGGGCGCGGAATAGACAAGACCGTATGGGCGGGCGAAATCTCCTTCCGCCCTGACGTGGCGGGGCGCAAAAAGTCCGCCGAAAAATTCAAGGCTTTCCCGTCTTTCCCGCCCTCGTCGCGCGACCTCGCCGTGATAGTCGAAGATTCGGAGCCCGCCAAGAACGTCTCCGACGAAATCGTAAAAATCGCCGGACAAAAGACAAAGGGCAAGGGATTCGAGCTCGAATCATGCGCGATATTCGACATCTACCGCGGCAAGGGCGTCCCGGAAGGCTTCAAGAGCCTCGCATGCGCCCTGCGCTTCCGCTCGGGCGAAAAAACCCTGCAAACCGAAGAGGTGAACGGGGTTTTCGACGCCATTTGCCAAGAGCTCTCCAAGAAGCGCAAACTGCGCGCCCAGTAAAGGCCCATGCCGGAAGAATCCCAGGAAAACGACCCGTCCGAAATGACGTTCCTCGAACACCTCGAGGAAATGAGGTTCGTCATAATCAAAATTCTGGCGTTCTTCTCCGCGGCGCTGGTGTTCGTGCTGGCATTCTTCCACTACTTCAACTCCATGATGCTCTACCCGCTCAATTCCGCCAAGGAAATCCTCGCGAATTGGGTCGGCGACGAGCAGGTGACGGACGTAAAGACCGAGCGCATAGGCCCTGTGTACCTCGTCCCCGACGGAGGAGACGGCAAGACGAAAACAGGCCCGTACTACATAGAGCCCAAAGACGATTCCATCGTCCTGTTCAAGGACAAAAAGCCCGCAAGTCCGTGGTACGCCGACATCAAGCTGCGCTCGATGTCGTTCACAACCCCGATAGTGGTGTATTTTTACGTCGGGTTCCTCGGGGCGCTCGGGCTGTCGCTGCCGGCGGCGTTCTACTTTTCGGCGCGCTTCGTCGCGCCCGGGCTTAAAAAGGAGGAGCTCGCAATGCTGCGCCCGGGAATCATTGCGGCGATATTCCTGTTCGCGGTGGGCGTGTGCTTCGCGTTTTTCTTCATGCTGCCGATGGGGATAGCGTTCATGTCGTGGATGTCCCAGGGAATGCAGATGGAGATGTTCCCCGACGCGCAGTCGTATTACAGCATGGTGATATTCCTGACGATGGCGGTCGGAGTGACGTTCGAGCTCCCCCTCGTGGAGTTCATACTGATATACCTCGGGATACTCGACACCGCATGGCTGAAAAGCAACCGCCGCATGGTGTTTTTGATAATCCTCATTTTCGCAACCGTCATAACGCCTCCGGACGCCATTACGCAGGTGTCGCTCACCATTCCGCTCTACCTGATGTACGAAGTCGCGCTGAGGCTCGGGGAAAAAATGCGCAACGCCAAGCTGCGCCGCGACGCCGAAAGGGAGCGGCTCGAGGAAATCGAAGAGCAAAAGCAGATGCGGGAATACGCCAAAACCGTCGCAAAGGAGCGCCTCGCCGAAGAGGAGGCGGAAAGGCTCGAAGCCGAAGGCGGAGCGGAGGCGGTATCCGAGCCCGAGGGGGAATTCGGGCATATCGACCGTTCGCACTACGAGCTTCCGGAAGACTACGACCCGAACAGGGTTGACGACTACGGCATGGGATATTACGAGGAGGACTACAAGATGGACTCCTACATAGACTACGGCAGGCTGGCGCGCCCCGTTCCGGACTTCGGCCCGGACTGGAACCTCAACCGTCCCGACACGTCGTTCATGACGCCCGACTGGAGCCTCAACGACTCCGCGGAGGCTGCGGAAAGCGCGGCGGAATCCGAAACGAATCCTCCGCCTGCGGGGAAGAACGGCGGCGGAGATTCCAAACCTCCGGAGGAAGCCGGCGACCGATGACATTCCGCGCCGCGAAAGCCGCAGTTATCCTACTCTCCGCGGGCCTGTGCGCGTGCTCGCGGCCTCCGGAAATACGGCGCGGAGAATTTCCCCTGCCCGCGGACGCCGAAATATCCGAATGTACCCCCGGGAACTACGGGGGCGTATTCGTCCTCGCCGCCTCGCAGGAACCCAAAACTTTCAACCCGCTCATCGCGACCGACGCCTACTCGTCGCAGATAATCGACCTTATCCTCTCGCCCCTCGTGACGGTCGACCCCTTCACCATGAACCCGATTCCCGCGCTCGCGAAATCGTGGACAATATCGGAAGACAAGAAAACCTACCGGTTCGACCTGCGCGAGGGCGTAAAATTCAGCGACGGGGTCGAAATCACGGCGGACGACGTGATATTCACTTTCGAGACGATATTCGCCCCGAGCCTCGGCGAAGACGGGAAGCCGCTTGCGGACAAGTCGACCGGCAGGCCGCTGCTGCGCTATCCGTCGAGGTACGCGGGCCAGTACACGATAGGCGGAGAGCCCGTAAAATTCAAAAAAACCGGCAAGTACTCCGTAGAGTTTTCGACAAAAAAGGCCTATGCGCCGTTTCTCACCGACATAGGATTTGTGGGAATACTGCCAAAACACCGCCTCGAAAAGGCGGCGGCGGACGGCTCGTTCCAGCGGGCGTGGTCCACGCAGACGGCGATTTCCAACCCGTCGGAAATCGCGGCGTCGGGGCCGTTCCAGATTTTCTCCTACAAGCCCGGAGAGCGCCTCGCGCTCAAGCCCAACCCGCACTACTGGCGGGCTGACAAAAAGGGCAACCGCCTGCCCTACATAGACTTTCTAATATACAAGTTCGTCGCCGACGCCAACACATCGACAATACTTTTCGCCACGGGCCAGTGCGACGCCTCAAATGTGGGCGCAAACGACTACGCCTGGGTCAAAAACTACGCCGAAACCTACAAATTCAAAATTTACGAGCGCGGCCCGGACACCGGAATTTTCTTCGTGTGGTTCAACCTCAACCCGGGCTCGGCGGAGGGCGGCAAACCCTATGTCGCCCCGCACAAGCTCAAATGGTTCTCCAACCCCGAATTTCGGAGGGCGGTAATGAAGGCGGTCGACCGCGACGGGCTGATAAAAAGCGTGTGGTTCGGACGCGCCAGAAAGCTCGACGGGATAATCTCGCCCGCCAACAAAAAATGGCACAACCCCGACACCCCAAAATACTCCTACGACCCCGAATCGGCGCGGCAGATGCTGATATCCCAGGGATTTTCCTACGACGCCTCCGGAAGGCTGCTCGACCCGCAAAAAAACCGCGTGGAATTCGAGTTCATCGTCGCGGACGGCTCGCAAAACGCGACCGCAATGTCCACGACCTTCGTTGAGAACATGAGGGCGATAGGCATAGAGGTGAGGCTGAAATTCATGGATTTCGGCACGATGATTTCAAAAATCGACAACACGTTTGAATACGAAGCCGCCCTCATGGGGTTCACCGGCGGCGGCGATCCGTCGGGAGGCAAGGCCATCTACCGCTCCGACGGCTTTCTGCACGTCTGGAATCCCCGCCAAAAGTCGCCCGCCACCGAGTGGGAAAGGCGCGTCGACGAAATAATGGACGCCCAAGAGGTCGAATTCGACCCCGCCAGGCGCAAGGCGCTCGTAGACGAAATGCAAAACATATTTTCGAGGGAGCTTCCCCTCCTCTTCCTCGTCACCCCTATGAGCTATTCGGGAGTATCCGAGAAATGGCGCAACGTGCGCGTGCCTCCGGTCGGCTCCGTGATCTGGAACATCGACGAGCTCTACGACCCGGGCGAATCCGAAGGGGGCGGAAAATAAGGGCATGGCGAAATTCATCGCAAGGCGGCTGCTTTCCATGATACCCCTGATGCTGGGCATCAGCGCGCTCGTGTTTCTGCTCATGTACCTCGCCCCGGGGGATTTTCTGAGCGAGGCGCGCAACTCCAAGGACATCAGCCCCGAAATCGTAAAGCAGGAGGAAATGCGCCTGGGGCTCGACAAGCCGTGGTACGTGCAATACGGCAGATGGCTCAACGGCGTCTCTCCGGTCAAGACGAGCCTTCTGCTGCCGGAATCCGAGAGGGGCAAACATTCCGCCGTATATTTCGGCGCGCCCGACTTCGGGTTTTCGTGGAGCTACAAGATACCCGTCCTCGATCTCATCGGGCAGAGAATTTTTCCGACTCTTCTGCTCGCGCTCTCGAGCACCTTCGCAATCTACGCGGTCTCCATTCCGCTCGGGGTTCTCGCCGCCGTCCGCCGCGACTCCGCGTTCGACAAGCTAAGCGCGTTTCTCGCCTACGCCGCGCTAAGCGTGCCGTACTTTTTCCTCGCGCTGCTTGCGGTGTTGTTTGCCGCAATCACGGGTCTGCTGCCGACGGGCGGGCAGGTCTCCATACTCCACGACTTCCTCTCCCCCGCGGCTAAGTTCGGCGACTGGATAAAACACCTAATACTCCCGACGCTCGTCCTTTCGCTCGGCGGAATAGCGTCTATGATGCGCGTGATGCGCGGGACATTCCTCGACTACTCGCGTGCGGATTTCGTGACGACCGCCCGCGCAAAGGGAATGGGCGAGAACGCCATAATGTTCAAGCACGTGCTGCGCAACGCGATAAATCCGGTGGTCACATCGTTCGGATTCGCCTTTGCGGGTCTGCTCTCCGGCGCGCTGCTCGTGGAGAACGTCATGAACTACCCGGGCCTCGGGCAGCTCATATACGCGGCGATAATCAAGCAGGACCAGTACGTCGTGATGGCGGGGGTGGTGATAGGCTGCGCGATGCTGGTCGCGGGCCAGCTAATAGCCGACATACTGCTCGCGCTCGCAGACCCGCGAATACGCCTCGAGCGCGAAAAAGCGCCCGCGAAGGGCATCGCCGTTTTCACGGCGTGCGTCGCGGCGGCCGCCGCGCTCCTCACGTGGGCGTGCGAGACATTCCCCGCGTTCTTCGGCATTCTCAAAACCGCCTCCTTCCGGGCGACAATGGCGGGCGCCGCGGTTCTCGCGCTGACTCTCGCGCTCGGGCTGTGCTGGGCGGCGGCGTTCTTCTGCAAGAACCTCCTCCCCCAGACGCTGCGATCCAAGCGCGGCGCCGCCGCCCTCGCGATCCTCGCCGCAATGTACGCCGCCGCAATTTTTGCGCCGTTCCTCGCCCCGTACTCGCCGACCGAACAGTGCCTCGACAAATCCTTCCACCCGCCGACAAAAATATTCTTTGAAAACGGCTCGCTGCGCGCCCAATGCTACCGCCAGTCGGATCCGAGCATAGCGCAATACGAGCCCGTGGAGGGCGAGAGCCTGCCGATAAAATTTTTCGTGAGGGACGAGAAGAGCGACTACAAAATCTTCGGGCTGATACCGTTTAAGGCGCGCCTGTTCGGGGTGGACTCTCCGGAACCCGACGCGCGCGTTTACCTTCTGGGCGCGGACTCCACGGGGCGCGACGTGTTCTCCCGCCTGCTCTACGGCGCGCGCGTGTCGCTGAGCATAGGCTTTGTGGGAATCGCTATAACCATGGCGCTCGGGTTTCTCGTGGGCGGGCTCGCGGGATATTTCGGCGGAACTTTCGACTTCGTGGCGATGAGGTTCGTAGAGTTTCTCATGGCGATTCCGAGCCTGTACCTGCTGCTCGCCATGCGCTCCGCCCTCGCCCCGCACTTCGACAGCGCGCAGATGTACGTCATGATAGTCATAATACTTTCCGCGCTCGGCTGGGCGGGGACCGCGCGTGTCATCAGGGGAATGTCGCTTTCCCTCGCAAACGCCCAGTACGTCCAGGCGGCGAAGGCTATGGGAGAATCTCCCGTAAAAATAATAATAAGGCATTTTCTGCCCAATGTCCTGAGCTACCTGATAGTGGGCGCAACCCTCTCCATACCCGCCTACGTTTTGGGGGAAGCCGCGCTGTCGTTCCTCGGCCTCGGGATACAGGAGCCGTCCGCCTCGTGGGGGCTGATGCTCGCGCAGGCGCAGAACGACACGAAAGTTTTGATGCTCGGCTTCTGGTGGATGCTCACCCCGGGGGCGGCAATATTCGCGACGGTGCTGTGTTTCAACATTCTCGGCGACATCCTCCGCGACGCCGCCGACCCCAAAAAGGACTGACGCGGCTTTCCCGCCGAAAACATGCGCCCGCGCCGCGCGAAAGCCGCCTGAAATACGCGCTTGAAATGCCGCGCGGATTCGCGTTAAATCGCAAAAAAAACTTATCCGCAGAATGAAAAAATTTGCCGCCATAATCGCATTCGCCGCCGCATGCTGCGCCCCCCTCGCCGCAGAAAAGCCCTGGCTTTCGGCGTCGGCGCAAAATCCGAAGGAATTTTTCGCAAAGGCAGCCGATCTCATGAGGAAAATCTACCCCGACCCGCAGGCGGAGATGACCCTCGCCCTGTCGCTCTCGCCGCTCGGCTACCCGAATTTCGAGGGCGTCGCGAGGGAAAATTTCGGGATTGCCGCGTTCGGCAGCCCCGCGGATCCGCTGGCGTTCGCCGCGGTAAAGGCGTCGAAGGAGTCGGTTCTCTTCAAGTTCGCGCAGCAGGCCAATATGCGCCGCTTTGAAAAAGGGGGATGGCTGGTGGTCCAGATCAAGGGCGACCCGTCCGCCGACGTGTCAAAATACGCCGACGAAACCATAGCCGCCGCATCCGAAAAAGACGGCTCAATGCTGTCACTGCGCGTCAGGGACTCCGAATTTTTAGCCTCGCTTCCCGCGCCGGAAATTCCGCGCGCAAAAAAGATGTTCGAGTCGTTCAAAGCGGCCGCAAGCGGCGTGGAGCTCGTAAAAATCGCGTTCGACTGCGACGGGAATTCCGTCCGCGTAAAAACCGACCTCTACGCGCGTGAAAACTCCGACCTCGCAAACCTGATAAACGCCCTGCCCCTCAAAAAGCGCGCGGCGGAAGCGGCGTTCATACCGCAGGGCTTCATGTTCTCCGCCGTCTCCTCCGCAAACGGCAAAGCCGCCGCCGGCCCTTACAAAAAGCTCATGCGGCCGCTGATGGACTCTCTCGAAATCCCGCCCCAAACCCGGGACGCCATCTTCGCCGCGATTGAATCCTCCTCAACTTCCGCTTCCGCGCTCGACTTCAAGCCGCCGGCGCAGTTTGAAAGCGTGTCGGTCGCCGCGTCCGCCATGTCGCTGAAAGAGATCGCCGAAACGGCGGAAAGGGCGAACGCGGAATTCGCGAAAAATTTCGCGGGGACTTCGGGGGAACTCCCGCCATTCAAGGCGCAAATAAGGGAAATCGACGGAATGGAAATCTGCGAGACCTCCGCCCCCGCCGCCGGCGCGCCCAAGATGTTTATGGTAAAGGAGGGTGGATACCTCGTGTCCGCCACTTCCCTTGAAGCCGTCAAAGCCGCCATTGAAAAAATAAAAAATCCCCCGTCGGACTATCCGCTGAAAAAATACGCCGCCTCCGGCGCGGACTTCGCCGCGGCAATAAACAATTCGAGGATAATGAAGGCGATTTTTTCGCAATTCGGGGTCGATTTTGACGGAAAAGTGGAAGATTCCGAGGCGTTCGCGTTCATCGAAAGAAATTCCGTAAAGATAAGGCTATCCGCGCGCGTGGGCGTTCTGCGCGCCTATGCGGACATATTCCGCAAAATCGCCGAACTGAACGCGGCGGCCGCCGCCGAAAGCGCGCAATAGCAAAATGGCCGCCGAAAAACGCGCGGCGACAATCCTGCTGTTCAGCGGAATCGAGCGCGCCCTCACATACTCCGTTCCCGAAAGCCTCGAACCCCTCGCGGTAGGGTCGCTTGTGAGCGTGCCGCTGCGGGGCGGGAGCGCCTGCGGAATCGTGACGGACACACGCCCGGCGGCGGAAGTTGAAGCTTCCTTCAACCTGCGCCCGCTGCGCTCTTTCGTCCAGCCCGAGCCCGTCCTGACGCCGGAGCTAATGAAACTCGCAAAGTGGATGGGCGAATACTACGGCTGCGGAATGCGGCAGATTTTCGAGACCATGATTCCCGCGGTAGTCCGCGCCGGCAAGGGCGCGAGGGAGGCCGCGGAAATATCCCTCGCCCGCCCCGTATCGCCCGAGGAAATCGCCGCCCTCCTGCCCCGCGCCCCGCAGCAGCGAAAACTGCTCGAATTTATGGGCGGATACCCCGACGCCATATTGAAATCCGCGCTGATAAGGCTCGCCCAGACGACGAGCGCGGCAATAGACGCGCTCGTCAAAAAGGGGCTGCTCGTCCAACGCGCGAGGGAAATCCGGCGCGCGGCGTTCGACGACGACCTGTCGGCGGCGGAAGCCGTCCCCTCCGAACCGCCGGAACTCAACGCCCAACAGCAAAAGGCGTTCGGGGAAATCTCATCCGACATCGCCGCGCGCGCCTTCAAAACGCGCCTGCTCTACGGCGTGACGGGTTCGGGAAAGACTGAAGTCTACATGCGCGCCATGAAAAAAGCCCTCGACGGCGGCGGAACGTGCATATTCCTCGTTCCGGAAATCGCGCTGACCCCCCAGACGGTCGGGAGGCTCAAAAGCAGGCTCGGCGACTGCGGTCTGGTGGTGTGGCACAGCGGGCTGTCGGACGGGCAACGGCTCGACGCGTGGAGGGCGTTGGCGCGCGGAGAGGCAAAAGTCGTCGTCGGCGCGCGCAGCTGCGTGTTCGCCCCCCTCAAAAATCTGCGCCTCATAATAGTGGACGAAGAGCACGACGCCGCATACAAGCAGGACAAGGCGCCGCGCTACAACGGCAGGGACGTCGCCGTATACCGCGCAAAAATCGCCGGATGCGCCTGCGTGCTCGGCTCCGCCACCCCCGCTCTCGAAACGCTCAACAACGCGAAAACCGGCAAATACGCCCTATCCAGAATCTCCAGCCGCATAGACGGGTCTTCCATGCCCTCCGTGTTCATCGTGGACATGAAGCGCGAAAAGCCCGGGGCGGCAATCTCCAACATTCTGGCGGAAAAGCTCGCGCGGAGGCTCGACGACGGGGAGCAGGCGATTCTCTTCCTCAACCGCAGGGGATACTCCAAAATATTCGAGTGCCCCGATTGCGGGGCGGTCGAGGAGTGCCCGCACTGCTCGGTCAGCATGACGTGGCACAAGAGGGAAGACGTCGTGAAGTGCCACCTGTGCGGCTACACAGCGAAGGCCCCGCGCGCGTGCGGGAAATGCGGCTCGCCCAAGGCCAAGTGGCGCGGGGCGGGAACGCAGAAAATCGAGGAGGCGATATCCGCGATGTTCCCCGCCGCGAGAATCGGGCGCATGGACAGGGACGCCATGAAGAGGCGCGACAACTACCGCAGAATCCTCGGCGACTTCCGGCGCGGGAAGCTCGACATACTCGTCGGCACGCAGATGATAGCCAAGGGGCTCGACTTCCCGCGGGTCACGCTCGTGGGGATAATCGACGCCGACATAAGCCTGCACATGCCGGATTTCCGCGCCGCCGAAAAGACCTACCAGCTCATAGTGCAGGTGGCTGGCCGCGCGGGGAGGGGCGAGGCGCGCGGGGAGGTTATAGTCCAAACGATGACGCCGGAGGCCGCGCCCATACAGTACGCAAAGCGCGACGACATGGAGTCGTTTTTGGAGGAGGAGCTCGAAAACCGCGCCGAGTACGGCTATCCGCCCTCGACGCGCCTGATACGCCACATATTCCGCTCTCGCAGCGAGGAAAAGCTCGAATTTTACGCCGAGAAATGGGCGGAGGCCGCCGAGGCGAAGATCGGCGGATTCTGCTCGATCCGCGGGCCGTCACCCGCCCCGCTCGAAAAATCCGAAGACTTTTACAGGTGGCACATCTGGTACTTCACGCAAAACGTGCGCGCGGCGGTGGCGGAAATCGCAAAGCTGCGGAGGGAATTTCCGATGGACGAGGACGTAGAGGACGCGCTCGACGTGGATCCGATGTCGATGATGTAAAATTTCGCGATGCCGCAAAACAAATCGCCTTTCGCGGCGTCTAACATACAAAAGCCATGAAAACACAAAACGCACTTATACCGCTGTTCGCGGCATGCGCATGCGCTGCCGCATTCGCCGAACCCGAAAACGCGGCGGGGGAAATCGAGGCCGCGCGCGCCGAAATGAAAGCCGCGTTCGCCTCGTTTTCCGACGCCCAAAACCTGATCCGCTCCGCGGACTCTATTTTCAACGCCGAAAGCTCCTCGCTCTCCCAAAAGGAAGGGGAATTCCGGTCGCTCGCCCGCGACTTCGCGGAGCTCGAAAATTCCTCCCAATCCATCAAAAGGCGGATAGCGGCGTTCAAAACGGCTTTCGTCGCCGATGTGGAAGGGTTTAAAAGCGCGAAATCGACGCTCGAAGACGTCGAAAAAATCCTGCCGATGGCGCGCGCAAAAATAAAAAGCATTGAAGCCGCGATAGAGGCGTTGCGGCCGAAAGTGGCGCAAAACCCCGGGAATATGTACCAGGACAAGCGCGAATTTGAATCCGTCCAGGCTGATTTCCAATCCGCCGCGGCGTCGCTAAAATCCGCGGAGGAATTTCTTTCGTCAACCCTCGTAAACATCTCCGTGGCTACTCCCAAAATGGAGGGCGTGGCGCCCGCCGTTGCCCTCGCCGAAGAGTACGCGGCGCGCCTCGAATCGCTCAACGCGGAAAACTCTGAGAAAATCGGAAACATAAAGGCGCCCCTCGAAGAGCTCGCCGAACAGTACGCCCAAGCTGGCAAGGAGCTCGCCAAATGCGCCGGAGACGCAAACGGCGCGCGCGCCGTCCTCATGAAATCTTACGGGAAGCTCGCCGACCTCGTCCTCAACAAAATTCCGGCCTCCGGAAAATTCGCGGACGCCGAATTTTCCCGCATTTCGATTTTCTCCGCCCTGCCGAAAATCTCCGCCGGCAAATGGGAGCGGGGAGTCTACGACGCCGGATTCGCAGCCGCAGACGCGGCGGATCAGTTCGCGATGAAATCGAAGGGGGAAGCGGCGAGAACCCCTGCTACCCTATACGCCGCCCCGCCTGAAATGCGAAATTCCGCGGCGGCAGCCCAAAAGCCGCAAAATCTGCGCGCGGAATTTCTCGGCGAATTTTCGAAAATCTCGAACGCCGCGTTTGAAATCCGCGAGGCCGCGAAGTTTCTGCGCGACGCCGCCAACGAAGCGCAACTGCAAAATGCGGCGATAGACGCCGACATAAACGCGGCGCAGAGCCTCTCGATGGACGCCATATCGCTATTCTCCCGCGCGCAGGCGATGCAGTCGCGCATACAGACGGCGGAGACCTCTAACAAAATACTCGAATCGCGCCGCGCCATATTCAAGGCGCAATTTGAGAAGCTCGCGGAAGCCGCCGCAAAAAAGACGGAAGATGGCGTCGAAAAGGCGAAAGCCGCCGCCGAATCCGCCGAAAAAATCGCCTCGGAAATCTGAGCGAAAACTTTTTGGAAAAAAAGAAACCTTCCGGCGCGCGCCGGAGGGTTTCTTTTTTTTTGCGCGCCCGCGGGCGGGGGCTACTCAAACCTTATGTTTCTTATCTGAACCCCCGCCCTGTCGGCGGGCAGAAGCATGTATTGAAGCGCGATGGAGGTTATCGCCGAAACGCCGTCCGCCCCCTTCGGCATCATCCGCGCAACCGGTATCGACACCTTCTGCCAAGTCGCGGGGAGTCCGTCCACCGCGCCCCCTGAAATAAATCCGCCCTTCGAGACGACTATATTTTCCGCAGATGCCTTTTCGCCCTTCGCGTCCAGATATGAAAAGTTCATCTGGAAGTTCTGCGAGCCGATATTCCTGTTGCCCAATACGTCCTGGCCGGCGTTGATTTCAAAGACCAGGCTCTTTTTCCCGAAATCCTCCGGAACGGGAACCGGCCTGAGGAATTTCAAAGTTCCGAGACACCACTTGCTGCTGTCATTGTCGAGACCGAACGACACGTATCCCCGCCCTTTGGACATTTTGACCCCGCCCCATTGGGAAGTCTCAAACGCGTCGTTTCTGAACGGATTTGCCGAGCGGTACGCGACGAGCGCGAAATTTCCGATCTTTATCTTTTCAAACCCATTCGGGGCTCCGTGCACTTGGACAATGACGCGCTCGAAGGAATCGCGCTCCCCTTTCAGAAGGGCGGATAGCGGAATCTGCGCGCGGTACCTGCCCTCGCCGAGGTCTTCGAGCATTCCCCTCGTGGAACGGCGGATATTGTCAACCGTCTTGTCGAGAGCGGCGTAGAGCTCCGGCGCGGAATTGCCGGCGCCGACGTCGATATCGAAAGACAGGCTACCCTCCGCGGCATTTTCCGGAAGCGAAAACTTTTTGCCGAAATCCACGATTACCCGCGCGTGGTTTTTCATTTTGTCCGCGGACATCTCGGCGGTTCCGTTCTCGAATTTTCCGGCGTCGCAGTTTATGAAGCGCGCCGAAGCTCCCGCGCCGGCAAGCTTTACCGCGTCGCAATCCGAATCTCCGGACGGGGATTCCGCGGTTATGCCCGCCGCGAAATACGCCGCGGACGGGCGGGTCAAAACGGCGTCGACTGACTCAATGAGCTTGTGGGGGAACGGATTTTCCCACTTCCAGACATAGAGGCCGCGGTTGTCGGGGTTTATGAACCCCGCGACCGTCTCGGCGTTTTTGTCCGGATTCAAAACGGCGTCCCACGCGCCGACATTGCGGTTCATCACTATCGGAATTTCGGCTTTCGAGCCGTCGGAATAGTTGACGGCGTACTTGGCGATTTCGCCCTCGGCGTCTCCGGCGGCCGCGTGCAAAAAGTATAGCGCGGAAGCTTTTGAGTCTATCTTTACGCCGCGGACTTCGGAAAATTTCCCCTTCGCGCCGAAGTCGCCAAGGCCGATGGCCGTCAGATTTTTATTGTGGTCGGGCCTGATGAAGTCGAACGGAATCCCGTTGCAGTTTTCGACGCTCCACGGCAGCGATTTCAACTTGCCGAAGGAGCCGCCCAGGGGAATGTCGGCGGAGCAGTCGAGATTTGCGAACTCCCGCATGGGAATAGTCCGCAGGTTTGCGGCGGGAACGTCGAAAGCCTTTGCGGATTTCATCTTTTCTTCGCGCAGCTTTCTGTCCCAATCGGCCGCCCCGCGCGCGGCGTCGGCGCCGGAAACCCTTTTGAATCCTTCGAACTCCCGCGCAGCCTCGCCCTTCGGAGAGCCGACGAGAACCGCCGGCTCTCCCGATTTGAGCGGCAGAATGATTCTGCCCTCCGCGTCCCTTTCGATTATTTTGCGCGAGAGGATTTCAGCGAAAACGAGATCCTCTTTCGGCGCAAGCGCGACGGCCTCCGCGTCGAGCGATCGGTTGAAGATAAAATACCCGACCTTCCCCCCGGCGCGCGCCTTCGCCATCTCGACCGCGCCGCACGGCGCGCCGGTTATCGCGTTTTCAACCCCGCACAGCTTCTCCACGCCCGAACGCCTCAAAATCTCGAACGCGAGCCTGCGCAAATCGGCCACCGAAACTTTCGCGTTCACAAACACCATTTTCCCCTTCCCCGCGGGCTTTTCCCAGACCGCTGGCTCACCGCCGATTTCGCCTATGGGAGTCCAGCCCTCCGGCATTTTCACCGACTTGAAGCGGAACGCCCTCATCGACTCCCCGCCGATTTTCAGCTCTCCCGAAACCGCGCTCCTGTCCTCTCCGAACTCTATGCCCGCAATAGTTTCCCCGAGCGGCTTCCCGTACTCGTCGAGCGTGAGCGCGTCGAAAAACAATACGAGCGTCCCGCCGCCCTCGGCGTATTCGAGCAGCCTGCGCGGCGTCGCTTTGTACGACGCCGCCCCCGCGCACACGAGAGCCTTGTAGCGGTTTTGCCTGCCGCTTTTGAGCTGCTCCTCCAAAACTATGTCGTACTGCACCTGCGAGTATTCGAGCGCGGCGGCGACCTTCTTTTCCATGTCGGTCTGCAATGGCGGCGCCTTCGGATACCTCTGCAATCTATTGGTGGGGTACGAATATAGCACCGCGACGTCGCTTTTCACACCCCTGTCGCGCGGAGTGAAGAGGCCGTTCACGGAGAATATCGCCCTCTTTGCGTCCATCAGCCCGAGAAGCGCGCGCGGATGCGCCGCGTACGGATTCAGAACCATGTACGGGAATTTTTCCGCGAGCCTCACGCCGCCGTTTTCGAGCTTCCATGCGGGGTCGTTGGGCCGCCTGCTCCATTTAAAGAGGTAGGAGGCGTTGTAGCCGCGCATGTACTGCTCGAGGATCTTGTTGCGGAAGGATTCGCGGGTGTGCCCCATGTAGGTCTCGCCGTCGAAAATCGGCTTGCCGTCGGCTATCGCCCTCATAAAGCGCGCCTGGAAGAAATCCCCGCCGCCCGTGGATGAGCACACCGCGTCGAGATGCCTGTCTGCCTTGTAGATGTTGACGTTGTTGCCGTCCAGAAAAATCGGCTGAAAGCATACGCCGACATCGGGGCGGCCGTCGGCCTCGCGAATGACCTTCGCCCCGAATTTGCAGAGGCCTGCGAAAGAATCCTCCATGAACTTCACCCACTCCACAAAAAGCCCCGCGTTTTCGTCATAGTTTTTGAATCCGGATATTTCGTCGAAATTTGAATACGACGCCCCCCATGCGGCATTCAGGCGCGATATCTTGCCGCCGTATTTCGACTTCATCTTTTTGGCGAAAAGCTTTCTGTTGTATTCGCTCAGGTCGTCGTAGTCGGGCTCGTTGAAGAGCTCGTACATGAACGGCTTTATGCCGCGCTTTTTCAGAAACTCGGCTCCGCCCTCCCACATTTCGCGCCACAGCTGGCGGCCCTCCGGCGCGTTCGCCGAATAGGGCATCCAGTGGTACGACCTCCCGGGAACGGTAAACGCCTCTTTCGCCGGCGGCATTCCCTCGGCGTATTTCAATCCACCGTGGCTCCATTCCGACGCGGTGAAGTCTATGTAAAGCGGCAGGCCGCTCTTGGCGTAGCGCAGAAATGCTTCATCGTTGATGCGCATGTGAATGAACCTCTTGCGGTATTTCCGCATCCAGTCGTTCGGAACGCCCGTGCCGACCGTGTCGAAACCGAGCCTCTGCAAATCCTCGTAGTTTTGGGTAGTCTCGTAGAGCCATTTGAGCGACGGCGGATACCCGTATGTCGGAACGCCGAAAGAGATCGATTCTCCCTCGTAGAAAATCGTGCCCTCCATATAGCGCGGCTCGCCGTCCACGAGAAAGTGCCCCTCTTTGGAAAACTCCAACTTCGCGTCCCGCGGCATGAGCAGCGGAGGCTTTATGGAGTCGAACGGCGGGAAAAAATCGGCGTCTTCCGCGACCGGCTTTTTGTAGTCTTCGAGCGCGAGCGCGGCCGGGCAGACTGCGGCGAGCGCGGCGAACCTTGCAAACCGTATTATATTTCGCATTTGAATATTGTCGCGGGTTTTGGCGCGCTTGGCTACAAAAAAAACCGCCCGAATGCGGGCGGTCGCGAAATCCAAGTGTCCGGACGTCAGTCCATCGGGGTCAGGCGCACGTTGCGGAAGAGAATGTCCCCGCCCTCGCTTTGCAGCCCGATGTAGCCGCTCGAATGCGCCGACTTCGTGCCGACGTTTTGGAGCGTTCCGTTTATGTAGACTTCTATGTTTCCGTCCCGGCACACGATGTCCGCGCTGTTCCACTCGCCCACGGGGTTTTCGCGGTTCTTCTCGAATCTCTCGACGACGGGGAACTTTGGGCGCGGCTTTCCCTCGGGGGCCTTGTATTCCGCGACGTCCGACCCCCCGAGCAGCACGAAGTCTCCCGCCTTGCCGGAGCACAGCTGGCATTCCACGGCGTTCGGCCACAGCTCTTTTGCCGGCTCTTGCAGGTAGAGGAATATTCCGCTGTTGCCGCCGCCTATCGGGTACTTCCACTCGACGTGCAAGCGGAAGTTCGAATATTTGTTTTCGGTGTACATGAAGCCGAACGGAACGCCCTTTATGTGTATCATGCCGTTCTTGACGGAAAACACATCCTCAGGCTTGGCGGCGCCGTTTTCGACGAAGAACTTCCACCCGTCGAGATTTTTTCCGTTGAAGAGGTCCTCCGTCTTCTGCGCGCCGGAGCACGCGAGAGCCGCGGCAAAAGCGGATATGGCTATCAGAATATTGCGCGTTTTCATTGCGTTGAAGTTATACTTTTCCAAAGCGGGCGTTCAAGAAAATACGAAAAATAAATACCGCAAAGATTTCAGCCTTCGGCCGCCCCGCGCGCCGCAGAGTCTATCGAGCGCGCCACGAGCGCGGATGCGTCGGGGTCGCGCCCCATGAAATTCCTGAAAGCGTCGGCGGGATCGACCGAGTTGCCCACCCTCAAAACCTTTTCGGCAAACTCCGCGCCGACTTCCGGATTGAAAATCCCCTCGCGCTCGAACCGCGAGAACGCGTCGGCCTCCAGGACTTCCGCCCACTTGTACGAATAATAGCCCGCCGCGTAGCCCACCGCGTCGCCGAACAGGTGCGTGAAGCGCGGCAGAATCGTCGGAACAGCCTCGGAGTACTCGTGGGTAAACCCCGCGAGCTCCCGCCGCGCGGCATTTTCGATTCCCGCGGCGATAAACTCCTCCGGCCTGACGTGCAGCAACAGGTCGATTTGCGCGAAGGAGAGCTGGCGCATGGCGGCGTTCGCGCCCATGAACTTCCGCGACTTCTCGAATTTTTCAAACAGCTCCTCCGGAATTTTTTCGCCCGTCTCATAATGGCGCGCAAAGACGTCGAGCCCCTCGCGCGAGCGGCACCAGTTTTCCATAATCTGCGACGGAAGTTCCACAAAATCCCACGCTACATTGCGCAGCGAGAGCTCGGGGGAATCCATCATGAAGAAGTGTATGAGATGCCCGAACTCGTGGAATAGAGTCTCGACGTCGGAATGCGAAAGGAGCGCGGGCTTGCCGCCGGCGGGCTCGGAGAGGTTGCCCGCTATCACGCCGAACGCGGGGCGGCCGCGCTTGGCGGGCTCGAGCAGATTCATCCACGCCCCCGCGCGCTTGTTTTTGCGCGGGCGGAAGTCGGCGTAGAACAGCCCCATGACGCCGCCCGTCGGAGCGCGGACCTCGAAGAGCTCGACAGCCGGATCCCACGCGGGCGCCGACATTTCCGCGCGCGAAACTTCTATTCCGTAGAGCCTGCGGCAGATTTCAAACATTCCGCGCATTACGGCCTCCATCGGGAAGTACGGGCGCAGCGACTCGGGGTCGAACCCGTATTTTTTTGCCCGCAGCTTTTCGGAGGCGTACGCCGCGCGCCACGGGGGCATCTTGCCGCCGTCGAGCAGGCCCTCGGAGCGCGAGAAGTCGAGCAGCTCGCGCCATTCGGACTCGAACGCCGCGGAGAACTTCCCGCGCAGGTCCTCAACGAACGCGAGCGCCTTCGCCCCGCTGCGGGCCATGCGCCGCTCGAGGACGAGGTCCGCAAAATCCGCGCGCCCGAGAATCCGCGCCTTTTCCGCGCGCAGCCTCAAAATTTCCGCCATAAGCCCCCAGTTGGAATATTCGCCGTCGGACGCCAGCCGCGCCGAGGCCCGCCAGAGCTTTTCGCGCAGGGAATCGTCGGCGGCGTAGGACATGAACGGGACGTAGGATGGCTGCTCGAGCGTGAAATCCCAGCCGGATTCCCCACGCGCGGCCGCCTTTTGCGCGGCGACCGCGACGGCCGTGGGCGGAAGCCCTTCGAGCTCGGACGGGTCGCCGATGTGGAGGGTGAAGCGCTTGGTGTCGTCGAGCACGTTTTCGGAAAATTTCTGCGCCTTCTGCGCGAGCAGCCCGTCGATTTCGCGGATTCTCCGCTTCCCCTCCGCCGGAAGCTTCGCGCCGCCGAGCTCGAAATCGAGCATAGTCTCCGAAAGCATCCGCGCGCGCGGGCCTTCGAGGGATTTTCCTTCCGGGGAGGCCGCGTATTCCGCAAGCTTCGCGTAGAGCCCGTCGTCGAGGCGCACGGAGGAATAAAAATCGGCGATTTTCCCGACGAGCGCGCCGTACGCCGCGCGCAAGGCGTCGGAATCCGCCACGGAAACGAGGTGCCCGAGACGGGAATATGCGGTGTCGAGCGGCTCGGTCGCCGAATCGAACGCCAAAACGCAATTTTCGTAATCGAGCCCTCCCGCGGGGAGCGCCTTTATCGCCGCGATGTTGGCGCGCGATTTTTCAACGGCCAAATCCACGGCCTCCGCCGCGAATTCCGGCTTCATTTTCGTCCAGTCGGGCGGGAGTTCCGCCGCCAAAAAAGGATTTTCCATATCCGAAAACTTATCGGCAAAACGCGCGGGCGCGCAAGTTTTTTCGAGGATAGCGACGCGAATCGCCAAAAGAGGCGCCAACGGATTGTTCGTTGACTTTTAAGGCGCGCGCAACTCTAATGTAAACCGAAATGAAAAGCATAGCAGCAGTACACAAGACCTACGGCAACCCCGCCGAAGTGGTGCGACCCGAAACCGTTGAAATTCCAGACCCCCAAAAGGGGGAGGCTGTCGTCAAGCTCGTGAGAGCCGTCGTCAACCCCTCCGACCTCGGAATGATAGGCGGCTCGTACGGAAGGCTCAGGCCCCTGCCCGCGATAGCCGGCCGCGAGGGCATAGGAGAAGTCGCCGCCCTAGGCCCCGAAACCGAAGGGCCCCGCATAGGCGCCCTCGTGCGCCTTCCCTCGGAGCCCGGGGCGTGGACGCAATACCAGATCGCAAAGGCCTCCGACCTGCTCGAAATCCCCGACGGGCTCGACCCCGACGCCGCGGCGATGGCTTTCATAAATCCCCCGACCGCCCTCTGCGTGCTCGACGGATTCGAAAAGATGAAACCCGGAGATTGGCTGATACAAAACGGCGCGGGCAGCGCGCTGGGGATTTTCATGATTCAAATCTGCTCCGCGCGCGGGATAAAAACCGTAAATATGCTGCGCAACGCCGGCAAAAAGCGCGCCATGCTCGAGGGGTACGGCGCGGACATCGTAGTCGACGAAGCCGAATTTGACGCCAAAGCGATAAAGGAGGCGACCGGCAACTGCCTCAAACTCGGGCTGAACCAGATAGGCGGCGCCAGCGTCTCGAACATGATAAAGGCCATGGGCGACTCCGCCACCGTCGTCACAATCGGCGGCATGACGGGCGAGCCCGTGCGCTTTCCGACGCGCTTTCTGATTTTCAACGACCTCCGCCTGCGCGGGTTCTGGTGGGACAAATGGCAGCGCACGCACTCTCGCTCGGAATGCGAAGCCCTGTTTTCGCAGGTGTTCGAGCTGATAGCCGCGGGCGTGTTAAAAGCGCCGGTGGACTCCCGCTACAAAATGGCGGACATAGAGGCCGCTATGAGGCGCGCCACGGAAAATTCGCGCCTCGGAAAAGTGATGATAGAATTCTGACGGACGGAATGAAAAAGACGCAAAAGAAAGATTTGGAAGGGCTGACGCTGCTGGGCGCAGCGCTCGGCGGAAAAAAGGCGAAGCCCTCGCGCAAACTGGAGGTTTTCCCCAACAAAAACCCGGGCAGAAACTATCTCGTAGAGCTCGAGACCTCGGAGTTCACCTGCCTTTGCCCCGCAACGGGCCAGCCGGACTTCGCCACGATAAAAATCTCCTACGTCCCGCGCGAGAAAATCGTGGAGAGCAAATCCCTCAAGCTCTACCTGTGGTCGTTCAGAAACGAGGGCTGTTTCCACGAGCATCTGACAAACATAATCCTCGACGACCTCTCAAAGGCTCTCGACCCCGTGTGGTGCAGGGTCGAGGGAAATTTCAACTCCCGCGGCGGAATCGCCATACGGGTTACGGCGGAGACGGGGCGGAGGCCGTAAAGCGATGAGGCTTTCCGCAATCTTCGCGGCAATCGCGTGCGCGATTTTGTGCGCCTGCTCGTCGTTCGACGGGCGCGGGCGCCCCGAGAGCGCGGGCTTCGAAAACCTACTCCAAAGCGTCGTCAAAATCGACGTGTGGGAGAAATCCCAAAAGGACGGCGGAAGCCTCACGGTGCGCAGCATCGGCTCGGGCGTAATAATGGACGCCGACGGGACAATTCTCACGAACGCGCACGTCGTAAACTGCTACGCGACGAAAATCGTCGTCACCCTCGCGAACCTCGAGCGCGTCAGAGCCGAGTTCGTCGGCTGGGACCACTGGACGGATCTTGCGCTGATACGCCTCGATATGGAGGATGTGCGGCGGCGCGGCCTCGAGTTTTCGCACGCAGAATTCGGGAACTCGGCGGACTTGAAGTCGGGGGAAGCAGTGTACGCCGTAGGAACGCCGCACGGCTTCGCGAGAACCGTCACGCGCGGGATAATTTCAAACGCCAGCAGGTATTTTGAGGGGACGATACTCAACAGCGGCTACGAAACCGGCAACTTCAACACTTGGCTGCAAACCGACGCCGCAATAAACCCCGGCAACAGCGGCGGGCCGCTCGCCCTGCCCGACGGCAAGGTGGTCGGCATCAACACGCGCGCCTACGCGAACTCCAACAACCTCGGGTTCGCGGTACCCTCCAACGTCGCCCGCGGCGTGCTCGACGCGCTCTCGAAGAACTCGACGGTCTCGCGCGGGTACATAGGCATAACGCCCGCGCCGCTCCAGGACATGGAGCAGTTTTTCGACGTGGCCACCAACAGGGGGGTTCTCGTGCAAAACGTGGACGCGGGCTCTCCGGCGGCGGACGCCGGAATAGTCCCGGGCGACATAATTTTGAAAATAAATTCGGAGAGCGTGGACGGCAGGTTCCCCGAACAGCTTCCCGCGATAATGAACCGCATAGCGTCTTCGCCCATAGGCGAAAAAATCGCGCTCGAAATCCAGAGGAACGGAAAGATTTTCGAAAAATACCCCGTGTGCGAAAGGCTCGAAAGCCGGGTAGGCAGGGAATTTTCCCTCGAAAAATGGGGCGCCGGAATGCAGGAGATCACCACCGTATTCAAGCGCGAGGCAAAAATCAAATGCGACTCCAACCTGATGGTAATAGGCATACGCCGCGGCTTTCCGTTCGATCTCGCGAAAATCGAGGCGGGCGACATTATTCTCTCGGTGAACAGAAAGAGGGTGACTACCGCCAAGGAGCTCGAAGAAATCTACTCAAAACTCTCCGGAAGCGGCTCAAAAATCCTGGTCGAAGTCCAGCGCGACAGCGCGATTTCCTTCCACATCGTAAATCCCGAAACGCCCGCCGCCCCAAAGCGCGCGGCAAAATCCCCGCAGAATTAGGGACGCGCCGCAGCTGGCGGCCCTCCGGCGCGTTCGCCGAATAGGGCGCGTTGACCTCCCGTGAACGGCGAACGCCTCCTTCGCCGGCGAAATTCCCTTAAATGCAATAAAAGCTGGTGTCGTAAATCTTGGGATTTTCCCGCAGACATTTTATTCCCATTTTCCAATTTTCCGCCGCGCATCTCTCCGCGCTTTTCCGTTTAACTACCGCGAATCCCGCGGGCGCAACAAACCCTCTGCAAAGATTCCAAGGCGGAAATTCGGAGCAAAAAAACGCCGCCCCGCAAAGGGCGGCGCAATTCGCAAAACCCAACGCCTCTACGACTGTTCGCGCGCGCGGCGCCTGCGCAGGCAGGCGCGGTAAATGCGCTCGACGTGCTCGACCGTACTTTTTATGTTTTTGTCGGCGGCTATGGCTATGCCGCTGCGCATATAATAGGGCGTGCGGAGCGCCAGGAGCTCCCTTATCCTGAGTATGGGGTTTTCTACGTTCATGAGCGGCCTTTTGTCGCTCTTTGAAACCCTTTCGCAAATTTCCTCCGGCGTCGAAAACAGGACTACGCAAACGCCCCTGCCCCTGACGAGCTCCGGCATTCCGTCGCGGCAGCACAGCCCGCCGCCGCACGAGACGACGCACCCGCTGTCGGGATGCCCCGACTCTATGAATTTGCGCTCCATCTCGCGGAATTTCTCCTCCCCGAACTTGGCGAAAATGTCTTTTATCTCCATGCCGGCGGACTTTTCGATTTCCGCGTCGGAATCCAGAAACCTCATTCCGAGCCGCGCCGCGATTTTCCTGCCCACGGACGACTTGCCCGTGCCCATAAAGCCCAACAGGTACAAATTGGGATAAGATGCGGCTCTTTTGGGGTTGCGTGTCATTGTTTCCCAATATCGTCAAAATGAAAAACGGCGCAAGCATATTCGCTTGGCGCCGCGCAAAAAACTCCCGAACCGGCGACGGCTCAAGACGCCTTTTGGGAGATTGAATCCACGCGCGACTCGTCTATGACGACCTCTCCCTTCTCCTTTTTGTCGGGCAGCCCGTACATTACGTCGAGCATTACGCCCTCCATGATGGAGCGCAATGCCCGCGCGCCGGTGCCGAATTCGATCGCCTTGCGCGCGATCGCCTCTATCGCGCCGTCCGTAAACCGGAGCTTCGCGCCGTCGAAAGAAAGAAGCTTGGAGTACTGCTTGACGAGCGAGTTCTTTGTTGCGGTGAGTATCCGCACCAGATCCGCCTCCGACAGCCCCGCGAGCGAGCACACCACGGGAAGGCGGCCTATGAACTCCGGAATGAACCCGAATTTCACGAGGTCTTCCGGCTGGACTTTGGAGAGGATTTCCGCCTCCGACTTCGGGTCGGAAGAGGCGGCGGAGTTGAACCCGAGAACCTTGGACTCCGTGCGCCGCGCGATAATTTTGTCGAGCCCGACGAACGCGCCCCCGCATATGAAGAGAATGTTGCGGGTGTCGACGCGCAGATACTGCTGGTCCGGATGCTTGCGCCCGCCCTTCGGCGGAATGTTGCAGATCGTCCCCTCGAGAATTTTCAAAAGCGCCTGCTGCACGCCCTCGCCGCCGACGTCGCGCGTGATGGAGACGTTTTCGTTCTTGCGGCAGATCTTGTCGATTTCGTCTATGTAGACTATGCCGCACTGCGCGCGCTCGATATTGTAGTCCGCCGCCCTCACGAGATTGAGTACGAGATTTTCCACGTCTTCGCCGACGTATCCGGCCTCGGTGACGGTAGTGGCGTCGCCTATTGCGAAGGGCACGTTGAGCATTTTTGCGAGCGTGCGCGCAAGATACGTCTTGCCGCTGCCAGTCGGTCCGATCAGAAGGACGTTGCTCTTCTCGATTTCCACGTCCGGATATTCGGAGCCGCCCGAGCCGAGCATCTCGGAGCGAAGGCGCTTGTAATGGTTGTAGACAGCCACGCTCAGAATCTTCTTGGCGTCCTCCTGCCCAACGACGTACTCGTCCAGACCGCGCTTGAGCTGCGACGGGGTTTTCATGTCGAAGTCGAGCATCGCGTCCATGCGCTTGGCCCTGTCCTCCATGTCGCGCAACTCAAAGGCGTTGTGGAGGGTCTCCACGCAAGCGGGGCAGATAAATGAGCCGTTCGCGCCCGCCACGAGCGTGCCGACTTCGCGGGCAGAACGCCCGCAAAAGCTGCAAGTCTGGAAGTCTTTTGCCATCTTAAACGTCGCGCTTGCTCTCTATGACCTTGTCAACTATTCCGTATTTGAGGGCCTCTTCGGCGGTCATGTAGAAGTCGCGGTCGGAATCCTTTTCGATTTGGGCGACCGGCTTACCGGTGGTCTTTGAAAGAATTTCGTTGATTTTGGAGCGCCAGCGCAGGATTTCGTTTGCGGCTATGGAGACGTCGCGCGCCTGCCCAGTAGCGCCGCCGTAAGGCTGGTGTATCATCACGCGCGAATTCGGCAGAGAATACCGCTTGCCCTTGGCGCCCGCCGCCAGGAGAATCGTCGCCATGCTCGCAGCCTGCCCGACGCAATACGTCACGACATCGCAGTGCAAAAAGTTCATGGTGTCGTAAATAGCCATGCCCGCGGTCAGCGACCCCCCGGGGCTGTTTATGTAAATGTGGACGTCCTTCTTGGCGTCCTCCATTTGGAGGAAGAGAAGCTGCGCTATCACGGCGTTGGCGACCCCGTCCGTTATGGGGGTGCCGATAAATACGATGCGGTCTTTGAGGAGGCGCGAATAAACGTCCCACGACCTCTCGGTTCTGCCGTCGCGTTCGAAAACTGTAGGAATGTAATATTCTCCCATGGTATGATTTCTATTGTTTTGCCGCCCGAATCCGCAGCGGCGGCGGAATGACATTATCCGGTTGGTAAAATATCGGCTTTGCCGGCTTTTTATAAAACAACAAAATTCCCGTGATAAACTCAACAAAAAATCTTGCGCACGCGCCCGTCCGGAGCGCCCTTGCGCCAAGACGGGAAAAGACGCCGGAAATCCTCCCGCCGCGGCTAACCTTCCGCCATAAAACGCGCCGCCGCGCGGCATGGCGCGGCCCCGCTTTTGCGAATCTCCCGGCATGGCGCGTATTCAGGCCGCGGGAAACCCGGAAAAACAAAACTCCGCGCCGGCAAAAGGCGCGGAGCGTCAAAAGCGGCTACTTGGCGGCTTCCGCGGCTTTAGTCTCGACTTTCGCCTTTTCGGCGATGAAGTTGATTGCCTTTTGGAGGAGGGCGTCGGAGCGCAGGCGGTTGGCGCGCGCGGGATCCTTGCGGAGCTGCTTTATGAGCTCTTCGGGCTTTGTGTGCGTGCGCATTGCCTCCTGCCAGAGCATGCGGCTCATGTCCTCATTGTCTATTTTGAGGTCGTTTGCCTTGGCTACGCGGTTGAGGAATATGCGCATTTTGGCGCGCCCCTCGGCCTCCTTGCCCGCGCTGTCGAAGAGGGCCTCCTTGTTCTTTTCGATGTCCTCGCGGGAGGCGCCGGACGACATGAAGCGCATCATCATCTCTTCGAGAATCGACTGCCGCTCGTCCTCGAGCGCGCTTTCGGGCAGTGCGAACTCGGACTTGCCCATCAGCTGCTCCACCGCGAACTGCCTTTTGAGGATTTCGTTGTTGCTCTTCTTTTCGTTGATTATGCTTTCGCGCACCTTGTTTTTGAGGGCGTCGAGAGAGTCGACCTCGAACGCCTTGAAAAATTCGGCGTCGAGCTCGGGAAGCTTCTTTTCGCGCACTTCAAAAATTTCGACTTCGTAGTCGGCCTTTTTGCCGGCGAGCTTTTCGTTTGGAAATTCCTTGGGGAATTCGTGGGAGAGGGTTTTCTTTTCGCCCTTTTTCATTCCGACGATGCCCTGCACCACGCCCTGCACGCCCGGGGCGTTTTCGTTGCCGGCCTCCTCCCAAGTGGATTTCTGCTCGGCAAAAATCGGAAGCGACGTCTCGATTTCGGAGACGGGCGCGCCGTCAACGGTTCCCTTGTAGGATAGGCGCACAAAATCGCCCTTCCTGATTTCGCGGTCGACTTCCTCGTACTTGGCGCGCTGGTTGCGGTAGTATTCGACGGCGTTGTCAACCTCCGCGTCGGACGCCTCGGCGGGCTCGAGCTCCACCTTTGTTTCGAGCGATTCGGGAAGCTTCACTTCGGGATAGACGTCGGCGGTGAATTCGAGCTCGAATCCGCCGTCCTTTTCCTCGCGCTTGATGTCCACTACGGCGTACAGGTCGAAATCCTTGATGGAGTTGATGTCTTCGACAGCCCTGCTTGTGAGCGAGCGTTCGAGCTGGTCTTTTATCGCGTCGGAGTAGAGCTTTTCAACCATGGACTTGGGAGCCTTCCCGGGCCTGAATCCGGGAATTTTTGCGTTGCGCACGAAATCCGCAACAGTCTTTCCCTTTTCTTCCTCGACCTGCTCGGGGGCGAAGGCCACGGTTATCTTCTTTCTCGTATCGCTGATATTTTCAATTTTCGTATTCATAATTTAAAGGCGTTTCGGCGTCCCGGCGCGCTGCGGACGAACGCGAAAGTTTGTCTGTAAAAGGCCGTTTATAATGGGCCAATCGGCGGGCGCGTCAAGCAATTTGCCGCCCGGGAAAGACAAAAAGGCTACCGGCAAAGTTTCAACGCCAAATCGACGGCGTTCGAAAAGCTCGAGCAGTCGGCGGCTCCCGTGCCCGCTATCGAATATCCGGTGCCGTGGTCGGGGCTCGTGCGGACGAACGGAAGGTTCATCGAAATATTGACGGCCCTGTCGAATTCGAGGGTTTTGAGGGGCGCGAGAGCTTGGTCGTGGTACATGGACGCAACCGCGTCAAATTCCCCGCGCCTCATTCTGGCGAAAACCGTGTCGGGCGGCAAGGTGCGCGACAAATTCGGGTATTTTTCGCGAAGCGCGTTCAGAATCGGGTCGATGACGTCGATTTCCTCCCTGCCCATAAGCCCGTCCTCGCCCGCGTGCGGGTTCAGCCCGCATACGGCGATTCTCGGCGCGTCAGCCCCCCTGAGTCTGCGCGCGAGCTCCGCCGCCGCCTCCACCGCCCTCGATATGCGCCCGAAGCCGAGAAGCGACGGGACTTTCGAAAGGGGCTCGTGCCACGTGGCAAGCGACACCAAAAGCTCTCCCCCCGCAAAGCACATGACGGGCTCCCCTCCCCAGCGCGCCGCAAAAAATTCCGTCTGCCCGGGGAAGTCGAAGCCTATTTTGCGCATTTCAAATTTTGAAATCGGAGCCGTCACGACTGCGGAATAACGCCCCTCCGGGCACCCCGCGGCGGCGCCTTCGAGCGCGAGAGCCGCCACTTCGCACCCTGCAGCGGAGGGCTCGCCCGCCTTCGCCCGAAAATCCGCAGGGCCTATCGGCCGCTTCCCGAGTTCGGCGGGGAGGCTGTCGAGAAAATCCGCATGAGCCAAAACCTCCGCGCGCTCCAAAAGCCGTTTGGGCGCCGATTTCGCCCACGCCGCTATCACGTCGGGCCCGACCCCCGCGGGGTCGCCGACGGTTATGGCGATTTTTTTTCCGGAAAGCCCCATCTCAGCCTATCTGCGTTTTTCGCGATCGAGGTGTATGTAGTGTCTGCCGGGCTCCGCAAAAAACCTCAAAAAATTTTCCCCTTCAGGGGTAGAATACGCCTTTTGCGCCAGGAGTTTTCCGGCGTTTTCGGCGCAGACGCCGCCCGCGTAAACCGCCATATAGAGACGCTTGACCTCCGCGACCGCCGCCGGTGGAGTGTTTCTGCGGCGCATTCCTATCAGGTTTATGCCCGCGACCGTGTTGCGCTTATGGGCGTTGACGTACGGGGGAATGTCCGCCGAAAACGCCGAAACCCCGCTTATCATCACCCCGTCGCCCACGCGAATTTTCTGGTGCAGCATCACGCCGCCGCTGGCGAACACGTCGTCGCCCATTCGGACAAATCCGCCGAGCGCGCAGAAGGGCGCCAAAATGCAGCGGTCGCCGACAACGCAGTCGTGGCCTATGTGGGAATTTGCCATTAGCAGGCAGTTTTTTCCGACTTTCGTGGCCCCCCCGGCCGCCGTCGCCCTGTGGACGGTCGCCCCTTCGCGCACGACAGTGCCGTCGCCGATTTCGGCAAAGGAAACCGTAGCCCTGTCGAAGTGCAAATCCTGCGGGTCTCCGGAAATCGTGGCGAACGAGCCCACCGAACAGCCGCGTCCTATGCGCGCGCCGCCCTTTATGTGGGCGTGCGCCTCTATTGAAGAGTTGTCGCCAATTTCAACGCCGTCCTCGAGGACGGCGTACGCGCCTATTTCAACGTTTTGCCCGAGCTTTGCGGACGTGGGGACAATCGCGGTGGGGTGTATCATAAGCCTATTCGTTCGCCGCCTCCAAAAGCAGCCTGCGCTTGTAGCGCCTAACGTGCATCGTCTTGACGAGGGCGGTAAAGAGAATTCCGAAGAGCGTCGAGGCGTAGGCGGCCATGAGGCTCGCCGTCACGATACCCATCGTAAGCAGTATGAGCGAAAACACCGTCCCCCCCAAGCCTATGTAGAGCCCGAGGTCGAAAAGCGTCTCCTCGTTTTCGAGCAGCTGCATTTTGAGCTTCGCGGGGACCTTTATTCGCTTTATCATAGAAAGGCGTATCAGGCAGAAGACGTAGACCGTCAGCTGCAACACAAAAAACAGCGCCACCGCCGCTATCGTTGCCGTATCGGTTTCAAAATTCATGGTTTCCTCTCCTATGGTGTTGATTGCTTTTTCAAATGCAAACTTTAACTCCGGCGCCGGCGCGTTTTCAACCGAATTTGCGGCAAAGGCGTTCGGCTCCGCGAGCAGGAAAAACGCCAACGCCACTGCGAGCGCCTCCAAGAGCCCGCGCGCCAGCGCGAGCGGAGAATGCCAGCTTGGGGTGTCGCGCTCCGGCCGGAAAATCCTCAATAACCCGCGGATGAAAAAATATCCGCCGATAACCGCGAGCGCAACCTTGGCGGAAAGCGCCGCCGCCGGAAATTTCGCGGCATAGGGCGCGAGAGCCTCCTTTATCGGCGAGCAAATCGGAGACAAAAAGCGCGCAAATGCCGAGTCTGAATATATCGGCGAACCCGATTCGAGCAGAAACGCGAGCGCTCCCTCCCCATGCAAAAAGGCGTACCGGAAATCCTCCCACCTGCGCGGGTCCGCGCCGTCGAGATACCGCGAGCACATCGACGGGCTGCCGCACTCGAACATTCCCGCCAGCAGGACGTTTTTATAGTCGCGCGTGGGGGCGGACTCGTAGACCCTTGCAAACCCGTATGCCTCGCCCGCGGAGGAAAAATGCGAGAAAATCGACCTTACTATCGTCCAATCGTAGCCCTTCGCAAACGCGAGGGTCGCGAGGCAGTATTTCTCGAATTCCTCTTTCTTCTCCGGCGACTTTTCGGAGAGCTCCATAATGGAGGCGATGTCGAGCAAAAATCTTCTGTCGAAGTCGCCCGTCTGCGCCATCAGCGCGTTGATCAGAAGGGCGGCCTCGAGCGGGGCGCCAGCCGACGAATAGACGGGCGGGAATATGGCGGGATTCATGCCGCGCATTGATATGAACTTTTTGACGAGCCCGCTGTCCGCCTGGGCGAGAAAATCGAGCAATTTTTTGCGGCTGTCGGAAGCGGCAAGCACCGAATACAGCGGCGCGGGGGACATCCGCGCGGGCGTCTCGGGAACGCTCGAATAATACGCCTCGAAAAACGGCTCCTTGCCGCCCGCCGCAACCCACTGCGGGTGCGCGGAATACTGCTTTTCAACGGCTCCGGAAATCTCGCCGAAGGTCCCCGACTCTTTCGCGATGAGGGAGGCGGTGGAAATCTTGGAGGCGTCGAGATAAATTCCGGCTATATCGAGGGGAGAAGGCGTCCCTTCCCCCGCGGCGGCGACCGTCCGGCGGTCGCACTCAAAAAAATACGCGGGTATCCCCGCCGCCAAAATCAAAAGCGCCGCCCCGACGCCTATCCTCGCCGCCGATACCGCCAAATTGACCAAAAACTTCATGATGCCCCCTCGCCCGCCCGCGCGCCCGTATGCGCGAACGATCTGTATAATATAGGTTCGCTAATGTAAGCCTCGCATCCGCCAAGTCAAGCCAATCCCGTCGGCGACAAAAAAACCGCGCCTACGGCAAAAATTTCGCCTAATCCGCAATACGCCTCTCTCATCTCTCCCACTGAAAAGTTCCCGCCGAAAAATCCTTACAAGGGAAGTTTTCCAAATACCGATTTATTTCTCAATAATCAAATTCTATGAAACAAAACAGTGCGGAAAATATCGGAAAACCGCCCCCTCAAACGGGCGGAAAAATAGAAAACTCGGCGAACGCGATTTTAAATCGCAAAAAAACCGCAAGCGAAGCGTTGCGGACGATTGCGGCGCGCACGCGCCAAAGCTTTTAAACCGTACCCGGAGAGGGGGTCGAACCCTCACGATGTCGCCATCGGCGGATTTTGAGTCCGCTGCGTCTGCCGATTCCGCCATCCGGGCAAATTGTTCGTCAATACAATCAATTCGCAATGCGGGGTGTCAAGGATTTTAATGCCCCGCGCTGGAAAGTCCGGGGAAAAGCCGCGTCTATCTTCCGGAATTTTTGTTCGAGATTATTTCCGATACGGAAAGCGGGCGCGAGTAGATTCTGAACCGCTTCATGTCCACGCCGAACCCGCGCGCCACCACCGCGCTGCCGGAGGCGTTGACGGACGATATTTCGGGATAGAAAGTCTCCCACCCGAACGGCCTTGCGGAATCTCCGTCGCAAACCTGACCGTCGTACACCGACATCGCCAGCTTGGATTTTCCGTCGATTACTATCGCTATGTGCGCGTCTTTTCCGGGGACGTACGCGCCGGCGTCGGTCGTCCAGCCGAACTGCGACACGCCGTCGTTCAAATAAATCGAAAACGCCCGCCCGGGGGCTGTCTCGACTTTCAGGCCCTTTCCCTGGGCGTCGGTGTTGTCGAAAATCGGAACTCCCGCCTCCGCGTTCTCAAAATTCGCGACGAACTCAACCGTAAGCCCCCTCTTCTTGACGTCAGGAATGCGCGGCATGGGCACGGTGCGGCCTCCCCTCTCGATATTTTTGAGGTTCAGCAGCATTCCGCGCGTCGCGAGAGTGCGCTCAGGGTCGGAGTCCAGAAACTTCGCCGCATTTGCGCCGACTTTCCGGAGCGCGCCGCGCTTGCCGTTGCGGGTAAATAGCCAATAGGAGCCGTTTTTGGAAAAGAAAAACGGCAGTGAATATTTTTTTTCGGGCGATTTTGAAACCAACAGAGGCTGCGGCTGCGACCACCTGATTTCGCCGCCGACCGGCCTGCCCGCGGAACCCCAAATTACGTTTCCGCCGTCGTAGGAATCGGAAGTGTTGTTGTAGAACAGCAAAACCGCCGATCCGTTCGGGAGCGCGAAAATCTGCGGGCGCGAGTTGGGATTTAGAATGTACCTGCCGGTGTCCGCGTATTTCAGGGCGGAGGGCTCCGACCAAGTCTTGCCGCCGTCGGAACTCAGGCGGGAAAATATCTTTCCGGTTCCGCTTTTCTCCACCATGTACAGAACGCCTCCGCCTATCGGTATGGAGTCTCGCGACACCGGAGCGTTGGGCAGCCCTTCGGCGAGTATCATGAGGGCGTCGGAATCTGCCTTTTCGGCGCGCATCTGCGCGCGCGTTTTTTCAGCGGGGGCCGACGCGCACCCGAGCAGGGCGAGCGACGCAGCGAATATCCAAAAGCTTTTCATGTGGGACGTTTATTGCGTTGTGGGCGCGAAAAAACCGTTTCGCATTGGTTGGAGTAAAGTTTGCGGCGGCTTGAATGTCAAACCGCAATTTTTTCAGGACGCTCCCGCCGCGCCGGACATCCCGCCTCCCAGCCCCTTTTCAGGCCATGCCGCAAACGCAAAGCCCGCGCCCCGTTCCGCGGGCAATAAAATTGACATTCCCTCCCCCGCCGCGCAACATGGGCGGAATATCATGGCAGGCCCGCTGAAAAACATAATAAAAATATCCTCGGCCACGGTGGGCTCGCGGGCTCTCGGATTCGCGCGCGACGCCGCTACAATGGCTTTCCTCGGGCTGTCGGCGGTCAACGCCGCGTACACTTTCGCCTTCACGCTCCCCAACCTTTTCCGCCGACTGCTCGGGGAAGGCGCGCTGTCGTCGGCGATGATACCGATATTCGCCCAAACCCTTGAAAAATCCGGAGAAAAGGCGGCATTCGACTTTTTGAACAAAGTCCTGACGCGGGCAGCGATACTGCTCGCGGTTCTGACGCTGGCTGGAATTGCGGCGGCGTTCGCCGCGGCGCGCTCGGACATGCAGACGCAGCGCTTCCTGCTCGGCGCGGGCTATTCGGCGGTTCTGATGCCCTATATGTTTTTGATATGCCTCGCGGCGGTTTTCGGAAGCGCGCTCAATGTGCTCGGCTCGTTCGGGGTTCCGTCAGTGGGGCCGATGCTTTTGAACATATCCATAATTTGCGGGATATTTTTGGGCGCGCGCGCGTTCTCTTCCGACGAGATCGCCCTCGGATACTGCATGTGCGCCGCGTGGCTCGTCGGGGGAGCGCTGCAAATGCTGATTCCGGCGGCGTGGACTTACAGAAAGGGCTGGAGGTTCAAGTTCGACCTCGGCAAATCACCCGAACTCGGGGAGCTCTACGCCCTGTTCCTGCCCGCGCTCGCGGGAGCGGCGATAATACAGGTGAACATTTTCGTCTCCAAAATGCTGGCGATGCTGCTAAACGACGCGGCGATCCCTGCCCTGTACCTCGCCAGCCGCCTGCTCGAATTCCCGCTCGGGGTGTTCACGATAGCCATAGCAACCGTGTTTTTCCCGAGGCTCTCGGCGCTGAAAGCGTCGGAAAACGCGCCGGAGCACAAGCGCGAATACGCCAAGGGCTTTCTGATGACGCTCGCCGTGGCGGTTCCGGCTACCTTCGGGCTGATAGCCTTCGCTCCGGACATCCTCGCGGCGCTCTTCCAATGGGGCGTGTTCAACGCGCGCGACGTGGAAATCTGCACGCCCGTCGTAATCGCGGCGGTGGCGGGATTGCCGTTTTTTTCGATAGCGACTTTCGCCACCCGCGGATTCCACTCCGCCAAAGACACCAAAACGCCCGTAAAAATATCGGCGTGCTCGTTTGCGGCGAACATCGCCCTGTCGCTCGCGCTCATGCACCCGTTCGGGGCGGCGGGGCTGGCGGCGGCAAACGCCGGAGCCGCGGCGTTGCAGGCGCATATGCTATCGTCGGGGCTCAGGAAGAAGTTCGGCGCGCTCGGAATCTCCAAAGAGGCTTTCAAAATCTTTGCGGCGAGCTCCGCGATGACCGCCGCCGCCGTAGCCGCGCGGTGCATAGCCGCCGAATTTTTGGATGGTAAGTCGCTCGCGCTGCTCTCGTGCGCCGCGATAATTCCGGCCGCGGCCGCCGCCTATTTCGCGTTTCTCAGGCTCTTTAAATCGAAACTTGCAAACGCCGTCCCCGCCGCGATAATGAAAAAAAGATAGAATGGACGCCGCAAACACAACCCCGAGGCAGCTCTTCCTCGACGCCTGCGACGGCAGGCCGACTTCCCGCCCTCCCCTCTGGATAATGAGGCAGGCGGGCAGGTATTTGCCGGAATACCGCGAGCTGAAGGAAAAGCGCGGGTTCCTCGGGATAGTCAAGACTCCCGAGCTCGCTGCGGAAGCCGCCATGCAGCCCATACGCCGCTTCGGGTTCGACTGCGCGATAGCGTTCTCGGACATACTGACAATTCCGGAGGCTCTCGGATTCCCGTACCGCTTCAAGGACGGCGGGGGGATAGAGATGGAGCGGACGGTAAAAAACGAATCCGACGCCGAAATAGCTTCCCCGAAGGAGCGCGCGCGGGAAAATCTCGGGTACGTCGCCGAAAACATAAAAATTCTGCGCTCGCAACTGCCGGACAGGGCGGTTTTCGGATTCTGCGGGGCGCCGTTCACACTCGCCGCATACATGGTAGAAGGCGGCGGCTCGAAAACTTTTCCGAAGTTTTCCGAATTTGTGAAAAATTCCCCGAAAGCCTTTGAGAAGCTCATGGAAGCCCTCTGCGAGGCCGCAGAAGAATATGCGCTGATGCAGTCCGAATGCGGAATAGACGCCTTCCAGATTTTCGACTCCAACGCGCTTCTCATACCGGACGGAGGCTACTGGGAGCTGTCCGGGAAATGGAACGCCAGAATTTTGGGCGCGCTGAAAGGGCGCGTTAAAACCTTTTTATTCACCCCCCTCGGGGCGGGCAGATTCCCCGAAACCGCCTCCGCGGGAGCCGACGCGTACTCCGTTTACACTGGCAACGACCTCGCCGCAATACGCGGGGCCAATCCGGGGGATTACGCGCTCCAAGGCAACCTCGACCCCCTGCTGCTCTCCCGCGCGTCGCCGGCTGAAGTCGCGGAGAGGGCGCGCGAAATAATCGCGTCGCAAAAGCCGTTCGGCAGGCACATATTCAACCTCGGCCACGGGATACTTCCCGACGCTAAAATCGAAAACGTCGAAGCTCTCTGCGCCGCCGTCTCGGAGGGGGCGTAAATATTTTATGGAAAACTTAAAGCGCCTAATAGCAAAGTACGCCGTTCCGGGCCCGAGGTACACCTCCTATCCCACCGCGCTCGACTTCTCGAAGGACGCCGACAAAAAAAACCTCGAAAGGCTCGCGATGCCGGCGATCCCCGACGCGTCTTTATATATCCACATTCCGTTCTGCTCGAACCTCTGCCGATTCTGCGGCTGCACGACTTCCCTCGGGCGCGACAGCAAGTCCGCCGACGAATATCTCGGGCTGGTCGAAACGGAGCTCTCCAACTGGCGCGAGGCGGGAATGACCAAAAGGCTGCTGCGCCAGATACACCTCGGCGGGGGAAGCCCGAATTTTCTGTCGGCGGACCAGACCGCCCGCCTCGGCGAAATCGTCCGAAGATTTTTCGACATCGCGGACGGCTGCGAATTTTCCGCCGAGCTCGACCCGCGCACGCTCACGCCCGAAAAGGTCGAAGCCTTCGCGAAAATCGGCGTAAACCGCGCGTCAATAGGAGTCCAGGACACCGACGAAAAAGTCCAAAAGGCAATAAACAGGGTTCAGCCGCAATCCAGAAACCTCGAAGCCGTTGAGCGGCTGCGCGCAAACGGCATACTCTCCATAAACGCGGATCTCATATACGGGCTCCCGCTGCAAACCCGCGAATCCTTCAAAAAGACGCTCTCCGACGCGCTCGACTTAAAGCCCGCGCGGATCGCGCTATTCGGGTACGCGCACGTGCCGTGGGTGAAGCCCGCGCAGAAGTCGCTCGAAAAATGCGGCATACCGACGTCGGACGAAAAGGCTGAGCTCTTCATACTCGGCAAGCGGACTTTCGAGGAGGCGGGCTACGAATTTATCGGCCTCGACCACTTCGCAAAGCCCGGCGACGAGCTGATAAAGGCGCGCGAAAACGGAACCCTGCACAGGAACTTTCAGGGGTACAGCACCCGGGCGGGCGTGGATCTGTTCGCGGTCGGGATGACTTCGATTTCAGAGACAAAAACCTCCTACCGCCAAAACTTCAAGCTGATGGAGGACTACAAAAAATCAGTCGAAGCCGGGCGGCTTCCGATAGAGCGCGGAATCGTGCTCGACGGCGAAGACATCCTGCGGCGCGCCGTGATAATGGACATAATGTGCATGCTCCGCGTTGACTACGCAAACTACGGGATAGACTTTGAAAAAAAGTTCGGAGGCGCGCTCGAAAAGCTGGAAGGAATGAAAAGCGACGGGCTCGTCGAAATCCGCTCGGGGGGATTTTCCGTCACCCCGCTCGGGCGGCTGTTTTTGAGAAACATCGCCATGCTCTTCGACGGAAGGCTCGGGGAGCACAAAAACACTTTTTCAAAAACCGTCTGAGACCGCCATGAAACTGTTTCTAATGCGCCACGCAAAGGCCGCCGACACCTGCCCGGACGAGGAAAGGCGGCTCTCCGAGCGCGGCAGGGCGCAGATAAAGTCGCTCTGTTCGCTCTTCGACGCCGAAACCTTCAAAAACGTCGTCCAGATTTGGCACAGCCCGTATGCGAGGGCGGCGCAGACGGCGGAGGCGGCGAAAAAATCGTTCGCCCTGCGCGCGCCGCTCCTGAAAGTCTCCAACATAACGCCCGTCGACAACCCCGCGGAAATCGCGCGGACGATAGCCTCTATATCGTCCTTCGGCGGAGATTTGATAATGGTATCCCACAACCCGTTTTTGGAGGAGCTCGCCAACCTGCTTTTAAACGTCCGCGGAGGCTCGCCGAGAATCGTTTTCAGAACGTGCACCATGGCGGCCCTGCGCCTCGAGGACGGCGAATCCGGAGAATTCGGGACCTGGGCCGCGGAATTTCTCGTCCACCCGAAAATCCTTTCCGACAAGTAGCCGCGGGCGCTTTTTGCAAACCGCGGCGGAAGCTATCCAAAAGCGCGGGTTTTGCTGCGGCGCGGCGAAATAAACAAAGCGCGCTAACCCCGCAAAGAGCGCGCCGAAACCCGCCGGAAAAATTCCAAGATGCCGGAAAAACCGGAGCGCGGGCTAAAACTTTTGGTTCATCTCCCTCGCGGGCACGTCCTCAATGTCCGAGGCTACGGGCCGCGCGGGAACTCCGACGACAGTCGTGTGGGGCTCCACGTCGTCGAGCACGACGCTTCCGGCGCCGATTTTCGCGCCGGTTCCGATTTTTATATTGCCGATTAGTTTTGCGCCCGCGCCGATCAGGACTCCGGACATCACCTTCGGGTGGCGGTCGCCCACCGATTTGCCGGTGCCTCCCAGGGTGACTTCGTGCAGAATCGAAACGTTGTCCTCCACCACGCTCGTCTCGCCCGCCACAAACGAGGTCGCGTGGTCGAGAAGTATGCCGCCTCCGAAGCGCGCCGCCGGGTGTATGTCTACGCCGAAAATCTCGCTGCAAATGCTCTGAATGTAGTGCGCCGCCGCCTTTCTGCCCCTGTTCCAAAGCCAGTGCGATACGCGGTGCGCGGAAATCGCCATGAAGCCCTTGTAGTAGAGTATGGGGTTCAGAAAGCCCGTGCAGGCGGGGTCTCGCGACTTTATCGCGGCTATGTCGTAGACGATGTTGCGGCGTATGGATTCGTCGTCCGAAAAGGCGTCCATGAAAATCGCGTAGAGGTCGCCCTCGCCTATCGCGTTGCGCCCGAGCTTCCGCGAGAGCCTCACGCCCACGGATTCGAAAACGCTCCCGCGCGAGAGCACCACCTCGTCAGCAAGCCGCGCGAGCAGCGGTTCGCTCGACGCGACTTCTTCAGCCTCGGCGCGCACGGCCTGCCAAACGGCGTCTATGCATCTTTGAGTGTTGTCCATAAAAAATCCTCCGCGATATAATACGCGCCCGCCTGAGCTTTCAACACAAAACGCAAAAGGCGCGCTCATTTTGTTGTTGAACGCGGCGGCAAAGAGTGAAAACTTTTGGAGATATGAAAAAGATGATGGCCATATCGGCGGCGTGCGCAACCTTGCTGTTTGCGGGGTGCTCGAACTTCACTCAGGAAATGAAAGACGGCGCGTCCTTCGCAAACCTCGCCAAAGCGTATGTGGACGAACCGTCGGGGCTCGGAACCCCCTTTGCCGCGCGCGCCGCGGAAATAAACGCCCAGACCCGCGCGGCGGTAGCGGAATTTCTGAAAGCGCAAAAATACGAAATCGTCGGAAACGCGAAAGAGGCGCAGATAATATTCCGCCCTCTCTGGAGCATGTCGCTCTCCGCGGCGGAATCGACCGAGCCCGACCCCGTATTCATGCAGGCCTCCAAGCCCCTCTCGCTGGGTTCCGCCGGCGCGCAGGCATACGCCACTCTCGAAATCCAGGCGGTTCTGCCCGACAGCGGCGACGTGTGGTCGTGGCGCGGGTTCTCGCCGATAAACATGGCTCCCGCAAATGCCACGAGCGGCCTCATAAAAGACCAGGTTGCGTGGTGCCTGAAATATTTTCCGCCCGAAAAATACCCCTCGGCGCTCGAAGCGCATAAAAAGAAGAGGGAGGCTGAAAAGGCGGAGGCCGCCCAAAACCCCTTCAACGAAGTGCTGATAAAGGAGCGCCAAAAGAGAGAATCCGCCGAATAGCTTTTCGCAAACCGCCCGCCGGACGAAAAACCGGCGGGCTTGTTTTTTTTGCGGACAATGCGGAATTTGGAGATTTGCCGACGTTAAAGCTTGAAAGCGCGCCGCGCCGAAATAACTTTCTTTTGCATGAATCCATTTTACAAGCCATTACTGGCGGCGGCGTTTTCTGCGGCCGTTCTCCATTCGTCGGAAAAGCCCGAAGACTGGCAGAACGAGGCGGTTTTCAGAATCAACAAGGAGCCCGCCGCCGCCACGATGAAATTTTATCCGACGGCGGAAGCCGCGCTGAAAGGCGGATATTCGCCCTACGAAATGTCCCTGAACGGCCCGTGGAAATTCATGTTTTGCCCCAACCCTTCCCGCGTTCCCGCGGGATTTTACGGGGAAAATTTCGACGACTCCTCATGGGGGGATATAGAGGTGCCCTCCAACTGGGAAATGTCGGGGCATGGCACGGCGCTTTACTCCAACATAAAATATCCCTTCAAGAAAAATCCCCCGAGGGTCATGGACGAGCCTCCGGCGCGCTACACGAACCGCCCCGCCGAAAACCGCAACCCCGTCGGGCTCTACCGCCGCGACTTTGAAGTGCCGCGGAACTGGGGCAACGGCAAGGTGTTCCTCAAATTCGACGGGGTGGCGAGCGCGTTCAGGATATGGCTAAACGGCAAAGAGGTGGGCTATTCGCAGGACAGCCGCACGCCCGCCGTATTCGACCTCTCCAAGTACCTGCGTTTCGGCAAAAACGCCGTCGCGCTGCAAGTCTACAAATATTCGGACGGCTCGTATTTTGAAGACCAGGACTTCTGGCGGCTGGCGGGCATATTCCGCGACGTCACTTTGTACTGGACTCCGGAAATACTCGTCAGGGACGTCTTCCTGAAACCGGCGCTCGCCAACGAATACCGCGACGGCAAACTCGACGCGGAAATCGTAGTGGAAAATGCGGCGGACATGCCGCGCGGATTCAGGCTGAAAGGCATGCTGTACGACGGCGGAAAGCTCCTGTCCGTAGCGGAGTCCGCAAAGAGCGTGGACTCAAAAAAATTCATGATATGCCGCTGGGAGTTCCCGCCCGTCGAGCGCGTCCGCCAATGGAGCGCGGAAATCCCCAACCTCTATGACTTCCTGCTCGAATTTGAGACGGCCTCCGGCGTCAAAATGTACGCTCCGTTCAAAGTCGGGTTTAGGAGCGTGGAGCGCAAAAACGGGCAGATTCTCGTCAACGGGCAGCCCGTGCTCTTCAAGGGCGTAAACCGCCATGAGCACGACCCGAAGCTCGCGCAGGCAATCGACCGCGAAACCGCGCGCCGCGACATACTCGAGATGAAAAAATACAACATCAACGCGATAAGAACATCGCACTACCCCAACCGCCCCGACTTCTACGACCTCTGCGACGAGCTCGGAATGTACGTCATAGACGAGGCAAATATAGAGATGCACGGACTCGACGGCATGGGGGAAAAGGCGCCTTTCAAGAACAAGGACACGTGGGGCGCCGCCATTTGGGACAGAATCAACAACATGGTGGAGCGCGACAAGAACCACGCGAGCGTCGTGGTCTGGTCGCTATGCAACGAAACGCTCGACAACAAGCATTTCGCGGAGGCGGCCGAAAAAATCCGCAGGCGCGACCCCTCGCGAATGATTCACTTCGACCGCGACCATGGGCAGAAATACGTGGACATGTATTCGACCATGTACGCCTCTCCCGCCGACATAAAAAAGCACCTCGACGAACAGAGGAAAAAGCCGGAGGCGGACAGGAAGCCCGCCATAATTTGCGAATACGCCCATATGATGGGAAACAGCGGCGGATGTATGGCCGACTACTGGGATCTCGTCCGCAAAGAGCCCATGTTTCAGGGCGGATTCATATGGGATTGGAAAGACCAAGGCATATGCAAAAACGCCGAACCGGTTGTGAAAGTCTCCGACTCCGCAAATCCTAAAAGGGATATAGCCGTGTTCAGCGACACCGTCTCCAAAAACGTCATGGAAAACGCCTCCGCGGTGGCTTTCCCGGGGCTCTTCAACTCTCCCGCAAAAGCTTTCACCGTCGTCGCGGAAATGGCGCCCAAGGGATTTTTGCCGCGCGCCGACTACGACGAGGGCGGCGCGAAAAACGCCGAGCGCGCGCCGTGGACGCGAAACGAGGAAATCATAGTCCGCCAACCCGGCGCCTTTGAGCTGAAATTTTTCGACGCCAGAAAAATCGTTTCGTTTGCCGTGTTCAACGGCAGGGAATGGGAGACTCTCGAAGCCAAGACCGACCTGCTCGGCAAAAGCGCGCAGATTGCGGCGTCCGTCGGGAACGGGAAAATGAAAATCTTCATAGACGGAGCGGAGGCGGCTTCGAAAAAAGTTCCGGAGATGGAATTTCTCTCCTCCGCCCCATTCACCATAGCCGAATACGACAAGGAGAGCCACGAACGCTTCGCGGGGGCGGTAAAAAAGTTCAGAGCCGTAGACGCCGCGCTTGAAGAAAACTTTTTCTTCGCGCTCCCCGACGGCGCGCGCGAGCTCTCGAAAATAGACTTCGCCGACTTCGAGCAAAAGCCGAGGAAGGGCAAATACTTCGCATTCGGCGGGGACTTCGGAGACTTCCCAACCGACTATTCGTTCTGCCTCAACGGAATGGTGCAGCCTGACTGGCGGCCCTCCCCGCACGCTTGGGAGGTTAAAAAGGCATACCAGAACATCCATGCGCGCGCCGACGGATTCTCCGGCAAGAAGCTGCGCGTAAAGATATTCAACGAAAACTTTTTCTCTTCGCTCGAAAACGTATCCGCATCGTGGAGCCTGACGCGCGACGGCAGGGAAATAGACTCCGGCGGTTTCGACCTTCCCGCAATTCCCCCGCAAACGGAGCGCGCCGCCGTCATCGACCTGTCCGACTGCGATTTTTCCGAGCGCGGCGAATACGCGCTCAGGCTGGGCTTCAAAACCCGCAAAGACGCCCCCAACGCGGTGAAGGCGGGCGAGGAAATCGCGTGGGAGCAGTTTTCGCTCGAAGGCTCCTACGCGCGGACGGAGGTCTCCGACGCGGGCGAAATGAAAGTATCCTCCGACGACGAAAAGCTCCGCGTTGCGGGAGATGATTTCAAGGCGGCATTCGACAGGCGCACGGGGTGGCTCGAATCTTACGAGTTCGACTCGCAGACGCTCATCGAGGGGCCGATGAAGCTCAGCCTCCGCCGCCCGGCCACCAACAACGAAATGGGAGCGAAGCTCTCCAAAGAGCTCGCGGTTTGGCGCACCGCCGAGGACAGGATGACGCTGCTTAAATTCAGGTCGAACCACATGTCGGGGAACGGAAAGTCGCTGCTTAAAATAGACGCCGAATACGCCATTCCCGCGCGCGGCTCAAAGGCTCGCTTCTCCTATGAAGTCCGTCCGGACGGCTCGATTCTCGTATCGGCGTCCGTCTCCCCCGCGGCGGGCCTGCCGCCGCTCCAAAAGGTCGGCATGCAGTTCCGCGTCCCCGCCGAACTCGACGAGCGCGAATGGTTCGGCGAGGGCCCTTATGAAACCTATTCCGACCGCCGCGCGGGTGCGTGGGAAGCCGTGTTCAAGGCGAAGATCTCCGAGGCGTTCTTCCCGTACATAGAACCGCAGGAATCTTCAAACGCCTCCGGCGCGCGCTACGCCAAAATTTCGGGAGACGACGCCGACGCCGCCCTGCTGATAGAGGCCGCGGGGCCGAAAAATTTCGAATTCTCCGCCTATCCCTGCCTGCCGGAGGACATCGAACAGGCCTCGCACCACCACCAGATTCCCAAGAGGGGCTTCAACGTCATAAGCGTATCCGCCGCCTCCGCGGGAGTGGGCGGAAAAAATTCGTGGAGCAAGAGCGGGCTTCCGGAAAAGCCGCACACCGTGGAATCCGGAAAAACCTACGAATTTTCCTTCCTGCTCAAAGGGCTTGAGGACTGACATGAACAAGCGTCAAAGGGCGGACTTTGTAATGGAAAAGCTCGACGAGGCTTTTCCAAACCCGACCGTGCCGCTCGACAGCCTCAACGACTTCACGTTTCTCGTGGCCGTGATGCTGTCGGCGCAATGCACCGACAAGCGCGTAAACGAGGTGTCGCCGCGGCTCTTTGAGCTCGCCGACACGCCCGAAGAGATGGCCAAGCTCTCAGAGGCGCAAATACGCGAAATCATAAGGCCGTGCGGCCTATCCAACGCAAAGGCAAAAAACATTAGGGCGACGGCGGAAATCCTGCGCGACAAATACGGCGGCGAAGTCCCGCGCTCGCTCGAAGAGCTCGAGGCGCTTCCGGGAGTCGGGCACAAGACGGCCTCGGTAATGATGGTGCAGGCCTTCGACACCCCCGCGTTCCCCGTGGACACGCACATACACAGGCTCGCCCGGCGCTGGGGGCTGTCCGACGGCTCGAGCGTCGAGCGCACGGAAAGGGATTTGAAAAAACTCTATCCGCCCGAAAGATGGGGCGGAATGCACCTGCAATTCATATACTACGGGCGCGCGTTCTGCACCGCCCGCGCGTGCAAGACTCCCGAGACCATGTGCGAAATCTGCGCCGCGCTGCGCGCAAAAAAATGACGGAGGTTTTCATAATAACGGGCGTCACGTGCTCGGGCAAGACGCGGCGGGCGATAGAGCTCGCGAAAAAAATCGGCGGCGAGATAATATCTTGCGACAGCGTGCAGGTGTACAGGGGCATGGACATCGGAAGCGCGAAGGCGGCGCCGGAAGAGCTGGCGGAAGTCCCGCACCACCTGATAGACGTCGCCGACTGCGACAAACCTTTCGACGTCGCCGAGTATGCGCGGCTCGCGAAAGCCGCCCTCGACGGCATATCCGCGCGCGGCAAAAGGGCGGTTGTGTGCGGCGGCAGCGGCTTCTACCTGCGCTCGTGGTTCGCCGCGGTGACCGACGGCGTCAAAATCCCCGGCGACGTAAAAAAAATCTGCGACGAAATCGAGAAAAGCGGAGCGGGCAGGCTCGCCGAGGCGCTGCTCGAAATCGACCCCGACGCGGCGCGAACTGTGGACATTCTCAACCCGAGGCGCGCAAAAAACGCCCTCGCGCGCTGCATGGCAAGCGGCAAGACCTGCGCCAAGCTCGCGGAGGAATTCGCCGCCCTTCCCTGCCCGATGGGGGAAATCTCGCGCAATGTGCAGATTCTCGACGCCCCCGACGAAGCGCTCTTGGAGAGAATCCGCGAGAGAACCCGCCGAATGCTCTCCGGAGGGCTGATAGGGGAAACCGAAAAGCTTCTCGCGCGCGGAATAAAAAACAATCCGTCCGCCGCCTCGGCGATAGGGTATCGCGAAACGATAGCGTGGCTGGAAAGCGGCGGAAAAAACGAGCGCGAACTCGAATGGCAAATCGCGCGCGACACCGCGGCCCTTGTCAAAAAACAGCGCAAATATTTTAAAAATTCCCTGCTTAAAAACGCTCAATGCCGCTTCCTGTGAAAAGGGCGCAACCGGCTCGGGAGCGGGGCGCGCCTCCCATTGAATGAAAAGGCGCCGATCGCGACCCGATGGCATATCTCTTTGCCGCCCCGCAACAGGGCTGCCGTCACCCAAAACCCCGCGGCGCATCAAATGAAGCGCCTATGCGCGCCGCAGCGGATTTCCCGCGCAAAAATCATTTGGACAGCCGGCGTTTGCGCGCGGCAAAAGCCAATGCGGGAAATCCCAATAGGAGCGCAACCGCGGCGGGTTCGGGGACGCTCGAAAAGCTCACTTGCAAAACTTTTCCGATATCGCCGTCGACCCATTGAAATTCGGCGTAGCCGCCGGACAGGTTTGCCGCGATAAAATCGTCGTCCGCCTCGTCCGAAAATCCGCTGAGAGACGCCGCCTCTATCAAATCGTACCACTGCCCGTTGTCTATCAGGTCGTAGGCGTCGATGCCGTTGAAGTCCACCGCTATTTTGCCGGAGCCAGCTTTAAGAAATTCGCCGTTTATGGTCACAGTTTCGGGCGTCATCACGGCGACGGCTTCATCCGTATTGAAAAACCCTATCGAGCCTCCGTTCCACTCGGCAGACGAGAACGCGGCGTTGCCGATTGCGCCAAATTTGCCGCCGTTTAGCGTTAGTTTGCCGTGCGCGGCCCCGTTTGCGGTGCGCAAAAGCAGCGTGCCGCTTTGAACCGTCACATAGCCCCTGAAATCGTTGTCTCCGGAGAGCGTCTGCGCGGCGCTGCCGTTCATCACGACATTTACCGTATTGACAAGAGCGGTAGACGCGTTATCTTCGGCCGTCGCGGGATTGGTAATTTTGCCGGCAAAAACCGCGTCGGAAGAATTGGCGAGAACCAATGTGGAAACCAAGCCGTTGGAGTACGCCTCGGCGTCGGTGGATATGACGGCGCCGCTGTTGCTGCCGCTGAGCCCGCCGAAAGAGTAAAACTGCTCCGTCGCCGACCTGCGGCCGAGGTCAAGGCGCGCGGCGTAGCCTGAAAAATTGACTATCCCGCCGACGGCAGTCTGGGGGGCTTCGAAAGTCGACTCCGCTCCGGACGTAGACATCTGTATCCTGCCCGAGTTTTCAAATATTATGTCGCCGCCGATTGCGATAGCCCCAACGCCGTCGCCGCCGAGCCTTACGGCGTGGTACCTGGAAACGCTATTGTCATACGTGTAAACGTTTCCGCCGATTCTAATGTTGGAAGCGGAACTGCCGCCGATCCATGAGACGGCAGTCGAATTGAACGACACGTCCTCCACGACGGTGAGGTCGTAGCCGTTTGTCCTGAACATCAGCCAATTGTCGTTGGCGCTTTCGACGGTTATGCTTTTTACGGCAGTATCGGCCTGCAATACGGGAGAACCGGCTATGCGGTACCTGTACCCCGTTTCGGCATTGCCAGTTGAAAAATCGCTGAATTTGAAATAGACGTCGGTGTTTTCATCGGGCGCCGTCACGGTTGAGGCGTATTCGTAAACCGGAACATAATAAACCGTCGTCTGCCCCGACTCGGGATCCTGGAGAGACACCTCTCTTACGGCATAGCCGGCAGCCCAGTTGTAGTTGTCAGAATACTCCGATTTTTCCACGTCCGAGAAATTTCTATGTAAATCCCAAATGTTTCTGCCGTCGAGCGTACCGGACGCGTCGGCATTGAAATAGGAAGTGGCGTCAACCCAGTATAGGACATTCGCAGAAAGCGGAAGGGAACAGAAAAACGCCGATGCGGCGAAGGGCAACAATTTTTTCATTTTCATAGATGCGTGCAAGATGGGGTTAAAAGTTATGATTTTATTCTCAAATGTTGTTTTAAATGTCAAGCATATAATCATTTTAAGATTTTCCTTCAATAAGTTGCGCATTCCGCCAACCTACCTGCCCGCGGAAATTTGCCGCACGCCCGCCGCCTTTTATCCATTAAGAAAACGCGGCAGGCGAAGTGACGCGTCCGCAAGCCGAACATAAAAATAAATAGCGCAGCCCATGCAAAACCGCGCAACGCGAACCCGAACGCGCTCCGGCGCATTTGGGATGCGCAACCCCTAACCGGCTTCAAGTTCGAGGGCTATGGGGCAATGGTCGGAACCGCCCACTTCGTTCATCAGCTCCGCGCCCTTCACCAGCGGCAGGAGGCTGCGCGATACCAAAAAGTAGTCTATTCTCCACCCTCTGCCGCGCTCGCGCGCCCTGCGAAAGTAGCTCCACCACGTGTACTTGATCTCGTCGGGGTGGGAATCCCGCCAGACGTCGCTCAAATCGCATTCGGAGAGAAATTTTTCAAAATCCGCGCGCTCCTCTTCGGTAAATCCTGCGCATCCGCGCGCGTCTTTCGGGTCGTAAACGTCTATCGGAGTCCGCGCGACGTTCAAGTCTCCGCACACGATCGCGTTCTTTCGCGACTTCACGAAAGCCGAAAAGTCGGCGTCCCAAGATTTCGTCCGGTATTCCAGCCTCTTCAATCCGTCCTGCGAATTTGGGACATAAACGTTTATCAGATTGAAATTCTCAAATTCCGCGACGGTTATGCGCCCCTCCTCGGGGTGTCCCTCGAGCGCGACGGCCCCCATGTAAACGGGTTCGATATTGGAAAATATCGCGGTTCCCGAATACCCCTTTTTGTCTGCGCACGAAAATATTTTGCGCTTGAAGGGAATTTCCAGCGAGTCCGCAACTTCGCGCGGAACTTTGGTCTCCTGCAAGCACAGCACGTCGGGCCGGACAGTCTCCACAAACTCCGCAAAGTTTTTCGACATCGCCGCCCTCAGACCGTTAACATTCCACGACACTATTTTCATTTTAAAATCTCCGCTATGGTTTGGGCGAATTTCTCTCGGCTCGACACGTCGCGCAGGCCGCCGACGAGGTCGTCGAAAAGTTTGCGCTTGCGCGCCTGGAGCTTGCGAACCCTCTCCTCCACGGTGCCGCCGGCTATCATGCGGTAGACGAACACGTCGCCGCGCCTTCCGATTCTATGGGCGCGGTCGATGGCCTGCTCCTCCACGGCGGGATTCCACCACGGGTCGGCGAGAAAGATGTAGTCGGCCTCCGAAAGCGTTATTCCCGTGCCGCCCGCGCGCAAGCTCACGAGCATCACGCAGCCGCGCCCCGAACTCTGGAAAGCGCCGACGGGGGCCGCCCTGTCGCGCGTCGAGCCCGTGAGCGTATAAATGTCCGCCTCGTCCACGCGGGTTTTAAGCGCGAACTTCGCGAGGTCGAGAAACTTTGCGAATTGGCTGAAAACCAAAACTTTTTTCCCCGCCCCGCAGAGTTCCTCCACCCTGTCGAGCAGAACGGAGAGCTTGCCGCCCGGCTCGGACGCCCCCTCCGGGCCGATCCACGGCAGCAGGGCGGCGTCGCACGCCGCCTGG